>CAVKOL010000008.1:0-32073 GCA_963658035.1 Bacteroidaceae bacterium
ATGTGGGCCTGCGTGTCTCCGTCAAGGGTCACGTTGTCGAAGTTGAACATGACCTCGGGCAAGATGACGAGCTTGCCGGCAAGGTTGTCGCTCAACTGGGCGAGAAGGTCTTGGCTCACGATGAGGCCGGTCACGTTGACGTCGCCGCCAAAGTAGTCGTTGCGGATGGCCTGCACGCCGATGCGGCCCGCGGGGCTTGCCGAGTCGCCAAAGACCCGGATGGTCTTCTCGGCGGCTTCTCCGCAGACGAGAAGAGCGTCAAGGCCGCGGGAGACCAGGGTCTTCTCGACATGGGCGCACTCGGCGGCACGCTCGCCCACCACCAGGGCGCATTCGTCGAGGAAGCTTCGCAGCATGCCGATGCCGTCGTAGAACTGCGGGTAGCCGTCGTAGGTCTCGGCGGGCGGGACCTCGATGTCTGCGTCGACGTAGAACTCGTCCGAGAGTTGGAAGCGCGTGATCCCCAAGCTCTTGCGGGCGCGGGCCTGGTAGGGCTCGATCAGGCGCACGACGGCGCGGCTCGCCTCGATGTCGTCCGAGAAGCTGCGGTCAAAGCGCTTGGAGTGCTTGGTGTAGCCCATGGGGACGATGGCCAGGCTCGTGACCTGCGGGTGGTTCTCGACCCAGTCGAGGGTGGCGTGAAGCTCGTCTCCGTCGTTCAGGCCGGGGCAAAGCACGATCTGGGCATGGACCTCGATGCCTGCGGCACACAATCGCTCCAAGACCTCGACACCGCGGGCGGCGTGGGGGCCGATCATCTTGCGGCGCACATCGGGCGAGATGCAGTGGATCGAGACGTTCATGGGAGACAGGCCGTGGCTGACGATGCGCTCGGCGTCGGCGTCGCTCACGTTGGTTAGGGTCACGAAGTTGCCCTGCAAAAACGACAGGCGGTAGTCGTCGTCGCGCAGGGTAAGCGAGGCGCGGGCCTCTTTGGGAAGCATCGCCATAAAGCAAAAGACGCAGCCGTTGACGCAGGTCTGGATGCCGTCGAAGAGGACATCGGTGAACTCGATGCCCCAGTCCTCGCCGGGCTCGCGGTAAAGCTCGCAGCTGGCGGTGGTGTTGTCGCTGGGGTCGAAGACCTCAAGCTCGCACCAGCCGCCGTCGGCCTCCCAGCGCCAGTCGATGATGTCGCGCATGGCCTGGCCGTTTACCGAGACGATCCGCATGCCGGGCTCGATGCCCGCCTCCCACGCGGGGCTTTGGTCCTCGACCTTGGCGACCCAAGCACCGATTACCTGCTCTTTTGTCGAGGCGTAGTCTGCGCGCTTCTGCTCGGCCATTAGACGTTGGCACCCACGGTCTCAAGAATCGCGGCGCGGACGGCCTCGATGTGGCTTGCGGGCGTGCTGGCGCCGGCGGTGATGCCGATGAGCTGGGCGCCGGCAAACCAGGCGGGGTCAAGCTCGTCTGCGCCCTCGATGTGGTGCGTGGCCGGGCACAGCTCGGCCGATATCTCGGCCAGGCGCGTGGTGTTTGCCGAGATGCGCCCGCCGATGACGATCATGACGTCGGCGATGGCCGCAAGGTCGGCGCAGGCCTTCTGGTGGCCGGAGGTGGCCTCGCAGATGGTGTTGACGACGCGCACCTCCTCGGCGCGGCCGAGGAGGGCGGCCACGACCTTCTCGAGGTTGGCACGCGACTGCGTGGTCTGGACCACGACGCCGATCTTCTTGCACTCGGGCAACCCGGCGGCCTCGTTTGCCGAGCCCACCACGACGGCGCCGGGGGCGTGCGGCAACGTGGCCTCGACCTCGGGGTGGCCCTTCTCGCCAACGACTACCACCTGGTAGCCTTCCTTGTGCAAACGAGACGCAGCTAGATGCACCTTTTTTACAAAGGGGCAGGTTGCGTCCAAGACCTCATGGCACAGGTCCTCGGCGCATTTTTGCTCGGCAGGGGTGACGCCGTGGGTGCGGAGAAGCAAGGTCTCCCCCGCCGCTTCCTCGGGGCGAGAGACAACGCTCACGCCCTTCTCGGCAAGCTCGGCCACCACACGGGGATTGTGGATCAAGGGACCCAGGGTATGGACCGCGACCTGGGACTTCTGGGCCGCGGCGTTGACCATCTGCAGGGCGCGCTCGACGCCGTAGCAGGCGCCGGCCTCGCTGGCTATGACGACTTTGGCCATGACCTAGCCCTCCAGTTTGGGGTAGGCGCGGCGCAGGCCGTCGCGCAGGGCAAAGACCTCGTCCATGCCGCGCTTCTCCATCTCGGCAAGCTGCTCCTTCTTCTTGGGTGCCTGCATCGCCGACCACTCGATGGGTTCGGCCACGTCAAGCTTCACGCGCTTGCGAAAGTGCAGCTTACGGGCACCCACGACGGCCGTGGGCTGCACCGGGGCCTTGGCGAGCTGCGCAATCAGGGCATAGCCGCCGTGGACCTCGGCCGCCGCGTCGTCCTTCACGCGCGTACCCTCGGGATAGATCAGCAGGCACTCGCCGCGCTGCAGGGCCGCGCGCGCCCGGCGGACGGCCTTCATGTCGGCCGTGCCGCGCGAGACGGGAAAGCCGCCCACACGCGAGAAAAGCCAGGTCGCGATGCCGATCTTGTCGAACTCGCTCTTGTAGATGATGCGCGTGTGGACGCCTGCGTGCCAAAGCACGACGACCATGATCACGGGCTCGAGCATGGACTCGTGGTTCTGGATGATCACGCGGCCGCGGGCGTCATTGGCCAGAAGCTCGGCGTGCTCGACCTCCCAGGGCCACATGAGCTTGGTAAAGGCGTAGCAGGCGGCCACCACGATGTTCATCAGGACGCGGGCCGTCCAGGGAAAATCGGCCATGGCGGCGTCGTAGTAGTCCTCATAGGTGTTGCCGGCAAAAGCCTTGAGCTTCTCGCCGTCTTTTCTCTTTGGTTTGGCGTCGGCCTTGTTTTTCTCTTGAGCCACAGGTCCTCCAGTAAGTGTTGGCTCTTAGCGCGCGCGGCGGGCGGCGAGCGCGTCGTTAAGCGAGCAGATCTTGTCGATTACCTGGTCAAACGTCATGTCAGAGGAGTCCAGGATATAGGCGTCTTGGGCCGGCTTCAAAGGAGAGGTCGCGCGGCTCGAGTCGTAGTCGTCGCGGCGCTTGAGGTCGGCCAAGATCTTTTGCTCCTCGGCGGGGTCGGGCGAGACGTGCGGCTCGGTCGCCAGGTTCTTGCCCAGGCGCTGCACGGCGCGGCGACGGGCGCGGGCCTCGGGCGAGGCGGTGAGAAAGACCTTGACCTCTGCCGCCGGGAAGACGACGGTGCCGATGTCGCGGCCCTCGGCAACCACGTTGCCGCCCTCGCCCACTTTACGCTGCAGCTCGACCATGACCTCGCGCACGGCGGGGTTGGCCGAGACGGGCGAGACGGCAAGCTCGACCTCGGGTGTGCGGATGACGCGGGTCACGTCGCGGCCGTTGGCAAAGACGCGCTGGCCGTCCTCGGCGGGCGCGAACTCGATCTTGATGTCGCGGGCAACCTGGGCCACGGCCGGGGCGTCCTCGGGGTCGATGCCCAGGTGGAGGCACTCAGCGGCCACCGAGCGATACATCGCTCCCGTGTCGAGGAAGACCAGGTCGCACTCCTTGGCGATGGCGCGCGCGATGGAAGACTTGCCCGAGCCCGAGGGCCCATCGATTGCGACGATCATACGAATCCTTTCGTGGTGTTTTGCAACGTTTGAGTATACGTGTTGTTAGGCCCTGCCGCAGGCGGCCATGACGGCGGCGACCTCGCCCTCGGTCAAGTCGCGCCACTGGCCCGGCTCGACACCGTTGAGAACCAAGGGGCCAAAGGCGTCGCGGTGCAGGCGCAAGACCTTGTGCCCGGCGGCGAGCATCATCTTCTTGACCTGGTGTTTTCTGCCCTCGTGGATGGTGAGCCCCACCACCGAGTTGGGGCGTCCTATGCGGTCTGTGCCCACGCCTTTGGGGGCCACCAGTGAGAAGAGCGGGCTTTTGGGGCCCAGGACCTCGACCTTGGCGGGGGCGGCAATGCCGTCCTCGAGCTGGATCCCAGCCTCGAGCCTCGCGATCTGCTCGTGGTTGAGCTCACCTTTGATCAAAGCCACGTAGTGCTTGGTCACGTGGTGCGAGGGGTGCAAAAGCTCCTGCCCCGCGTCGCCATCGGTCGTGAAGAGGAGAAGGCCTGTGGTGTCGAAGTCCAGGCGGCCCACCGGGTAGAGGCCCGGGTACTTCTCGCAGGGCACGAGCTCTGCCACGCAGGGACGGCCCTGGGGGTCGCTCATGGTGGTGAGGTAGCCCGCGGGCTTATAGAGCATGAGGTAGGCGGGCTTCTCGTGGATCGAGCACTCGACGCCGTCGACGGTGACGATGTCGCAGTTGGGGTCGACCTTGCTACCCAGCTCGGTCACGACCTGGCCGTTCACTCGCACGCGGCCCTGCGTCATCAGGCGCTCGGAGCCGCGGCGACTGGCCACGCCGGCGCGCGCCAAAAAGCGCTGCAGGCGCATGGGGACGATCTTCTCGCCGTCTTGCAGCATGGCTAGTTTTCCTCCACAGGCTGGTCGGCATCGGGCTCGGCGTCGGCGAGAAGCTCGCTTTCCTCGTCCAGGTCCTCGGCCGCCTCCTCCAGGGTCGAGGAGATCTGCCTGCCCGAGAGCCTCTCGCGGATGAAGCGCTTGGACTCCTCGTCGGGGGCGAAGTCCTCCAGGGGCGGCAGGTCCTTGATGGAGCGCAGGCCAAAGCGCTCGAGGAACTGGCGGGTGGTGCCAAAAAGCACGGCGCGGGTGCGGTCGGGCTCGTGGCCCACCTCGCGTACCAGGCCCTTCTCCTTCAATGAGCCGATGACGCCGTCGGAGTTGACGCCGCGGATGGCGCGCACGCCCTCGCGGGTCACGGGCTGGTGGTAGGCGATGACGGCCAGGGTCTCCAGAGCCGCCTGCGACAGGCGCCGGGTGTCCCAGGACACCACGTAGTCGGCCACCTGGTCGTGGTAGGCGGGGTGCGTGAACAGGCGCCAGCCGCCCGCGACCTCGCGCAGCTGGAAGCCGCGGTTGGCGTCTGAGTACTCGGCCGCCAGCTCGGCCAAGGCACCCGCCACCTCGCCGGGGGCGGCGCCCGTCACCTTGGCCAGCTCGATGGCCGAGACGGAGTCGTCCGAGACCAAAAGCAGCGCCTCGAGCATGCCCTTCAAGCTGCCGGAATCGATACGGGTTAGGTCTTCCATGGGCTACTCCTGCTCCCCTTGCGTCTTATTGTCGCGGGCCATCTTCTCAAGCGCTTCTTTGGCCTCGGCCGCGTTTTGGATCTCGGCGTCGGCCCAATCGTCGTCCAGCTCGGCCAAGACAGAGTCGTCCAGCTCAAAGGCGGCGGCCCCTTCGATGTGCTCGATCTCGATCTCGGCAAAAATCTCGTCTTGCTTGACGCTGATAAGGCCACGTTTAAAGAGATCGAGAACGGCCAGGAAGTTGACGACCACGATCTCGGGCGAGTCCTGCCCGTCCAAAAGCTCGGTGAAGGTCAGCTTGCCGCGCCCGCGCACCAGGCGGTCGACCGATGCCGTGGTCAAGGCCACAGGCAAGCGACGCGGCGCGATGTGCTCGGCCTCCAGCAAGAAGGTCTCGCGCTTGCTGTCGATGTCGGCGCAGATGACGGCCAGGCTGCGCAGAGAAATGCCCTCCAGGTAGTCGGGCATGAGGCCCAGGAAATCCGGGTCGGGCCCCACGGTGCGCGGCATCATGCGGCCCTCGGCCTCGGCGCGCGCCCCCAGGGCGGCGCCGGCCGCACGGAACTGCTTGTAGGCTATCAAGCGGGCGATAAGGACCTCGCGCGCCTCGTCTGCCGTCAGGCCCTCGAGCTCGTCGTCATCCTCGAAGTCGTCGGTCTTTTTGATGGGCTCATTGGGAACAAGCGAGGCCGCCTTGATGTCCAGCAAGGTCGAGGCCACCAGGACAAAGTCGCTCGCCACCTCGAGGTCGAGGTCCTGCATGCGCTCGACCTCTTCCAGGTACTGGTTGGCCACCTCCGAGATAGAGATCGAGCCGATGGTGACCTTCTGGCGGTTGACAAGCTGAAGCAGCAGGTCAAAGGGGCCCGAGTATGCCTGGGTGCGAACCTTGTAGCTCATCTAGCCCACCACCGAGACCAGCAGGTCGTAAATGTTGCCGGCGGTGAAGTCCAGGTAGATGCTCAAAGGGTCGATGGGCAGCAGGTACGGCAGGCCGTAGAGCAAGATAAGCAGGATCGGCATGGCGTAGGCCTGCAGCGCGTAGTACTTCTCGCGTGCCTGGCCCTTAAGAAACGGCATGACGATCTTGGAGCCGTCGAGCGGCGGCAGCGGGATGAGGTTGAAAAACGCCAGGCAAAGGTTCACGTACATGTACGTGGTCACGATGCGAATCGCCCAGCGCACGACCTCGTACGGCAGGACGCCGTTGACGTAGGCGTCGGTGAGCGGCGTGTAGACCGCGGCCAAGATCGCGCAGCCGAGAAGTGCCTGCAAGATATTGGAGAGGGGCCCCGCAAGCGCGACAAAGACCTCGTCGCGGTCGCGGTGCTTGAGGTTGTACGGGTTGTACGGCACGGGCTTGGCAAAGGCAAACATGGGCCCGCCCATCGCGGCCATGAGCAGCGGCAAGACGATGGAGCCAAAGCTGTCCAGGTGGGCGCGCGGGTCCAGGGTAAGGCGCCCGGCGCGCTTGGCCGTCTCGTCTCCGCACTTGAAGGCCACCCAGCCGTGGGCGACCTCGTGCACGATGGCCGAGAACATCACGAGCACCACCGAGACGACGATGGAGACGATCCTATCGGTCGAGAGCAACGCGCCTCCCCTCTTGCGGGCGGCGGCGCCACGACGCGGAGGCCTTGGCAAGAAGCCACTCGATCACGAGCAATAAAACACAGGTCAGAGCGAAGTCGCCGCGAAAGGCCCCGCCAAAGGGGGTCTGGAAGACGAAGAGCCCCGATATCGCCTGCGGGATGAGCCTGGTCACGATGCTGTTCACGCCCAGAAGCGCCGCGCGAAAGCGGAAGTTGCCCAGCGCGTCCAGGACGGTGAGAAGGCACAGGCCCCACGCCAGCAGGCGCACGGCATAAGACGAGAATTTAAGCGCCTTAGGCATTCGCGGCCCCCTCGATCAGCTCCGAGAGCTCGAGCCACTCTTCCTCAAGCGACGGGATCTTCTTTGACAAGGCCGTGTACTCCTTCATGCACTCGTCGAACTTGGCCGAGTCGTTGTACAGGGCCTCGTCGGCCATGAGGTCCATGAGCTCCTTGTAGCGCTTGCGGGCGGGCTCAAGGGCGGCCTCGACCTCGCGCAGGCGCTTCTTCTCGCCCTTCAAGGCCTCGTTTCTGCGCTTGCGCTCCTCGGCCTCGGCGCGGCGCTGCTCCTTGGTCTTGACGTTGCGGCCGGCAGGCGCTGCGGGCGCGGCAGCGGCGACGGAGGCCTGCGCGGCCTTGCCGTTGACCTGCGGCGCGTTTGCGCCTGTGGCCTCAAGGGCGCGGCCCTCGAGCTCGGCGCGTTTAAAGAGGTAGTAGTCGTAGTCGCCGTCGTAGAGGGTGACCTTGTGGTCGCGCACGTCCACGACCTTGTTGGCCACGGCGCGCACTAGGTGCTCGTCGTGCGAGATCAAGACGATGGTTCCCGGGAACTCGACCAAGGCCCGCTCGAGGATGTCGACCGAGTCGATGTCCAGGTGGTTGGTGGGCTCGTCGAGAAGAAGCAGCGGGTTGGGGGCCACCAGCATCTTGGCCAGAGCCAAACGGGCCCTCTCGCCGCCCGAGAGCACGCCCACGCGCTTCTCAACGTCGTCGCCGTGGAAGAGGAAGGCGCCCAGAAGGCGGCGCTCCTCGGACGTGGTCCAGCCCGGCGCCACCGAGTCGAGCTCGGCCATGACCGTGTTGGACTCGTTGAGCTCCTCCAGCTGGTGCTGGGCATAGTAGGCCTGGGTGACGTTGAGGCCCATCTCGCAGGTGCCGGCGTCAAGGCCCAGCCCGCCGTGGATGACCTTCATGAGGGTCGACTTACCGGCGCCGTTGGGGCCAACAAGGGCCACGTGGTCGCCGCGATAAAGGGTAAGGTCGGCGTCTTTCCACACGAGGTTCTCGCCAAAGGACTTCGAGCCGCCCTTGACCGTAAGGACCATGTCGCCCGTGCGCGGGGGCTCGGGGAAGTGGAAGTGCGCCTTCTTGGTGCCCTCGGGCAAGATCACGAGCTCGCTTTTAATCTGCTCGATCTTCTTCATGCGCTCCTGGGCCTGGGCCGCCTTGGTGGGCTTGTACCTAAACTTGTCGACAAAGACCTGCATATGGGCGATCTCGCGCTCCTGCGCGGCTCGCTTGGCCCTCATCTGCTCGAGGTTGTCCTCGCGCTGCTTGAGATAGCTCGAGTAGTTGCCGGTATAGGTCGTGATGCGTCGGTTCTCGACGGCGGCCACGTGGCTCACGCAGGCGTCCATGAAGGCGCGGTCGTGGGAGACGAGAAAAACGGCGCCGTCGTAGTTTGCGATGAACTGCTCCAGCCACTTGACGCTCTCGAGGTCCAGGTGGTTGGTGGGCTCGTCGAGCATCAGCAGGTCGGGGTGGCGAAGCAACAGCTTGGACAGCGAGATGCGCATCTGCCAGCCGCCCGAGAAGTCCTCGGCCGGCTTGTCGAAGTCCTCGACGGGAAAGCCCAGGCCAGACAAGATCTGGCGGGCGCGGCTCTCAAGCTCGTAGCCGCCCAGGCGCTCGAAGCGGTCCTGGGCATGCCCGTACTCCTCCAACAGGCGGTCGAGCTCAAGGCCCGGCTCGGTCGAGGAGATAAGCGCCTCGAGCTCGGCCACGCGGGCCTCGACGCGCTTGATCTCTTGAGCGCTGTCGATGACCTCTTGCAGGGCGCTCCTGTTGCCAAAGAGCTTGGTCTCCTGCTCGAGGTAGCCAACCGAGGTGTCCTTGGCGAATGTTATCGTGCCCTCATCGGCCGTCTCGAGGCCCATGAAGATCTTGAGAAACGTCGTCTTGCCCGAGCCGTTGGGGCCCACCAACGCCCAGCGCTCACCTGCGTTGAGCTGCAAAGACGCAGACGTGTACAGGACACGCCCGCCAAATGACTTAGAGATCTTGTCGGCTAGTGCTATCAAAGCCAAACACCTTGTCTATCTGGTTGCGAGGCAGTCTAGCCCCGGCGTTGTTCAAACAGCATTTCATTATACGGGCAAACAGGCGCGTTCACATTTTTAGAATTACTCTGCATCTACGCCGACATTTGCAAATACCCGCGATTTGTCACCGGGCGCCGTGCCTATAATTCAAAGGCTGAATCTTATCCAAACCCACGTCTTCTTACGGAGAAAACCGTGTCCAATCGCTCTGCTTCTGCCGCCTCTAATGCCTCTGCGCGCGTTGATGCCCTCGACGGCCTGCGCCTATTGGCTATCCTGGGCGTCGTGGTCTACCACGCCAACGCCACCTGGCTTCCCGGCGGCTTCTTTGGCGTCACCGTCTTCTTGGCCCTCACCGGCTACCTCACCACGCTCTCGATCCTTAAGAAGGCGCAGAGCAAGGCCGGCTTCGACTACTTCAAGGTCCTTCTCGGCCGCGTGAAAAGGCTCATGCCGGCGGCGCTTTTTGTCGTGGGCCTCACGGCGGCGCTGTGCGCGTTATTTGCCACAAACCTGCTCTCTAAGGTGAAGTCGGACGCCCTGCCTGCGGTTTTCTTTGTCGAGAACATCTTCTACATCGTCCGCGAGGTCTCGTACTTCGCGGCGGCCGGCCTGCCTTCCCCCCTCACGCACCTGTGGTACCTGGGCGTCGTCATGCAGCTCTACATCGTGTGGCCCGTGGTGCTGCTCTTCATCATCCGCGCCACCAACTCGCGCCACAAGAGCACCGTCGTCACGGTTGCCCTGGCGGCGGTAACGGCCCTTGCCATGGCCTTGCTCTACAACCCGCAGGCCGACACCTCCCGTATCTACTACGGCCCCGACACCCGCGCGGCCGAGTTCCTGGTTGGCGCGGCCTTTGCCATCGCGACTTCGGGCAGGGGCCTTGCCTGGCAGCTCAAGGGCCACAAGGTCGAGCTGCCCGCGATTGCCTACGATGGCCTGGCAGCCGCCTGCCTGGCGGGCCTAGTCGTGCTTTCATTTACCGTCGACGGCTATTCCAGCTTCTCGTACCACGGGGGCTTCCTTCTGGCCGCCGTCTTGACCGGCCTGTTCATCGCCTGTGTCTCGAACCCGGGAAGCCTTGTGGGCAGGGTCCTGGGCGCGAAGCCCCTGGCGGTTTTGGGCAAGCGCTCGTTTGCGGCTTACCTTTGCCACTACCCTATCCTTATCGTCTTCAACCCGGCAACCCGCACGACCGAGCTTGCCTGGTGGCAGTGGGCCCTTGAGTTCTTGGGCATCATTGCCCTCTCCGAGGTGATGTATCGCCTGTTCGAGGCACCCAAGAAGGACGCCGCCGAGGGCAGGCACCTCAAGGTTGGCCCCGTGAAGGCCCGCTTCTCGCTGGGTCTTCTCGCCGATGCTGTTGCCGTGGTGGCCGTCCTCGTCCTTCTCCTCTCCCCCGTCTCGGCCGAGACGCAAAACCCGGCGGCTGTCCAGGTGCCCGAGGAGATGATGGAGCAGACGGCCGACGAGACCACGACCCCGCAGGACCGCAAGTTCGACATCACGGGCACCTACTTTGCCGGGACCGCCTTTGCGCAGGCCACCGATACAATCAACAACACCTCGCACGCCATCGACGTCTCCACGGGCGCCACCGACGCCTCGGTCATCGTGATCGGCGACTCGGTGCCCAAGGGGGCCGAGACCCAGTTCTACAAGTACTTCCCCAACGGCTACATGGACGCCGCGATCGGCCGCCAGCTCTATACCGGCGTCGAGGTCTACCAGTCTTGCCAGGCGGCCGGCTACGACAAGGACATCGTGGTCTGGGCCATCGGCGACAACGGCGTGGCGCGCGAGGACGACGTGCGCGCCCTGATCGACGCCGTGGACCCCAGCAAGCAGATTTACATTTGCACCGTGCGCGTGCCGCTTGCGCTGCAAGACATGAACAACGAGCTGTTCAAGGAGATCGCGGCCCAGTACGACAACGTGAGCATCATCGACTGGTACTCCGAGAGCGCGGGCCACGACGAGTACTTCTGGGACGACGGCACCCACCTTCGCCCCGAGGGCGCCGAGGCCTACGTCTTGATGCTCAGGCGCGCGATCACGGGCCGCTAAGGCGGGGTCTGGGCGCACGTCTGCGGGGGCGAGAAAAAAATTTGAAATTCTCGCTTGTGCGCCTAAAGAGTTTTGCTATAGTAATCCCCGCACCAAGCACGGGGAATTAGCTCAGTTGGGAGAGCGCGTGACTGGCAGTCACGAGGTCAGGGGTTCGAACCCCCTATTCTCCACCATGTAATTTAGAGCGGCGGCTTCGGTCGTCGCTTTTTTCATAAACGGGCTCATGGCGCAACGGTTAGCGCAGGGGACTCATAATCCCTGGGTTGCAGGTTCGAATCCTGCTGGGCCCACCATAGAAGCAAACGCCCCCGCGCATCGACTTACGCGGGGGTGTTTTTTATGTCTTGGTTGACGGACGCTTACAAAACCGACGTTCTCTGTAGGTCTACCTGATTGGTGCTGAGAAATGCGTTGTTCTCTGTGGGAGTCAGGGCTGGAACCAGCAAATAGGGCCGTTCTCAGTACAGAGAACGGCCCTAATTTTGGAAACGGTACAGAGAACGGCAGGTTTTCAAGGGGTGGCTAGCGGCCGGGATCAAAGAGCATGTCGACGGTGATGTCGGTAATGGTGGCGGCGCCGCACATCTCCATGGTATCGGCCAGCTCGGCTTTGAGCTGGCCCAGGTAGTCGGCCACGCCCTTCTCGCCGGCGCCGAAGGTCGCAACAACGAACGGGCGGCACATGAGGACGGCGTTGGCTCCAAGTGCCAGGGCACGGAAGACATCCAGACCGCTGCGGATGCCGCCGTCGACCAGGATCTCGATGTCCTCCCCTACTGCATCGGCAATCGCGGGCAGCACCTCTGCCGTCGCAGGGACGCCGTCAAGGACGCGCCCGCCGTGGTTTGAGACCACGATGGCGTCGACGCCTGCCTGGACTGCTGCCACGGCCGCACGGGGCGTCATGACGCCTTTGAGGACAAACGGCACGCCTTGCTCGTGACAGGCGCTGGCAACCTCGGCCACCTGTCCGGCGTCCTTGGCCCCCGCGGGCGGGTTCTGGCCTTTGAGGAAGGGCAACCCCGCAGCATCGATGTCCATGGCAACGGCGGCCGGTTTGGCGGCAAGCGCCTGACCAAGCTTGCGCTCAAGGGTCACGGCGTCCCATGGCTTCACGGTAACGACGCCGGCGCCTCCCAGCCCGGCGATTGCCTCGCAGGACTTCGTCATGATCTGCGGGTCGAGTCCGTCGCCGGTCCAGGCCAACGTGCCAAACGCGCTGGCCGCCTCAAGGATGCAACCGTTGTAGCCCACGGTGTCGTATTTCTCGCCGTAGTGGCGCTGCACGTCGCCAACGGGGCCGACCATAACGGGCAGCGACAGGTCGCGTCTCAGCACGTTCACACTGGTCTGGGCCTCAAAGTACGGGTGCATCGTGTCCATGTTGACCAGCACCTGCTGCCAGGCCTCGTGGTTGCGGATTGCCACGGTACCCGTGCCCTTGGCCCCCGGCCCGGGAATCTGCCCACGGCACCCGCGCCCATCGCACTTGGGGCAGGCCTTGCAGTACGGGCCGATGTTTCCCCTGGCAGAAGCCGCAAGCTCACCGTAATTCATGTCTTCTCCCCTCGAATCCCCTCATAAGAAGTGCCCCGATCTCTCGGGGCACCAACAGAGCAGCTCCGTTTTGCGCGTGTGAAGCACCGAGAAAAGCTTAGGCGCGCGCGGGCACGATCTTCTCGCTAAGCCACGCAGCCAGCTCGTCCAAAGCCACGTCAAAGCGCTCGCCGGTGGCGCGGACCTTGACCTCGGCCTGGCCGTTGGCCACGCCGCGCTTGCCCAGGATGACCTGGTACGGCAGGCCGATGAGGTCGGCGTCGGCAAACTTCACGCCCGGGCGCTCCTTGCGGTCGTCCAAAACGACCTCGAGGTCGGCTGCGGCAAGCTCCTCGGTGACCTTTTGTGCCACGGGCCACACCACGTCGTCGCCCACGTTCATGGCGATGACCTCAACCTCGTAGGGGGCCACGCATACGGGCCAGCAGATGCCGTTCTCGTCGTTGTGCTGCTCGACTACGGCGCTCACCATGCGCGAGACGCCGATGCCGTAGCAACCCATGAGGAAGGGCTTCTCGCGGCCGTCCTCGTCCATGAAGGTGGCGCCCATGGACTCGGAGTACTTGGTGCCCAGCTGGAAGACCTGGGAAATCTCGATGCCGCGGGCGGTGTGCAGCGCGCAGCCGCACTTGGGGCAGGGGTCGCCCTCGCGCACGGTGATGAGGTCGGCCCACTCGCCCACGGTGAAGTCACGGCCGGGCTCGATGCCGATGTAGTGGTAGCCGTCGACGTTGGCGCCGCAGCCCCAGCTGTGGACGTCCTTCAAGGACTCGTCGCACACGATGCGGATGCCCTCGGGAAGGTTCACGGGGCCGATGGAGCCCTTGGGCAGGCCAAAGCCGGCAAGCTCCTCATCGATCATCATGCGGTAACCCAGGCCAAAGACGTGCTCGGCCTTGCAGTCGTTGAGCTCGTGGTCGCCGGGGACCAGCGCCAGCACGGGCTTCTCGTCGGCGTCGATAAGGCACAAAGACTTGACGGTTGCGTTGGCGGGGATATTGAGGAAGGCGGCCAGCTCCTCGATGCTGTGGACGCCCGGGGTCTCGATGCGGGTCAAGACGCCCTCGCCGGGCCCGTCGACAACGGGGACCTTGGTGGTGGCGGCCTCGGTGTCGGCCGCAAAGCCGCAGTCGCACCACACCAGCTCGGCCTCGCCGGCGTCTGCCAGGGCCATGAACTCCACAGAAGTGTCGCCGCCGATCTGGCCGGAGTCGGCCACGACGGGCAGTGCCTTCAAACCGCAGCGCTCGGCGATGCGGGCATAGGCGGCCTTCTCGTCGTCGTAGCACTGCTGCAGGGACTCCTGCGTGGCGCTAAACGAGTAGGCGTCCTTCATAATGAACTCGCGGCCGCGCATGAGGCCAAAGCGGGGGCGCAGCTCGTCGCGGAACTTGTCCTGGATGTGGTAGAGCGTGACGGGCAGCTGCTTGTAGCTGCGAAGCTCGTTGCGCACCAGGTCGGTGTAGGTCTCCTCGTGGGTGGGGCCCAGGACAAAGTCGCGGTCGTGGCGATCCTTCAGGCGCATGAGCTCGGGGCCGTAGGCGGCGTAGCGGCCGGACTGCTCCCACAGCTCGGCGGGGGTGACGATGGGGGTCAGCATCTCCTGGGCGCCGATGCCCTCCATCTCGTCGCGGATGACGTCCTCGATTTTGCGAATCACGCGCCAGCATAGCGGCAGGTAGCTGTAGAGGCCCGCCGCGGTCTTGCGGATCATGCCCGCGCGAAGGAGCAGCTTGTGGCTCACAAGCTCGGCCTCGTTGGGGTCCTCTTTAAGCGTGGGGGCATAGAGTTTAGACATCGTCTGGTAACGTTTCAAACCAAACCAACCTTTCAGCGCGGCTTTTGCGCGTCTTTGCCGAGAAAAACTTTACTGATTCTATTACATGAGCCTAAAGAAAGCGCTCTTGGATCTCGCGGAACAGCTCGTCGACCATCTTGTCCTCGGGGACGCGGCGAATCGGCTCGCCCTTGGCGAAGAGCATCGCCTGGCCCTGGCCGCTCGCCATGCCGATGTCGGCGTCCTTGGCCTCGCCGGGGCCGTTGACGGCGCAGCCCATGACGGCGACGCTGATCGGCGCGGCGATGCCCTGCAGGCGGCGAGAAACCTCCTCGGCGATAGGGATCATGTTGACCTGGCAGCGGCCGCACGTGGGGCAGCTCACCAGCTCGGGGCGCAGGCGGCGCATTCCGAGGGCGCTCAGGAGGTCCCAGGCGACGTAGACCTCCTCGACCGGGTCTGCGGTGAGCGAGAGGCGCATGGTGTCGCCGATGCCCTGCTCAAGCAGGATGCCCACGCCGCAGGCGTTCTTAACGGTGCCCTGACGCAGGGTGCCCGCCTCGGTAACGCCCACGTGCAGGGGGTACTGCGGCATGCGCTGGGACAGCATGCGGTAGGTGGCAAGCGTCGTGGGCACGTCGTGCGCCTTGGCGGAGAGGACGATCTTGTCGAAGCCGCGGTTCTCGAAGTGGTCGACAAAGGCCTCGCACGAGCTCACGAGCTTCTCGGGCTGGGAAAGCGAGGGGTCCTCGGCGATCTTCTTGTCAAGGGAGCCGGCGTTCACGCCAATACGGATGGGGATGCCGGCCTCGCCCGCCGCGTCGATGCAGGCGTCCACGCGCGACCAGTCGCCGATGTTTCCGGGGTTGATGCGCATGGCGGCCGCGCCTCGGTGGGCCGCCTCGATGGCCAGCTTGTGGTCAAAGTGGATGTCGGCGACAACCGGCAGGGGCGACTCGGCGCAGATCTGCGAGAAACCGTCCAGCACGTTTGCGTTGGGGATTGCCACGCGGATGATCTCGCAGCCGGCGTCTGCCAGCCCGCGAATCTGGGTCAGGGTCGCCTCGGCGTCTGCCGTGTTGGTCGTGCACATGGACTGCACGCTCACGGGGGCGCCGCCGCCCACCTGCACGTCTCCGACAAAGACGGGGCGCGTCAAGCTACGAGGGGTGACGTTGGAGTTGCTTTCCATGGGATATCGCCTACCCAATCACAAAGTTCAAGATGTCGTTTCTCAGCGCAAAGACAAAGATAAAGAGGAAAAAGGCCAGGCCAACATAGGTGATGATGTTTTGAACCTTAAGCGAGAGATCGCGACGAATGACGAGCTGGATGGCCTCGATCAAGATCTTGCCGCCGTCCAGGGGCGGGATGGGCAGCAGGTTCATGAAGCCAAGCGACATCGAGATCGCGGCGATGAACTGGATAAGCGTGCTCGGGCCGCTGGAGGCCGCCTGCGATGCCATGACAGAGATGCCCACGACTGAGGAGGACTGGCTTAAGACCTCAACGGTCTCGCTTGGGACGATGAGCCTAAAGGCGTAGGTCGCCACCTGCTGGCCGTAAGAGAGGGCGTAGCGCGCCGCCTCTCCAAAGCTGGGGCGGTAGACCTCGGTCACCGCGTTGATGCCAAACATCGACACCGCCTGGCCGTCGGGCAGGTCAACGTCTAAGGTGACCTGCCCCTCTTCCCTCTTGACGGCAAGCGTGAAGTCGCGGCCCTCTTCCAGGTAGGGAGTCAAGGCGGTGAGAAGCTCGGTCCAGGTGGAGACCTGCGTGTCGTCGAGGGCGGTGATGGTGTCGCCCGCCTCAAGGCCGCAGGCCTCGGCGTAGGAGCCGGCCTCGATTGCGCTCACGGTGGACACGTTCTTTACGTACGAGACGCCGGTGTACATAAGGGAACCAGCAACGATGAGAAACGCCAGAAGGATGTTTACCGCGGGGCCCGCCAGCAGCATGAAGACGCGGCCGAGGAAGTTCGCGCCCAGGTAGGTGTGGGAACGCTCCTGTGCCAAGAACTTCTCGGCGTCCATGTTGATGGGATGGGGCTCGCCGGCGGCGGTGGAGCCGGGCGTCGAGAAGTCGTGGCCGCGATCGTACTCGGTGAGAAGCGCCCCGTCGCGGGCCAGCGTCTCGAAAGCCGCGGGCCAGTCCTTTTGATTGGGGTCCTCGCCCAGGACAGGGTCGTAGAAGGGCCTGATGGAGCCCCAGTCGGCAAGGGTCTCGAAGACTCGGTACGCGTCGGCAAGGTCGCAGCCCAGCTCCTTCGCAAGCTCCTCGCCCGTTACGCGGCCGCGGGCCATGATGATCTCAAGAGCAGGTGCAAGCAGAGGGTCATTGGTGCCCGCCATGCCGCAGATACGGTTGTAGCCGCCCAAAAGCAGCGGGGTCACGCCGTACTCAGTGCCGAGTTTCTTGCTCTTGGCCGAGATACGCCAGCGGCACGGCAGGCCCAGGAAGAACTCGGTCACGCGCACACCCAGGGCACGGGCCGCCAAGAAGTGGCCGCCCTCGTGCACAAAGACGAGCAGGGATAAGACGAGAAGGCCCCAGAAAACAGCCGAGAGGACGCTTATGAGGGTACTCACTGGGCAACCTCGGCCAAAAGCTCACGGGCCAGCGCGCGGGAGCGGGCGTCGACCTCGACGAGCTGCTCGCAGGACTCGACCTTCTCGGCGCAAGATTTTGCCATGACCTTGGAGACCAGGCTTTCGATGTCGAGAAAACCGCAGGCACCGGCCCTAAAGGCAGCGTTTGCGACCTCGTTTGCCGCGTTCATGACGCACGGCATCGTGCCGCCGACGCGGCCTGCTTCCTTGGCAAGCGCCAGGCAGCCGAAGCTCTTCTCGTCGGCCTCGCCAAAGGTAAAGGGGTCCTGGTCGCACCAGTTGACGCGGGCGGCCGTGGCCTCCCAGCGCTGGGGATAACTCAAGGCGTACTGGATGGGCGCGCGCATGTCCGAGCCGCCGAGCTGGGCCTTTACCACGCCGTCGCGAAACTCCACCATCGAGTGGATCTTGCTTTGACGGTGCACAAGCACGCAAACGTCGTCGATCGCAACCTCAAAGAGCTGGCTTGCCTCAAGAACCTCGAGGCCCTTGTTCATAAGGGTCGCGCTGTCGATCGTGATCTTGGCGCCCATGCGCCAGGTGGGGTGCGCCAGGGCCTGGGCCGCGGTGACGCCGGCCAGCTGCTCGCGGGTCATGCCATAGAAGGGTCCGCCCGAGCAGGTGAGCCAGATCTTGGAGACATCGGCGGGGTTCTCGCCAACGATGCACTGGAATATGGCGCTGTGCTCGGAGTCCACCGGGATGAGCTTGCCGGGCTTGACGAGCGGCATCAAAAGATCGCCGCCGCAGACAATGGACTCCTTGTTGGCATAGGCCAGAGACTTCCCGGCACGCAGGGCCTCAAAGCCGGCGTGGATGCCGGCAAAGCCCACGAGGGCGTTGACCACGATGTCAACGTCGTCAAGCGTCGCCAGCTCGGTCACGGCCTTCTCGCCAAGGGTCACGCTGCAACCACCCGGCAGGTCGGCGAGGTTGGGGTCGTCCTTCATGCGGGCATCTGCCACAGCGACGTGGGAGACGCTGAACTCCTGCGCGGCGGCGGCCAAAAAGGCGGTCGAAGTGTTGACCGACAGGGCGACTACCTGCAGCTTATCGGCGTGGTGGCGGCATACGTCCAGGGTCTGCTGACCAATGGAACCCGAGCAGCCAAGGATCGCGACCTTAATGGGAAATTGGCGAGAAGCGCCCTGGCGGGACCTTTCCTCAAAGATGCTCATACCAAGACACCCCCAACCAGCAAAAGAAAGTAAGCAGCCATACAACCAAAAAGAAGAGAATCGGAACGGTCGAGAAGCCCGCCGTGGCCGGGCATGAGGTTGCCCGAATCCTTGACGCCCACGCCGCGCTTGATGCGCGACTCAAATAGGTCGCCAATGACACCAAAAAAGCCGACGACCAGGCCCGAGAACAGGGCAAACGGCACCGACATGTCGACGATGTTGAGGACGCTCATCAACACCCAGATAAGGACCGAGGCAAACAGCCCGCCAAAGAAACCCTCCCAGCTCTTGTTGGGAGAGATGCGCGGCGCGAGCTTGTGGACGCCGATCTTGGAGCCCACAAAGTAGGCACAGGCGTCGTTTCCCCAGATGGAGAGCATGACGCCCAATGCGAGAAGCGCGCCCGGGATACCCTTGTCGTACACGCGGATCAAGACGATGGTCGAGAAGGCCAAAGACGTGTACAGGGGACCCAAGGCCGTCACCGCCACGTCGGCGATGTTTGCGCGCGGCGTGAAGACGTACCAGCAGGCGATGCAGAAGAGCAGCAAAAACGTCACGATGACCAGGGCGACCAGGCCTCGGGCATAGGCCGTCAGCGGGAAAAGCAGGGCCGCGGCAAGACCGATGGACTCGTTGGGCATGCGGCCGCCCATGCGCGAGATCCTAAAGAACTCCGAACAGCACAGCCACGCCATGCACATGACCAAAAGCGTGGTAGTGAAGGGGCCGCAAAAAAGGCAGGCGAGAACCACGAGGGCATAAATCGCGCCCGAGGTGGTCCTGGTCAGGACCTTCTCGGTCTTAGAACGGGCCTTTTGGCCAGCAAGGGAGCCGGCGGCTCGCTTGTCTTCCTTGGCGTTCCAGCGGTCCTCGAGCTTATCGATCTGCCTGTCCAGGCCGATGCTCTGGTTTGCCGAGGAGCCCGAACGGCGGGTCTTCTCGGCAGTTGACTCGTTCGTGCTGTCTTGAGCCTGGCTCACGAAGCAACAACACCCCCGAAGCGACGGTTGCGGTTCTGGAAAGACCTAACGGCGCGCAGGAACTCCCAACGGGAGAAGTCGGGCCAGTAGGTGTCGGTGACGTAAAACTCGGTGTAGGCGAGCTGCCACAGCAGGTAGTTGGAGAGACGAAGCTCGCCGGAGGTCCTGATAAGAAGGTCAGGGTCGGGCAGGCCCTGCGTATAGAGGCGGCCGGCCACGGCATCGGCGTCGATGTCGGCAGGGTCCAGCTCGCCGTCAAGGCAGCTCTGCGCAAGGGTACGGGCCGCGCGGGCGATCTCGGCGCGAGAGCCGTAGTTGACGGCCAGGGCAAAGGTCATGCCGGTGTGGTGTGCCGTCTCGTCCAGCCCCTGCTGGAAGACGTCGCGGGTCTCTTTGGGAAGGGCGTCCAGGTCACCAAAGAAGCGCAGCTTAACGTTTTCCTGGTGAAAGAGCGGCAGCTCGTGCAAAAGCGTCGTGGCAAAGAGATGCATGAGGAGATTGACCTCTTCCTGCGGCCTCTTCCAGTTCTCGGTCGAGAAGGCATAGACAGAAAGGACGTCCAGACCCAGGCGCACACTGGTGGTCACCGTCTCGCGCAGCGAGTCGACGCCGGCCACATGTCCCTGGCTGCGGTCAAGGCCGCGGGCCTGGGCCCAGCGGCCGTTGCCGTCCATGATGATGGAGACGTGCGACGGGATCTTCTCCATGTCGACGTCTGCCAGGGAAATGTCTTGCGGTGCGTCCGAGAAGTACTCGACCAGCTTTTCCTTATCGTAGACCACTAGATCTCCATGACCTCGGCGGTCTTGGCCTTGAGAAGGTCCTCAATCTGGGCGACGTAGGAGTCGGTGATCTTCTGGACGGCCTTCTTCTCGCGGGTCTGCTCGTCCTCGGGAAGCTCCTCGTCGCGCTCGATCTTGGCGTTGGCGTCGCGGCGGACGTTGCGCACGGCCACGCGGGCCTCCTCGGCGAGCTTGTTGCACTCCTTGGCCAGCTCGCGGCGGCGCTCCTCGGTGGGACGAGGGAACGGCAGGCGAATGCAAACGCCGTCGTTGGACGGGGTGATGCCCAGGTCGGAGGTCTCGATGGCGTGCTCGATGGCACGCAGGGACGACTTATCCCAGGGCTCGACGACCAGGATAGAGGCCTCGGGTACCTTGACGGCGGCGAGCTGCGTGATGGGCGTGGGCTGGCCGTAGTAATCGACCTTGATGGGGTCGAGGATGTGCGCATTGGCGCGGCCAGAGCGGACGCGGGTGAAGTTGGTCTTCAAGGAATCGATGCACTTGCTCATCTTGTCCTTGGCAAAATCGGTGTGCTGGCTCATGGTTTAGTTCTCCTCCTCGTAAACGGTGGTGCCCACGTTCTCGCCGCAAACGGCGCGCTGGAAGCCGCCGTCCTCGTTGATGTCAAAGACCATGATGGGCATCTGGTTGTCGCGGCAAAGGGCCGTGGCGGCGGCGTCCATGACCTTGAGGTCGCGGTTCAAGACCTCGCTGTAGGAAATGGAGTCGAAGCGCTTGGCATCGGGGTTCTTGCGCGGATCGCTGTCGTAGATGCCGTCGACGTTGGTGGCCTTCATCAAGATCTCGGCATTGATCTCGCAGGCGCGAAGGGCGGCGCCGGTGTCGGTGGTGAAGAAGGGGTTGCCGGTGCCGGCGGCAAAGATGGTGATGCGGCCCTTCTCAAGGTGACGAATGGCGCGGCGGCGGATGTAGGGCTCGGCGATCTGGCGCATCTCGATGGCGCTCATGACGCGCGAGGTCATGCCGGCCTGCTCAAAGGTGTCCTGCAGGGCAAGCGCGTTGATGACGGTCGCGAGCATGCCCATGTTGTCGCCCTGGGCGCGGTCCATGCCGGCCGCGGCACCCGAGACGCCGCGGAAGATGTTGCCGCCGCCCACGACGACCGCCACCTGGATGCCCGCCTCGTAAACGGGGCGAATCTCGCGCGCGAGGCGCTGGGGCACGGCGGGGTCGATGCCAAAGGACTGAGAACCCATGAGGGCTTCTCCGGACAACTTAAGAAGAACGCGCTTGTACTTGTAGTCAGACACGCTAACCTCCACTCGGATGGGCACGCTAAATCAATCACGCAACTAAACATACCGATTTGTGATTCTAACAGAGCGTACCCGGACATGCCGCCCTTTCAGGCGAGCGGGTACGCTCTTCACATAAAAGGAGCCGGTCACAAACGTAACCGGCTCCTTGAAAGTGCTGGTTGAGCTACTTACTCGCCAAAGCGGTAAAGGACGAAGCTCTTGACCTTGATCTCGTCGCCGAGGTCCTTGGAGGTCTTCTTGGCAAGGCCGTCGATGGTGACGGAGGAATCCTTGACGAACTCCTGCTCGCACAGGACGAACTCCTTGAAGTACTTCTCCAGGCGGCCCTGGGCCATCTTCTCCTGGATAGCCTCGGGCTTGCCGGACTCAGCGGCCTGGGCCTTGTAGATGGCCAGCTCGTGCTCGACGGTCTCGGCGGGCACGTCGTCGCGGGAAGCGGCCACAGGGGCGGTCGCGGCGATCTGCATGGCGACGTCGTGGGCGAAGGTCTTGAACTCGTCGGCAGCAGCGGTCTCGGCCTTGGCGAACTCGAAGACGGCGATGTTGGCGATCTTGCCGCCCAGGTGGATGTAGCTGGCCAGGGCGCCGTTCTCGACGGAGAGGCGCTGGAAGCGCAGGACCTTCATGTTCTCGCCGATGACGTGGATCATCTCGGTGAGCTCGGCGTCGACGGTGGAGCCGTCCATCTCGCAGGCTTTGAGGGCCTCGACGTCGGCGGGGTCGTTCTCGGCGACGACCTGGGCGAGCTTAGCGGCGAAGCCGGTGAACTTGGGGTTGGTGCCCACGAAGTCGGTCTCGCAGGAGAGCTCGAGGATGGCGCCGGTCTTGCCGTCCTCGGCGACGTAGGTGGCGATGGTGCCCTCGTTGGTGTCGCGGCCGGCGCGCTTGACGGCCTTGGCGATACCCATGGTGCGAAGGACGTCGACGGCCTTCTCGAGGTCGCCCTCGGCCTCGACGAGAGCCTTCTTGCACTCCATCATCGGGGAGTCGGTCATCTCGCGGAGCTGCTTAACCAGTGCGGCGGTAATCTGAGCCATTGTTTCTCCTTAGATAAAAGCGGTCGGGTAACTACTCGGCTGCGGGAGCCTCGGCGGCCTCGGTGCCGGCCATCTCCTCAGCGGTGATCTGCTCCTTGCCAGAGCCGGCGAGGACGGCGTCGGCCATGAGCTCGCACATCAGGGACACGGAGCGGATGGCGTCGTCGTTGGCGGGAATGCCGTAGTCGATGACGTCGGGGTCGGAGTTGGTGTCGAGAAGGGCCACGACGGGGATGTGCAGACGGTTGGCCTCGCGGATGGCGATCTCCTCGCGCTTGGAGTCGATGACGAAAATGGCCTGGGGCAGAGCGGTCATGTCGCGGACGCCGCCGAGGTTCTTCTGCAGCTTGTCGAGCTCCTTGCCCAGGACAGCCTGCTCCTTCTTGGGCAGGGTGGCCATACGGCCGTCCTCGACCATGGCCTCGAGCTCCTCCATGCGGTTGATGCGGGAGCGCATGGTCACGAAGTTGGTGAGCATGCCGCCGAGCCAGCGCTGGTTGATCCAGGGCATGCCGCAGCGGGTGGCCTGCTCGGAGACGGGCTCCTGAGCCTGCTTCTTGGTGCCGACGAAGAGGACCTTGCCGCCCTTGGAAGCGGTCTCCTTGAGGAAGGAGTAGGCCTTGTCGGCGCCCATGATGGTCTGCTTGAGATCAAGGATGTAGATGCCGTTGCGCTCACCAAAGATGTAGGACTTCATCTTGGGGTTCCAGCGGCGGGTCTGGTGACCGTAGTGGACACCGGCGTCGAGCAGGGTCTGGATAGTGATCTTAGCCATAACTAAACCTCCTGTGGTTGCACCTCCGCATGATATCGTCCCCGACGCACCACCCCTGACCTGGCTTTAGTCGTTGGGGCACCACGATGCGCGAGTCGTCATGCGTGTGAAATGGATGCCGCGGCAAACCCGCGACACGCTGCGCCTTTGCACAGCGATTGAACAGTATAACAAGGCCCACCCAGCTTTGTCGAGAAAAAACTCAAGGTAGATTAGCGCGGCGGCCTTCTCCATAGAATGCCTAAGACCGGGGGTGCGCGCTTCTCGCCGCCTCTTTAAGGCGCTCTATCGAGACGTGCGTGTAGATCTGGGTGGTGGAAAGGCTGGCGTGGCCAAGGAGCTCCTGGACGCTTCGCAGGTCGGCGCCGCCGCCCAAAAGCTCGGTGGCAAAGGTGTGGCGCATGGCGTGCGGGGTGACGTCGTGGTCAAGGCCCGCGAGGGCGACGTGTTTCTCGAAGGCTTTTCTCAGCGAGTCTGCCGACATCCGGTTGCCGCGGGCCGACAAAAAGACAGCGTCCTCGGTCGCGGCGCCCGGTTTTCGTTTGGCGAGAAGTGCGGTGCGGGCCTCTTGGAGATAGCGCATAAGGGTGTCGAGGGCCTCTGGGTAGAGGATGACCAGGCGCTCCTTTGAGCCTTTGCCCAAAAGGCGCACCGTGGCCTGTTGGAAGTCGACGTCGCGCACGTTGAGGGACGACACCTCAGAGATACGCGCGCCGGTGGCGTACATGAACTCGATGAAGGCCAAATCGCGCAGGCCCTTCTCGTCTGCCGTGTCACAGGTCGAGAAGAGCTTGAGGACCTCGGCGTCCTCGAGGGTCTTGGGCAGGCCCTTGGCAATCTTGGGGCTCGAGACCACGGCGGCGGCGTCGGCCGCGTCGACGCCGTGCTCCCCCATCCAGCGGTAGAGCCCCTTGAGGGCCGAGAGATGCCGGGCGATGGTGCGGGGCGAGTAGCCGGCGCGGGAAAGCTCGCCCAGGTACGAGCGCAACTGCGCATGCGTGAGCGCAAAGGGGTCGAAACCCGTGCGCCCGAGCCACGACTCAAAGGCCTCCAAGTCGCAGCCGTACGAGCGCACGGTGTTGGGCGACAGGCGCCGCTGCGCGCGCAGGGACTCTAGGTAGCCCTGGACGCAATCGGCAAGACTCAGCTGGATATGTTCGCTCTCCCCTGTCACGGGTCGGCCTACTTCACAAAGAGGTCGGCGCGGGCGGCGACGTACGCCTGCATGTCGGCTACGGCGCGCTGGGCCATGGCCTGGCGCCTCTCGCCCTTGTTCTTGGGAGGCGCGGGTAAAGGCTCATAGACGCCGAAGTTCACGTGCATGGGCTGGTAGTCCTTTGTCGCGGGGTCCGTCGCGTAGGCAACCAGAGAGCCCAAAGAGCCCGTCTTGGGAAGATCGACCCGCGGCGCCCCCGTGAGCTGCGCATAGGTGTTGAGCGCAGCCAATAGGCCCGAGGCGATGGCCTCGACGTAGCCCTCGGTGCCGCAGATCTGCCCTGCAAAACGCACCTGCGTGCCCGGAATCGCAAAGGTCTTGTCCAGGACATGCGGCGAGTCGATAAAAGAGTTGCGGTGCATGACGCCGTAGCGCAGGAACTCGGCGTTCTCAAGACCCGGGATCATGCTAAAGACGCGCTTTTGCTCGGGCCAGGTGAGGTTGGTCTGGAAACCGACCAGGTTGTAGGCCTGCTTGGACTCGGTCTCGCTGCGCAGCTGGACCGCGGCCCAGGGCCTGCGGCCGCTTCTGGGGTCGACAAGGCCCACGGGCTTCAAGGCACCAAAGCGCGGGGCGTCTTTGCCGGTGCGGGCGATCTCCTCGACGGGCTGGCAGGCGCAGAAGAGGTCTTTTTGCTCGAACTCCTTGGCAATGACCTTCTTGGCCCCCAGCAGCGCGTCGATGAAGGCGTAGTACTCGTCCTTCTCCATGGGGCAGTTGAGATAGTCGCCGATTCCCTCGTCCTCGTAGCGCGACTGGCAAAAGACGACGTCCATATCAAGCGAGTCTGCCGAGACGATCGGCGCCGCCGCGTCGAAAAAAGAGAGGCTATCTGCGCCAAGCACGTCGGATACCCGCGAGAAAAGCGCCTGGGAGCACAGGGGGCCCGCAGCGATGACGCAGGAGCCTTCGGGGATCTGCGTCACTTCTTGCCGCACGACCTCGATGAGGGGGTGGCCCTCGACCGCGGCCGTGACCTTGGCCGAGAAGGCCTCTCGATCGACGGCCAAAGCGCCGCCCGCAGGCACGCTCGTCAGGCGCGCGAAGTCAAGCAGCCTGCAGCCCATCATCTGCAGCTCTGCCTTAAGGACGCCCGCCGCCGAGTCGGGCTTGGTCGACTTAAGCGAGTTGGAGCACACGAGCTCGGCCAGGCCGTCGGTGTGGTGTGCGGGGCCCGGATTTAGCGGCCTCTGCTCATAGAGCGTGACGGCCACTCCCCTGTCGGCCAGCTGCAGTGCGCACTCGCAACCCGCCAGACCGCCACCCACAACCGTGACTTTTCCCTGCATATCGTGCCTTTCTAAATCTCAACCACCGCCCATAAGAAAACTCTCGGAGGGCGAGTACCTGCCGTCGGGCAGCCTTGTGACCAGTCCTCGGATCTCGTAGTCGGATAGCGTCCGCAGCGTCGTGAGGACATCCTCGTTGAGCGCCCGCGAAAGCTCGTCGGGCCGCATGGGGCTTGCCGTCAGCGCCGAGAGGACGGGGCCGTGGTCCTTTCTTTCGAGCGCCTGCGAGAAGCGCATAACACCATAGTCTAAGGAAATGGCGCTCTCAAGGGACTTCTCGTCGGGAATCACCCGCGCACCTTCCGCTAAAAGCCCATTTGTGCCGCTTGAGTTTGGCGAGAAGATCGAGCCGGGGATAGCGTAGACCGCCCGACCAAGCTCTACGGCGGCGTCGGCCGTGGACATCGTGCCCGAGCCGATGCCGGCCTCGGTCACGATCAAGCTCCTGCCCAGGGCGGCGATGAGCGTGTTGCGCTTGCGAAAGGCGTACTTCCTGGGACCTTGGCCCCATCTCTCGACCGATATCACCGCTCCCCCGCGCCTCACGGCCTCCTCGTAGACGTCTTGCGAGGTCAAGGGGTAGACGACGTCTGCCCCGCAGCCCGAGACCACGATGGTCTTTCCGCCGGCGAGAAGAGCGGCCCGCGCGGCCGCGGCGTCGCATCCCATGGCCCCGCCCGAAACGACGGTGATGCCGCACTCGGCCGAGACGCGGGCCCCCATCTGCGCGATGGAAAGGCCGTAGGGCGTGGCCCTTCTCGCCCCGATGATCGAGATGCAGGGCGTCGTAAGGACCCTGGGGTCGCCCATACCGTAGACGGTCTGCGGAGGCGAGTGGAGTTCCTCGAAGCCTGCGGGGTACAGCTCGTCCCCGCGCGAGATTGCCCAATGTGCGTCGTTCATGTGCCCTCCCTCACGACATGGCCCGGGACCTGAAGCCCAGGGCCTCGATAACGTCGTCCTCTATGACCTCGTCGCGCTCGGCGATATCGGCGATGGTGCGCGCCACCCGCGCCACGCGCGTGAGGGCGCGGCCGCCCAGCATGAGCCTTTCGGCGTAGGACTCGAACAAAGACAAGGCCGACGGCCTAAAGCGAATACCCGCAACGCCCTTTCCCAGCGTCGTGTTTCTTGACTCCCACTCTTGTCTGGCCGCGGTGAACGCCCTAGAGGCAAGGACGGCGTCCTTCATCTGCTTGGAATCGAGGCCAATGTTTCCCGCGATGACCTTAGAGGTCGAGGGCCGGGCGACATCGAGCACCACGTCGATCCTGTCGACCAAGGGGCCCGCCAGCTTAGCCTGATAAGCCTGGATGCGCGACACCGGGCACTTGCAGATGTGCCCAGGGTCGCCCAGGTGCCCGCAGGGGCAGGGGTTGGCCGCCGCCACCAGCTGGAAGTTGCAGGGAAACGAGTAGACGCCGTCGACCCTCACGATGCGGACCTCGTGGTCTTCCAAAGGCTGGCGCATCGACTGCAGCGTGTTGTTGGCAAACTCCGGCAGCTCGTCCAAGAACAAGACGCCGCCGTGCGCCAACGAGATCTCACCGGGAATCACCGGCTTGCCGCCGCCCACCAGGCCACCCGAGGAAATCGAGTGGTGGGGCGACCTAAAGGGCCTGATCCCCTTGGTAATCGTGTCGATGGGCTGCCCTGCGACGGAGTGAATGAGAAGCGCTTCTTGGCGCTCCTCTTCCTCAAGCGGCGGCAAGATGGTGGGAAGTCGCTTGGCGAGCATCGATTTGCCTGCTCCCGGCGGCCCAATCATCAACAGCCCGTGCCTTCCAGCGGCCGCGATCACCATGGCTCTTTTGGCGACTTCTTGGTCAAGCACGTCGGCATAATCGAGAAGGCCGTCTATGTCGGCGCCCTGCGTGCCGTCAAGCGCCGCGCAGCGCTCGCCCACTGGTGGCAGGTGCTCCAAGCCTCCCTTGAGTTGCGCCAGGCTCGAAAGCCCTAAGACCTGGACCCCGTCGACCGCGCTCACAGACGAATTCGCCGAGACAACCAGGTCGAGCCCCAGGTCACGGGCCAAGTGCGCATAGGCCACCTCGCCGCGCGAGGGGTTGACCTCGCCGCTTAAGGCGATTTCTCCCACGAACAGGGCCTTCTCGGCGATTTTAGGGTTGATCTGCCCACTTGCGATGAGAATCGCCACGGCGATCGGCAAATCAAAGCCAGTGCCGGTCTTCCTAAGCTCCCCCGGGGCAAGGTTAACCGTGATATGGACGCGCGGCACCTCGTAGCCACAGGAGGTAAGCGAGCAGCGCACCCGCGAGCGCCCCTCAAGAACCGAGTTGTCGGGAGCCCCCACGACAGAGATGGCAGGAAGCCCGCCCGATATGCTTACCTCAGCCACAACGGGTATGGCCTCGACGCCCCTCAGGCACGCCGTCATGACACAGGCCCCGCCGTAATCGGCGGCCATCACTCATCACACTCATAGGCACGAATGAGGTGGCGAAGGCAATAGACGCCCCCGTCGTACATGTTGATCGCAACGACGTCGAAGCGAACGTGCTCGCAGGGGTAGTGGTAGCCCATATAGATAAGGGCGATCTTTTGGTAACGGCGCTGTTTCCTGGCGTCGACCGCGAGCTCCGGCAGCGGGTCGAGCTTGCACGAGGCCTTGTAGCGGGTCTTTACCTCGACCAGCACCACCTCGTCACCGTCTTTGCAGATGATGTCCGCCTCGCCGGCGTCGCATCTCCAGTTGCGGTCCAAAAGCTCAAGGCCCTCGTCCTCAAGGTAGACCGCCGCGCAGCCTTCGCCCAGGGCGCCCAGTTCCTTGTTGTTGAGCTTTGAGAGCGGCTTTCCCCCGCTAAGCTCGAGCGAGCCCTCCTTGACTTTGATTTCGTCGCCAAGCATGACGTCTTCTCCTTTCGTTTTCCTAGGGAGAAGAATCATCTCAGGGCAATCTATCAGGAACCTGACAGCTATCTATCACGTATCTGACAGATTCCTATCAGCTCGCCCGCAAGTTATCAACAAAGGGGATGTGGCAAGGCCAGGCCGCAGATGCGCCAAAACGTCGCGGAAACGCGCCCCTTCTAAAAGAGCGACGGAGTCTCCAAAAAGTTCCCACAAAACGAGAAGCGGTGAATGGGGCTCAAACCATGGTCCTTGATGGCCTGGATATGCTCGGCAGAGCCGTATCCCTTGCACTCTGCCAGGTGATACTCGGGATATTCCTCGTCCATGGCCACCATGAGGTTGTCTCGCGTGACCTTGGCCACGATCGAGGCGGCCGCGATGCACGCCACGCGCGCGTCGCCCTTGACGAGGGTCTTTTCTTTCTCGTGGATGTGCATGGGGTTGCCGTCGATAAGCACGCAGTCGGGATCGATACCCGTGTCGGCGATGGCCCCCAGCATGGCCTGGCGCAACGCCTGCGCCATCCCCACGGCGTCGATCGTCGCCGGCTCTATGTGGCAGATCCCGATCGCAACCGCAACGTCGGCGATTCTCGCCGCAAGAATCTCCCTCTTAGCAGGGGAAAGCTGCTTGGAATCGTTAATTTCATAGACAACGGGATCGTACGGCAAAACGACGGCGCCCACGGTAAGGGGGCCTGCTATCGCTCCCCTGCCCACCTCGTCGACGCCGATGACCAGGCCGTCTCCCGCAAGCTCGCGCTGCAAGGCATACATGCCCTCGACGCGCTGACGCTCGGCAAGCTCGTGCTCGTGGCGCCTGGCGGCCACCTCGACGGCGTGGCGCACCTGCTTTCGCGGGTCCTCGGCGTAGCGCTCGACAAGGGCGGGAATCTCCTCGAAAGAGGCGTCGGACAAGACGCCGACGACTTCCTTGGCGGTGGTGGGAAGGTTGTTAGAAGCAGCCATGGTCTCTCTTTTCGCAAAAAAGAGCCGCTCCCGAAGGAACGGCTCTTATAGCCTGTGTGCTTAAGGCAATTAGCGCTTCTCGCGAAGACGGGCAGCCTTGCCCACGCGGTCGCGGAGGAAGTACAGCTTAGCGCGACGGACAACGCCGTGACGGACAACCTCGAGCTTGGCGATCTTGGGGCTGTGGAGCGGGAAAGTGCGCTCGACGCCGACGCCGAAGCTGATCTTGCGGACGGTGAAGGTCTCGCGGGCACCAGCGCCGCTCATGCGGATGACGTCGCCCTGGAAGACCTGCTCACGGGTGCGGTCGCCCTCCTTGATGCGGTAGTGCACCTTGACGTTGTCGCCAACGATGACCTCGGGGATGTCCTCGCGGATCTGCTGACGCTCAATTGCGCGGATGTAGTCCATGTTGTTCCTCATTCTCTAGAGGTGCCGACGCCCTGCGAACGGCACATAGGTTTACACACGAAAGTTAACTATAGGGCATGTGGGTCGCCCAAACAAGAACTTCACAACCTAAAGGCAAAATCCCACGGTCACGCCCAGCTGAGAAGACGCCCTTGCGGTGGTCGAGGGGTACCCGTTTTGCATGACCTGGTAAAACACGCCGGGATCGTTGCCCAGAAAGTCGTATGCGTAGGTCGAGCGCAGCCACCAGCACAGGGCCGGTCCGCCGTAGGTCATGACCAGGCCGTCGACGGCCGTCTGGGCGGTGCTGGCACCAATCTGCGAGAACCACTGGTACTGCGAGCCCTCGGCGGCGAGAATCGCGTCGTAGGCGGGCGGGTCGAGGTAGAGATTGGTCTCGCTGAACTCCTGGACGTTCCAACCCACGGCACCAAAGACCTCGCTTGCCGAGAAGCACCAAAGCTTGTCCTGCGTCGTGGTGACGCTTTCCAGCTCGTCGGTAAGCCCCGTGTTGTTGGTCTTCTTGTCTGCGGCCACGATCTGCGAAGAAAGGTCCTCGGGCAGAAGGGCCAGGCCGTCAGAAGACAGCCACGACCGCAGGGAGCTGGCTTCCCAGCCGCCGGAGCTGGTGTCGGCCGCGTTCATGGCCTCGCGCGAGATGGGCGTGACCATGAAGGTGAGGCCGGCGGGTTTCCCGTTGTCCGAGCGCGTGTCGGCGCGGATACCCACCACGCGGGCCTTTGCCAGGAAGTTCGTGGACAAGACCACGTCGCGCTCCTCGTCGACGATGTTGCCCGAGCCGTCGACCAGCCCGTACTCGCGGGCGATGGCCAGGCCCTCCTCGTCGCTGGCGGCGTCAGAGATCAGGCCGGATATCTGCGACAGCTCGGCCCAGCTGTAGTCGACAAAGGCCTTGGACGTAAGAGCGGTCTGCTCCTGTGCGGTGTCGGCTGCTTTGTCTTGTCCCTTGGCAAAGAACAGCAGGTACCCAAAGAAACCGGCAGCCCCCAGCAGGACCACCACAAGCAACGCCGCAACAACCGCCAGGCTTCCCGAGCCCTCGTCAGACCTTCTCGCCACTAAACTCCCCTATCGTCGCTTGAATAGCACCAGGTCACCTTACCAGGCCTCGCACACAAAAAGGGAGACGAGCCCCAGAAAAGACTCGTCTCCCCATAACGGGTTTGCTTGTGAGAAGCGCTTACGCGAGCTTCTTGGCGCCGCCGTTGGACTTGATCTTGGCCTGAGCCGCAGCCAGACGCGCGATGGGCACGCGGTAAGGCGAGCAGGACACGTAGTCGAGGCCCAAGTCGTAGTACATCTGGATGGAGTCGGGGTCGCCGCCCGTCTCGCCGCAGACGCCGCAGACGATCTTCTCGTTTGCCTGGTGGCCGCCCTCGACGCCGAGCTTCACGAGCTTGGCGATGCCGTAGTCAAGAGTCTCGAAGGGGTTGGTCTTCAAGATCTTCTTGTTGAGGTACAGCGGGATGAAGGCGCTCTCGACGTCGTCGCGGGAGTAGCCGAAGCCCATCTGGGTGAGGTCGTTGGTGCCGAAGGAGAAGAAGTCGGCGTACTTGCCGATCTCGTCGGCGGTGACGGCGGCACGCGGGATCTCGATCATGCAGCCGATGGGGATGGACAGCTCGACGCCGGTCTGCTCAGAGACGGAGGCCACGACGGACTCGATCTGCTCGCGGACGACCTTGAGCTCCTCGACGGTGCCGATCAGCGGGACCATGATCTCGGGCTTGGGGTCGAAGCCGCGCTTCTTGAGGTGAGCGGTGGCACTGGCGATAGCGCGGACCTGCATCTCGGTGAGCTCGGGGTATACGATGCCCAGGCGGCAGCCGCGAAGGCCGAGCATGGGGTTGGCCTCCTGGAAGGAATCCAGGCGGGCGAGAAGGTCTCGACGGGCCTTGAGCTGGATGTCGGACTCGCCGCGGTCCTCGGCGTGGGCAAGCTCAACCGCGTACTCGCGGGGGTTGTCCAGGAACTCGTGCAGAGGCGGATCCAAAAGACGGACGATGACGGTCTTGCCGTCCATGGCCTTGAACATGCCCAGGAAGTCGTCGGTCTGGACCTTGAGCAGCTGGCCGAGGGCCTGCTGCTTGGCGCCGGTGCGCTCGGCCAGGATGAAGGACTGGATGATCTCCTTGCGGTCGCCCAGGAACATGTGCTCGGTGC
>CAVKOL010000009.1:0-28853 GCA_963658035.1 Bacteroidaceae bacterium
ACGTCGCCGTCGAGCCCAAGACCAAGGCCGAGCAGGACAAGATGTCCGTGGGCCTGGCCAAGCTGGCCGAGGAGGACCCGACCTTCCAGGTTCACACCGATCACGAGACCGGTCAGACCATCATCGCCGGCATGGGCGAGCTTCACTTGGAGATCATCGTCGACCGTCTGCGTCGCGAGTTCAAGGTCGACTGCAACGTGGGTAAGCCCCAGGTCGCCTACCGCGAGACCGCTGGTCACGCCGTGCAGCACGCCGAGGGCAAGTTCGTCCGTCAGTCCGGCGGCCGCGGCCAGTACGGCCACGCCGTCATCGACATGGAGCCGAACGAGGAGGGCAAGGGCTACGAGTTCGAGAACGCCATCGTCGGTGGCGTCATCCCGAAGGAGTACATCCCCTCCATCGACAAGGGCATCCAGGAGGCGCTGCAGACCGGCGTCGTCGCGGGCTACCCGGTCGTCGACGTCAAGGTCAAGCTGATCGACGGTTCTTACCACGAGGTCGACTCCTCCGAGGCCGCCTTCAAGATCGCCGGTTCCATGGCTATCAAGGACGCCCTCAAGAAGTCCGATCCCGTCCTCCTCGAGCCGGTCGAGTCCGTTGAGGTCGAGACCCCCGAGCAGTACATGGGCGACGTTATGGGCAACCTCTCTGGTCGCCGCGGCAAGATCGAGGGCATGGAGGATCGCTCCGGCTCCAAGGTCATCCGTGCCAAGGTGCCCCTGGGCGAGATGTTTGGTTACGCTACCGACCTTCGTTCCCAGACTCAGGGTCGTGCGAGCTACACCATGCAGTTCGACTCCTACGAGCCCGTCCCCAAGGCCGTCCGCGACGAGATCGTCGCCAAGAACGGCTCTAACTAAAACGACCCGAGCGATAGCTCATTTACGGAGGTAACACAGTGTCCAGCCAGAAGATCAGGATCCGCCTCAAGGGCTATGACCACGAGGTCGTTGATCAGTCCGCGAAGCTCATCGTCGACACCGCCCAGAAGACCGGTGCCCGCGTGAGCGGCCCTATCCCCCTGCCCACCGAGCGCAACCTTTACTGCGTCATCCGCTCGCCGCACAAGGATAAGGACTCCCGTGACGAGTTCGAGATGCGCACCCACAAGCGCCTCATCGACATTCTCGACCCCTCTTCCAGCACCGTCGACTCGCTGATGCGTCTCGACCTCCCCGCTGGCGTTGACATCGAGATCAAGCTCTAAGGCTTCGCCCTTACAGCGCGCACAAGGCCCCTCAGGTATTGCCCGAGGGGCCTTTTTGCTGTTTAGTGACAAGTGCCTGGCGGCAAAGTCGCGCCATCTGCCAGCGCGTATGATGATTCCAAGGCAATTCGAATGGGGGAGAAATACCTTGAAGCAGTTCTATCTTGTGCGCCATGGCCAGACAAAGTACAACGAGCAGGGCTTTATCCAGGGCCACTGCGACTCGCCTTTGACCGAGCTGGGGCGTCAACAGGCCCTGGCCGCCGGCGAGTGGCTTGCCGCCCACGACGTGGCCCCTCAGGTCATCGCGTGCTCGCCTTTGGGCCGCGCCTTCACGACCTGCGGCCTGATCACGAGCGTTTTAGCCGAGAAGGGCCTCGTTGACGACGGTGTCTTCCCGCAGGCCGAAGCCCGTCTCATCGAGCGCGCCTATGGCCAGTACGAGCGCTGCGCCAAGGGCGACTTCCCCTTCAATCTGTGGGACCCGGGCGACAACGTCATGCCCTACGGCGGCGAGGGCAACGCCACCATCTGCCAGCGCATGCACGAGGTGGCGCGCGACCTTCTTGCCGCAAACACCACGCAGACGGCCATCGCTGTGAGCCACGGCTCTGCCTGTCGCCAGTTTGTCTATACATCAAACGTTGGCTCAATCGAGCTGCCCCAGCGCCTTCCCAACTGCTGCATCGCCATCTTTGACTACGACCAAGATGCAAGTGAGTTTTTCTTGAAGGAGCTCGTCGACCCGCTCTCCTAGGGGGTATGGATACGCCCGGCTAAGGGGATTTTACAGCCGCAGGTAGATGGCCTAAAAAGTTCTGCGTAGAGATTGTGAAGCCGCTCATACCCGTGTAATATAGACAAGCTGCCTAATTGGGGACTGCTGTGCCTAATGCAGGTAGCAAGTATCGGATGTGGTCCGCTGGGGAAGAGCAAAGGCTCTAAAGGGTCCCATGACCACCGAGGGTAAGGAATGAGCATGGTCAACACCATCCTCGGCCGTAAGCTCGGAATGACGCAGGTTTGGGACGAGAACGACAACGTCGTGCCCGTCACCGTCATTCAGGCTGGCCCCTGCACCGTCTCGCAGGTTAAAACTAAGGCGACCGACGGCTACGAGGCCGTCCAGATCGGCTTTGGCGACATCACCGCCAAGCACGTTAACAAGCCTATGGCGGGTCACTTCGCCAAGGCCGGCGTCGAGCCTATGCGCTTCCTGCGCGAGGTCCGCGTCGAGAACGCCGAGCAGTTCCACACCGGCGATGTCGTGACCGTCGCCGATTTCGCCGACGTCACCACCGTTGACGTCACCGGCACCTCCAAGGGCAAGGGCTTCCAGGGCACCGTTAAGCGCTGGAACTTCTCCCGCGGTCCTATGACCCACGGCTGCCGCAACCAGCGCAAGCCCGGTTCCATCGGCCAGTGCGCTTACCCCGCTCGCGTCCGTAAGGGCCTTCACATGTATGGCCACATGGGCAACGAGCGCGTCACCGTGCGCAACCTTAAGCTCGTTCGCATCGACGCCGAGCAGAACCTCATGCTGGTCAAGGGCGCTGTCCCCGGCGGTAAGAACGGTCTCGTCCAGGTCCGCATGGCCTAAGGGCCCCAGAAACAACTTCTCTTAGGCTAATAAGGAGGACACATGTCCAAGTATGCAATCAAGAACGTCGAGGGGGCTGAGGTCGCGCAGGCCGAGCTTTCCGACGACGTCTTCGGCATCGAGCCGAACATCCCCGTCATTCACCAGGTCGTGAAGGTCTACGACGCTTGCCAGCGTCAGGGCACCCACTCCACCAAGAACCGTCACAACGTTTCCGGCGGCGGCGCCAAGCCTTACCGTCAGAAGGGCACCGGCCGCGCTCGCCAGGGTTCCACTCGTGCCGGTCAGTGGCGTCACGGCGGCGTCATCTTTGGACCGCTGCCCCACAGCCACGCCCTCAAGATCAACAAGAAGATGGTCAAGCTTGCCATGAGGTCCGTCCTCTCCGGCAAGGTCGCCGACTCCGAGCTCGTCCTCGTTGACAGCCTCGCCTTCGAGACCATCTCCACCAAGTCCGCCGTGGCTGCCCTCAAGGCCCTCGGCATCGAGGACAAGCGCGTCACCGTCGTCGTCGCCGACGACGCCGTGGAGACCTACCTCTCCTTCCGCAACATCGAGAAGGTCACCGTCATCGGCGAGTCCGAGGCCAACACCCGCTTCCTCATCGACAACGGCGCTCTTCTCATGACCGCCGACACCGCCAAGTACTTCGAGGAGGTGCTCGCTTAAATGAACTCCGTCTACAACGTCATCATCCGCCCCATCATCTCCGAGCGTTCTTATGACCTCATGGAGCAGGGCAAGTATACTTTCGAGGTCGCCAAGGAGGCCCCGAAAGAGGAGATCGCCGCCGCTGTCGAGAAGCTCTTCAACGTCCACGTGCTCAAGGTCAACACCATGAACGTCCGTGGCAAGAAGAAGCGCGTCCGCTACCAGCAGGGCATGACCCGCTCCTGGAAGAAGGCCATCGTCACCCTCGCCGAGGGTGAGCAGATCGAGATCTTCGCCACCTCCCAGGCCGCCGAGTAAGGCACTTCGCCCGCGTCCCCCAAAGCGGGGACCGGGCTTTCATGCCGCGCCCAATGGATACGCGCGGTACCGTGGTAATCCGGTGTCACCCACCAATCCCTGAGTGGGTGGCCAACGGAAAAAGAAGGGAAAGCACTAATGGCAGTTAAGCACCTCAAGCCTACGAGCGCAGGCAGGCGTTTCCAGACGATCTCTGATTTCTCCGAGATCACCTGCACCAAGCCCGAGAAGTCTCTTCTCGAGCCCCTGCACAAGAAGGCCGGCCGCAACAACAGCGGTCACATCACCACCCGTCACCAGGGCGGTGGCACCAAGCGTCAGTACCGTCGCATCGACTTCAAGCGTCTGAAGGACGACGTGCCCGCCAAGGTCGCGACCATCGAGTATGACCCCAACCGCTCTGCTCGCATCGCTCTTCTCCACTATGTGGACGGCGCCAAGGCTTACATCCTGGCTCCCGAGGGCCTGCACGTGGGCGACACCGTCATCTCCGGCACCTCCGGCATCGACATCAAGCCCGGCAACGCCATGCCCCTGTCCGAGATCCCCGTTGGTACCCTCGTTCACAACGTCGAGTTCCAGCCTGGTAAGGGCGCCGCTATGGCTCGTTCGGCCGGCACCTCCATCCAGCTCATGGGTAAGGACAACGGCTACGCCATCCTGCGTATGCCCTCCTCCGAGCTTCGCCGCGTCCTTCTCACCTGCCGCGCCACCATCGGTGTCGTGGGCAACGCCGACCACTCCAACATCGTCGTCGGCAAGGCTGGCCGCAAGCGCAAGATGGGCGTCCGTCCGACCGTCCGTGGTACCGTCATGAACCCTGTCGACCACCCGCACGGCGGCGGCGAGGGCAAGAACCACACTTCTGGTCGTCCTTCCGTCACCCCGTGGGGCAAGCCCACGAAGGGCTACAAGACGCGCGACCCCAAGAAGGCAAGCAACCGCCTCATCATCCGTCGCCGCAAGTCCAAGTAGTCTCACGAGTAGTAGGAGATATTAAGAATGAGCAGAAGTCTCAAGAAGGGCCCGTTCGTGGAGACTCGCCTCCTCGCGCGCGTTGCCGCTCAGAACGAGGCAGGCACCAAGGATGTCATCAAGACCTGGTCGCGTTCTTCGACCATCTTCCCCGACATGGTTGGTCACACCATCGCCGTTCACGATGGTCGCAAGCACGTGCCCGTGTACGTTACCGAGTCTATGGTTGGTCACAAGCTGGGCGAGTTCGCTCCCACCCGTACCTTCCGCGGTCACAAGGTTAAGTAGGGGGTACATTAATGGCTAACAACAACGTTGAGGTCAGCGCCACCGCCAAGTACGTGCGCGTCGCTCCTCGCAAGGCTCGCGCCGTCGTCTCTTTGGTCCGCAACCTCCCCGTCGCTAAGGCGCTCGAGGTCCTCCAGTTCAGCACCCGTGCTGCTTCCGAGGATGTTTCCAAGGTCCTGCGTTCCGCCGTCGCCAACGCCGTCAACAACAACGGCCTGCGCGCCGACGACCTCGTGGTCAAGACCGCTTACGTCAACGAGGGCCCCACGCTCAAGCGTATCCGTCCTCGTGCTAAGGGCTCCGCTTCCCGCATCAACAAGCGCATGAGCCACATCACCATCGTCGTCGCTCCTCGAAAGGAGGCGTAGGGAAAGCATGGGTCACAAGGTTCAGCCTACTGGCTTCCGTCTCGGCATCACCGAGGAGTGGCGTTCCCGTTGGTACGCCGAGAAGAACTACGCCGAGAACCTCGGCAACGACCTCGCCATCCGCGAGTTCCTGAACAAGCGCCTGGCCAACGCCGCCCTCTCCCGCGTCGACATCGAGCGCGCCGGCGACAAGGTGAAGGTCACCATCTTCACCGCCCGCCCCGGCATCGTGATCGGCAAGAAGGGCTCCGAGATCGACGGCCTGCGTGCCGACCTCGAGCGCGTTGCCAACGTCGCCAAGGGCCAGATCGCCGTTGACGTCGTCGAGGTCAAGCGCCCCGAACTCGACGCCAACCTCGTCGCTCAGTCCATCGCCGAGCAGCTCGAGCAGCGCGTTGCCTTCCGTCGCGCCATGCGCAAGGCCGTCCAGTCCGCTCGTAAGGCTGGCGCACAGGGCATCAAGATCCAGTGCTCCGGTCGTCTCAACGGCGCCGAGATGGGCCGTCGCGAGTGGTACCGCGAGGGTCGCGTGCCTCTGCACACCCTGCGTGCCGTAATCGACTACGGCACCGCCACCGCTCGCACCACCATGGGCGCCTGCGGCATCAAGTGTTGGATTTACTTCGGCGAGAAGCTTCCCGGCCAGGCCACCCCTAAGCCGGCGCTTGAGGGCTCTTCCCGTCCTCGCCGCGGCCGCAATGAGAGGAGGGCTCGCTAATGCTCGCTCCTAAGCGCGTTCTGCACCGCAAGGTCCAGCGCGGCTCCATGAAGGGCCACGCCAAGGGCAACACCGAGCTGCACTTCGGTTCCTACGGTATTCAGGCTCTCGAGGCTCACTGGATCACCAACCGCCAGATCGAGGCCTGCCGTATCGCCATGACCCGTTACATGAAGCGTGGCGGTAAGGTCTGGATCACCATCTTCCCGGACAAGCCGATCACCAAGAAGCCCGCTGAGACCCGCATGGGTTCTGGTAAGGGTAACCCCGAAGAGTGGGTGGCCGTTGTCAAGCCGGGCCGCATCATGTTCGAGATCGACGGCGTTAGCGATGAGGTTGCTCGTGAGGCTCTTCGTCTTGCTCAGCACAAGCTGCCCATCAAGACCAAGATCGTTACCCGCACCGTCACTGACGGGGAGGAATAGTCAATGAAGTACAAGGATATCCAGGCGCTCAGCGATGACGAGCTCGCCAAGAAGGTCGAGGAGGGCCGCGCGGAGCTTTTCAACCTCCGTTTCCAGATGGCCACCAGCCAGCTTGACAACACCGCTCGTGTTAAGAACGTCAAGAAGGACATCGCGCGTTACCTCACCGAGCAGCGCGCACGTCAGATTGCAGCGGAGAAGACCGCTGCGTCCAACTAGATCGCAGGAGTGTAACTAATGGCAGAGACTGAAACCAGGAACGCCCGTAAGCTTCGTACCGGCGTTGTCGTCTCCATCTCCGGCGATAAGTCCGTGACGGTGAAGATTGACTACCGTAAGCACCACCCCAAGTATGGCAAGATGATGACTATCTCCAAGAAGCTTCACTGCCACGACGAGAAGAACGAGTGCGGCCTTGGCGATACCGTTACCGTCATGGAGACTCGTCCCCTCTCCAAGACCAAGCGTTGGCGTGTCGTCGAGATCGTCGAGCGCGCCAAGTAAGTTATTTGGAAACCCCCGTCTTACCCATGTGCGTCGCTCGTGTGGGCGCACCTCTGGGTAGGGCAAACGTTCGGAGGAACACCTAAATGATTCAGATGGAGACCATGCTCGCCGTCGCCGACAACTCCGGCGCCAAGCGAGTCAAGTGCATCAAGGTCCTCGGTGGCTCCAAGCGTCGTTACGCCGGTCTTGCCGACGTCATCATCGGCGCTGTTCAGGAGGCTACCCCTGGTGCTTCGGTGAAGAAGGGTGACGTTGTCCGCTGCGTCATCGTTCGCACCAAGAAGGAGGTCCGTCGTAAGGACGGCAGCTACATCAAGTTCGATCAGAACGCCTGCGTCCTGGTTGATAAAGAGGGCGAGCCTAAGGGCACCCGTATCTTTGGACCCGTTGCTCGCGAGCTTCGCGACCACAGGTACATGAAGATCGTTTCTCTCGCCCCTGAGACGCTCTAGGGAGGTATATTCAATGCCTAAGATGTCTGTTAAGAAGGGCGATCTCGTCGAGGTTCTCTCTGGTAAGGACAAGGGCAAGCAGGGCACCGTCCTGGTTGCTAAGCCTGCCGAGGGCAAGGTCGTTGTCGAGGGCGTGGCCGTCGTCAAGAAGGCCATGAAGCCCACCGCCGTTAACCAGCAGGGCGGCATCATCGAGAAGGAAGCGGCCATCGACGTTTCCAACGTTATGCTCGTGTGCCCCAGCTGCGGCAAGCCCACCCGTGTCAACCACGAGTCCGGCGAGCTCAACGGCAAGAAGACCGCCATCCGCGTTTGCAAGAAGTGCGGCAACAAGTTCTAATCTCTCTTAGAGGTTGAGCAATTTCAAAGCCCCGGGTTATGCCCGGGGCTTTTTGTGTGCGCAGGTCACTTCCCGTCGCTGTTGTGCAGGATAAGTGACGCGCAGTTTGCTGTTGGTTTTCTCGCCAAAAAGGAATAATATGTTTCCTTGCGTCTATAGGTAGGGACAAGTATGTCTCGCCTGCAGATGTTGGTATATGGCTCCCGGGTCGCCAGCCCAGGAGGCGCGAGGCTCAAAAGCCCCGTGCTTAAAACCCCAAGATTTAAGGAGTGAACATGGCAGAGGAGAAGTACGTTCCCCGTCTTAAAGAGCAGTATTACGCCACCGTGCGTGACGAGCTCCAGAAGCAGTTCGAGATCAAGAACGTCATGCAGATCCCGCGCATCGAGAAGATCGTCGTCAACATGGGTGTTGGCGAGGCCGCTACCGATGCCAAGGCCATCGAGGGTGCCGTCGCCGACCTGCGCGCAATCACCGGCCAGCAGCCGCTCGTGACCCGCGCTCGCAAGTCCATCGCTACCTTCCACCTGCGCGCCGGTATGCCCATCGGCGCCAAGGTCACCCTTCGCGGCGACCGCATGTGGGAGTTCCTGGACCGCCTGATCGCCGTCGCCATCCCCCGCATCCGCGACTTCCGCGGCATCTCCGCCAAGAGCTTCGACGGCCGTGGCAACTTCTCCATGGGCGTGACCGAGCAGCTCATCTTCCCCGAGATCGATTTCGACAAGATCGACCACACCCGCGGCATGGACATCACCATCGTGACCACCGCTCCCAACGACGAGCAGGGCAAGGCGCTTCTCACCGCCTTCCACTTCCCGTTCAAGGCGGAGTAGGCCAATACTTTGTTAGGAAGCCCCGGTTGGCCGGGGCTCCAAGATAGCTTTTGAAGGAGGATTTGTGGCTAAGACTTCGATGATCGTCAAGGCGTCGCGCGCGCCGAAGTACTCGACTCGCAAGCAGAACCGCTGCCAGCGTTGTGGGCGTCCCCACTCCGTCTATCGCAAGTTCGGTTTGTGCCGTGTGTGCTTCCGCGAGCTCGCGAGCAAGGGCGAGCTTCCTGGCGTCCGCAAGGCAAGCTGGTAGGACGTAAGGGCTCTACCGCTCAGGCGCTCTTACCACGGGTTTGAGCGAACCGGGCACGTAGTTTCATCATTATCTAAGGAGAAGAATCAATGCAGATTACCGATCCCGTTTCGGACATGCTGACGCGCATCCGCAACGCCAACTCTGCCAACAAGGCTGAGGTCTCCATGCCCTCGACCAAGGTTCTGGTTGAGATTGCGCGCGTCATCGCTGAGGAGGGTTACATCGCTGGTTACGAGGTCGAGGACACGACCCCCCAGAAGACCCTTCACATCACTCTGAAGTACGGCGAGCGTCACTCCAAGGTTATCCGCGGAATCAAGCGCATCTCTAAGCCGGGTCTTCGTATTTACACCACCGCAGACAAGCTTCCTCGCGTTCTTGGTGGCCTTGGTATCGCCATCATCTCCACCTCTAAGGGCATGATGTGCGACCGCGACGCTCGCAAGCTCGGCGTCGGCGGCGAGGTCATCGGCTACGTTTGGTAACTTCGACAGGAATGAAAGGAGACACAAATGTCTCGTATTGGTAAGAAGCCTGTCCTGGTTCCCGCTGGAGTCACTGTGACAGTCGACGGCACCACCGTCACCGCTAAGGGCCCCAAGGGCGAGCTTACTCGCACCTTCTCCGAGCTCATCTCCATCAAGGAGGAGGGCTCCGAGCTGATCGTCGAGCGTGTTGACGAGTCCACCGCTTCCAACGCTCAGCAGGGTCTCACCCGCACCCTCATCTTCAACATGGTCACCGGCGTTTCCGAGGGCTTCGAGAAGAAGCTCGAGCTCACCGGCGTTGGTTACCGTGCCGCTCTTAAGGGCAAGGACCTTGACCTTTCTCTTGGTTACTCTCACCCCGTGGTTTACCCCGCTCCCGAGAACATCTCGTTCGAGGTGCCTGACAACACCCACATCACCGTCAAGGGTATCTCCAAGGAGCAGGTCGGCCAGGTTGCCGCCGAGATCCGCATGAAGCGTCCGCCCGAGCCTTACAAGGGCAAGGGTATCCACTACGAGGGCGAGCACATCCGCCGCAAGCTCGGCAAGGCCGCTAAGTAGTAGGAAGACCTAGACCATAGCTTAAGTACCCTCACCCCGTCAGGTGGGGGCGAGTCTAAGGAGAAGGAATGAACAAGCAGCAGGCCAAGAAGGCCGGTCTCGAGCGTCGTAAGCGCCGCGTCCGCGCCAAGGTCTCCGGTACCGCCGAGCGTCCGCGCCTCAGCGTGCACCGCACCAACGCAAACATCTACGCTCAGGTCATCAACGATGTGAACGGCACCACCCTGTGCTCTGCCTCCACTCTTGACCCTGAGTTCCGTGCCACCGGCAAGGTTGCCTCCAACAAGGACGCAGCTGCATTTGTTGGCGAGCTCGTGGGCAAGCGTGCCGTCGAGAAGGGCATCACCGAGGTCACCTTCGACCGCGGTGGTCGCGTTTATCACGGCCGTGTCCAGGCTCTGGCAGACGGTGCCCGCAACGCGGGCCTGAAGTTCTAGGAGGATTCAATGGCACGTGATCGTAAGCGCCAGCAGGATACGGATCTTCAGGAGCGCGTCGTCTACATTCACCGCGTTTCTAAGACCGTCAAGGGCGGCCGTCGTATGTCCCTTCTCGCCCTCGTGGTCGTGGGCGACGGCAAGGGCAACGTGGGCCTTGGCATGGGCAAGTCCGCTGAGGTGCCTCTGGCCATCTCCAAGGCTGTCGAGGACGCCAAGAAGAACATGTTCCACGTCGACGTCACCGCTTCCGGCACCGTTCCTCACACCGTTGAGGGCCACTACGGTGCAGGCCGCGTTCTCATCAAGCCGGCTGTCGAGGGTACCGGTGTCATCGCCGGCGGCCCCGTCCGTCCGCTTTTCGAGCTCGCTGGCATCACCAACGTTCTTTCTAAGTCTCTCGGCACCGACAACGCCCTTAACATGATTAAGGCCGCCGCCGAGGGCCTGAAGGAGCTCTCCAGCCCGGAGAAGGTCGCTGAGCGTCGCGGCATCACCGTCTCCGAGATGTTCGTCGGGAAGGAGAACTAAAAATGGCTCAGTCCCTCAAGATTACTCTCGTCCGCAGCGCTGTCTGCGGCGTCAAGAAGGATCAGACCGCCACTTGCAAGGCTCTTGGCCTTCGCAAGATCGGCGACTCTGTCGAGCAGCCGGACAACCCGAGCATCCGTGGAATGATCTTCAAGGTCAAGCACCTTGTCGATGTTGTAGAGAACTAGGAGTCACTCACTATGCAGCTCAACGATCTGCGTCCCGCTGAGGGCTCGCGCAAGAACCGCAAGCGCATTGGCCGCGGCAACTCTTCTGGCCACGGCACCACCGCTGGCCGCGGTAACAAGGGCCAGCTTTCCCGCTCCGGCGGCGGCAAGGGTTCCGGGTTCGAGGGTGGCCAGCAGCCCCTGGCTATGCGCCTTCCTAAGCTCCCCGGTTTCATCAACCACAACCGCACCGAGTACACCCCGGTCAACGTTTCTCGCCTCGAGGAGCTCTTTGCCGACGGCGAGACCGTCGACGCCGAGGCTCTTCTCGCCAAGAACGTCATCAAGAGCCAGTTCGAGCTCGTCAAGGTCCTTGGCGACGGCGAGCTGACCAAGAAGCTCACCGTTAAGGTCGACAAGGTTTCCGCCTCTGCGCAGGCTAAGATTGAGGCGGCCGGTGGAAAGGTCGAGCAGGCGTGCTAAAGGGACTTGCCAACGCTTTTCGCGTTCCGGAACTGAGGAAGAAGCTCCTCCTTACGTGCGGCATTCTGCTGCTCTATAGGTTTGGCGCTTACCTTCCCGTTCCGGGTGCACCGTTCCAGGACATGCTGGGCGCTTATCAGTCCGGCCTGTCCTCGAGCGGAGCCATGGCCGTGCTTAACCTCTTCTCTGGTGGCGCGCTTTCCCGCATGTCGGTTTTCAGCCTCGGAATCATGCCTTACATCACCGCGCAGATCATTCTGCAGCTGATGCAGACGGTGATTCCGTCTCTTGGCGAGCTTGCCAAGGAGGGTGAGGCCGGTCAGCGTAAGATTACGCAGTACACGCGCTACCTCACCATTGGCCTTGCTCTGCTCAACGCCGTTGGCTACCTGTTCCTCTTTAGGAGCTACGGCGTCTCCTTCCAGAACATGGGCATCCCCGAGCTTCTGGAAGACTTCATCGTTGTCTTTACCATGCTTGTTGGTGCGATCATCATCATGTGGCTGGGCGAGGTCATCACCCAGCGCGGTATCGGCAACGGCATGTCGCTCATCATCTTCGCTAACATCATGAGCGGCCTGCCTACGTCTCTGATCTCTTCTGTGACGTCTGGCGGCAACGTCATCTTGACCGTTGTCACCATGGTCGTCATCGTCGCGATCATCCCGCTCATCGTTTACGTCGAGCGCGGTCAGAGGCGTATCCCCATCCAGTACGCTAAGCGCGTCGTTGGCCGTAGGATGATGGGTGGCCAGTCCACCTACCTTCCCATCAAGGTGAACACCGCGGGCGTTGTGCCGATCATTTTCGCTTCTGCGATTTTGTATCTGCCGGCCCAGATCGCTGTGTTCTTCCCCAACGTCGCCTGGGTCCAGGCTTTTGCCAACGCCCTTTCGTCTGGTTGGATCAACTGGGTTCTCTCGGTTGTTTTGATCGTTGCCTTTGCGTACTTCTACTCCTCGATGGTCTTCAACCCCACCGAGACGGCAGACCAGCTGCGCAAGCAGGGCGGTTTCATCCCCGGCGTTCGTCCGGGCACGGCTACCGCCAACTACATCAAGAACGTCATCGACCACGTCACCTTGCCTGGTGCCCTGTTCATGTCTGTTCTGGCTGTGGTGCCAACGATCATCTTCTGGTTCACGGGTAACTCCCTGATCCAGGCTTTTGGAGGAACGTCGGTCCTCATCATGGTTGGCGTTGCAATGGATACGTTGTCTTCCATTGAGAGTCAGCTTAAGATGCATAACTACGACGGCTTCTTCAAGTAAGCATTTTGTAGGGGCAGACGCAATTATTCGTCTGCCCCTTTTTTAGGAGAAAGGCAAGAAGACATGAACATTGTTCTTCTCGGCGCACCTGGTGCCGGCAAGGGAACCCAGGGCCAGAAGCTCGTTGCCGAGTTTGGCTTTGCCCACATCTCTACCGGCGACCTTCTGCGCGCGGCCGTCAAGGCCGGTTCTGAGCTGGGCGTCAAGGCCAAGAGCTACATGGAGTCCGGCCAGCTTGTGCCTGACTCCCTGGTCATCGACCTGGTCAAGGAGCGCCTTGCCGCCGACGATGCCAAAAAGGGCTTTATCCTGGACGGCTTCCCTCGCAACACCGCGCAGGCCGTGACCCTGGACTCCGAGCTTGCCGAGATGGGCCTCAAGCTTGACGCCGCCCTTCTCGTCGACGTGCCCGACGAGTCGGTTGTCCTGCGCCTGAGCTCTCGCCGTACCTGCAAGAGCTGCGGCTACACCGCCCCCGCCGGCACTTGCGAGTGCCCGCGCTGCAAGGGCGAGATGTACCAGCGCGACGACGACAAGCCCGAGACCATCCAGCGTCGTCTTGACACCTATCACACGCAGACCGCTCCCTTGGTCGAGTACTACAAGGGTCACTCGATCCTCAAGGAGGTCAACGGTGACCGCGCCGTCGACTTGGTCTATGCCCAGGTAAAGGATCTTCTCGGTTTATGATTCGTATCAAGACTCCCCAAGAGATTGAGCAGATGAAGGCCGCCGGAGCTATCTCCAAGGCGGCTCTTCGTCTGTGTGGCTCGCTTATCAAGCCCGGCGTCTCGACCTATGACCTTGACCAAGCTGTCGAGAAGTTCATCCGCTCGCAGCAGGCCGTGCCTACCTTCAAGGGCTACAGCGGTTTTCCCGCCAGCATCTGCGCCTCGGTCAACGAGCAGATTGTCCACGGCATCCCGTCGCCTGCGGTTGTTCTCAACGAGGGCGATATCATCTCGATCGACACCGGCGCCACCTTTGGCGGTTGGGTAGGGGACAACGCCTGGACCTTCTATGTTGGCGAGGTCTCTGACGCCGAGAAGGGCCTGTGCGAGTGCACCCGCGACTGCCTTAAGGCCGCCATCGAGCAGGCCGTCCCCGGCAACCGCCTGGGTGACATCGGCCACGCGGTCCAAAAGCTGGCCGAGGACAACGGCTACGGCGTCGTTCGCGACTACGTGGGCCACGGCGTCGGTCACGTGATGCACGAGGACCCCGAGGTCCGCAACTATGGTCGCCCCGGTCGCGGCGTCAAGCTGCAGGCCGGCATGGTCATCGCGATCGAGCCCATGATCTGCCTGGGCACCTACGAGTGCAAGACCCTGCAAAACGGCTGGACCGTTGTCACGCGCGACGGCCAGGCGGCTGCCCACTACGAGAACACCGTCGCCATCACCAACGACGGCCCGGTGATCTTGACGGCTGACGAGCAGGGTCCCTGGTGCGAGATGCAGGGTGGCCAGCAGTAGGCCCCTATAGCACAAATTCTGCGGGTGTTGTTGACGTTGTGGACGTTTTTACATGCCCGTGGAAATTTTTCTGATGTTTCGGTAAGATTGATGGTCGCTGTCACGGCGTAGAGAGGGTACTAACTTGAGCAAGCAAGACGCTATCGAGCTTGAGGGCAAGGTCATCGAGCCTTTGCCCAACGCAATGTTTAATGTTGAGCTTGAGAACGGAAAGACCATTCTTTGCACCATCTCTGGCAAGATCAGGATGAACTACATCCGTATCCTGCCTGGTGACAAAGTTGTAGTGGAGATTTCTCCCTACGATTTGACCCGAGGCCGCATTACTTATCGCTATAAGTAAGGTGTCCTCCACAGCCTGGGATATAAGCGCCAGCGGCTGGGCGATGACATAGATGGTATTAGAACTACCGAAAGGAATGACTCATGAAGGTACGTCCTTCGGTCAAGAAGATGTGCGACAAGTGCAAGGTCATTCGTCGCCACGGCAAGGTTTACGTCATTTGCGAGAACCCGCGCCACAAGCAGCGTCAGGGCTAAGGAAGGAGCTCCAAGTTGGCCCGTATTAACGGCGTCGACCTTCCGCGCGAGAAGCGCGTCGAGGTCGGTCTTACTTACATTTTCGGCATCGGCCAGACCAGCGCTACCAAGATTTGCGCTGAGACCGGTGTTAACCCCGACACCCGCGTCAAGGATTTGACCGAGGACGAGGTCACCAAGATTCGTGATTACATCGATGCTAACTTCACCACCGAGGGCGACCTCCGTCGTGAGGTGCGTCAGAACATCGCCCGTCTTATGGAGATCGGCTGCTACCGTGGCCTGCGTCACCGCAAGGGTCTTCCCGTCCGCGGCCAGCGCACCCACACCAACGCTCGCACCCGCAAGGGCAAGAAGCGTCAAATCGGCGGCAAGAAGAAGTAGGACAAGGGGATAACACATGGCGCAGAAAAAGAACGCTCGCAACACCCGCGTCCGTCGCTCCGAGCGTAAGAACATCGCTGTGGGCCAGGCCCACATCAAGAGCACTTTCAACAACACGATCGTCTCGATCACCGATCCTCAGGGCAACGTGATTTCTTGGCAGTCCGGCGGCACCGTGGGTTTCAAGGGCTCCCGTAAGTCCACCCCGTTCGCCGCTCAGCTCGCTGCCGAGGCCGCCGCTAAGGCCGCCATGGAGCACGGTCTGCACAAGGTCGCCGTCTTCGTCAAGGGCCCCGGCTCTGGTCGCGAGACCGCTATCCGTTCTCTCCAGGCCGCCGGCCTCGAGGTTTCGGGCATTCAGGACAAGACCCCCATCGCGCACAACGGTTGCCGTCTGAGCAAGCGTCGCCGCGTGTAGGTAGGAGGATAAACAATGGCTGTTGACAGGACTCCTGTCCTCAAGAGGTGCCGCCAGCTCGGCATCGACCCCGTTGTGATGGGTATTAACAAGACTTCCAACCGCGAGCCCAAGCGTCGTCGCAAAGAGAGCGAGTACGGCATCCAGCTCCGCGAGAAGCAGAAGGCTAAGTTCATCTACGGCGTTCTCGAGAAGCAGTTCCACGCTTACTACGACGCCGCTAAGAAGCGCGAGGGCATCACCGGTGACAACCTGATGACCATCCTCGAGAGCCGTCTTGATAACGTCGTTTTCCGTCTCGGCTTTGCCCGCACCCGCAAGGAGGCTCGCCAGACCGTCCGTCACGGTCACATCACCGTGAACGGCCGTCGCGTCGACATTCCTTCTTACATGGTGAAGGCTGGCGACGTCGTCGCCGTCGCCGAGAAGGCCAAGGATCTTCTCCCCATCAAGGAGGCCTTGATTTCTTCTGAGCACATGGCTGTTCCCGCCTGGCTTGAGGTTGACATCGAGAAGCTCAAGGGCACCGTTCTTCAGGTCCCCACTCGTGATCAGATTGACCTCGACATCGACGCACAGCTGATCGTCGAGCTTTACTCCAAGTAAGCCCGACCCTGTTTGGAGGTATCAATGTCCGAATTCATCCGACCCACTGTGTCGGTAGAGGAGATTAGCGAGAACCTCGCGCGTGTCTGCGTCGAGCCGCTCGAGCGCGGTTACGGCGACACGCTTGGTAACTCCTTGCGTCGTGTCTTGCTCTCTTCTCTTGCGGGCGCTGCCGTTGAGGCTATCCAGATCGACGGCGTCCAGCACGAGTTCACGACTGTGGAGGGCGTTTACGAGGATGTCACCGACATCGTCTTGAACGTTAAGAACCTCGTGTTTAGCTCCATGGGCACTGGCGACGAGGCTGAGGCCTCCATCTCCGTTGACGGCCCCAAGGTCGTCACCGGCGGTGACTTCTCGGTTCCCGCCGAGTTTGAGCTCGTCAACCCCGACCAGGTCATCTGCACCCTCGGCGAGGGCGCACACCTCACCATGAAGATGCGCATCGGCGTTGGCCGCGGCTACGTCTCTGGTGAGGAGAACGAGCGCGAGAGCGATCCTATCGGCATTATCCACGTCGATTCGCTCTACTCTCCCGTCCGTCGTTGCGCCAAGGTCGTCGAGGCCTGCCGCGTCGGCCGTCACACCGACTACGACCGCCTGGTTCTTGAGGTCGAGACCAACGGCTCCATCACCCCGCGTGATGCTGTGGTCGAGGCTTCCAACATCATCAACCAGCACATGAGCGCCTTCATGAGCCTGGCCGATGAGGACGAGCCCGTCGAGGATACTTCTATCTTTGCTCAGGGTATCGTCGAGGACAACGCCGAGCTTGATAAGCAGATCGAGGACCTGGACCTTTCTGTCCGCTCCTACAACTGCCTCAAGCGCGCTGGCATCCACTCTGTGCGCCAGCTCGTCGAGTTCTCCGAGAACGACCTTCTCAACATCAGAAACTTTGGCGTCAAGTCCATCGAGGAAGTCAAGGATAAGCTCGAGACCATGGGCTTGTCTCTCAAGGCTTAGACGCTATCGCGCATCGCTTAGGAGAAGTTAGAAATGCGACACAACAAGAAGAAGGGCATGAAGCTCGGCACCGACGCTTCTCACACCAAGGCAATGAAGAAGAGCCTTGTTTGCGCCCTGTTTGAGAACGACCGCATTAAGACCATCGACGTCCGCGCCAAGGCCATCCGTCGCGACGTTGACCACATCATCACCTGGGCCAAGAAGGGCGACGTTCACAGCCGCCGTCTGGCCATCGCCCACATGGGCGACAAGGAGCTCGTTCGCGAGATCTTTGAGAAGGCCGCTCAGGGCATGTGGGCCGACCGCAACGGCGGTTACACCCGCATCATGAAGCTTGGCCCCCGCAAGGGCGACGCTGCCGAGATGGTCCTGATGGAGCTCGTCACCGAGCCCGTCCAGCCCAAGGTCAAGGCCAAGAAGGCCGCTACCAAGGTTGCCAAGGTCGAGGCTCCCGCCGAGGAGACCGTTGAGGTTGCCGAGGAGGCTGCCGAGGTTGTCGAGGAGGCCGCCGCTGAGGAGGCTCCCGCCGCCGAGGACGCCGAGTAACCTAAACCATTTAGGTCTCATATGTTTTGCCTGGGGCTCTGGCTTTTGCCGGGGCCCCTTTTTGTTAAGGAGACGAGGGTGGAAGAGCTTCTCGATAATGAAGCCGCGCAGGGCGAGGCCGGGGCGGCTGAGGCCGGGGCGGCTGAGGCGGCGGCGCCCGAGATGGACGCGACGCTGGTGGTCAAGCTGGGCTACCGCGGAGAGGGCTTCTGCGGCTTTGCCGAGCAGCCGGGGCAGCGCACGGTGGCAGGCGAGCTTCGCCGTGCCCTAGAGACGGCCCTGCGGCGCCCCTGCGAGCTGGTGTGCGCCGGCCGCACCGATGCCGGGGTTCACGCGATCTCTCAGTTTGTGAGCGTTCCTGTGCGGCGAGAAGAGCTTCCTGTCACGGGGCAGGGTTTGCTGCGCAGCCTGGTTGCCTTGACGCCCGACGATCTTTCGGTCAGCGAGCTGTACCTGGCTCCTGCGGGCTTCTCGGCGCGGTTTGATGCGCAGGCCAGGTCGTATAGGTATCGCATTTGCGCGGGGCAGGCTCGGCCTGTCATGGCCTACGACCACAGCTGGTGGTACAAGGGCGCCCTTGACGTGGAGGCCATGAACGCCGCGGCGCAGCTTTTGGTGGGGGAGCACGACTTCAAGAGCTTTTGCAAGGCGATAAGCGCCGTCGACAAACCTACCTGCCGTTTTGTCGAGAGCCTGCACGTCTCGCAGATTGAGGAAGCTGGCGAGAAGCTTATTGCCATCGATATCCGCGGCAACGCGTTTCTCCACAACATGGTGAGGACGATCGCGGGTACCTTGGTGGAGGTGGGGCGCGGCCACCGCAAGCCCGAGTGGGTGGCCGATGTCCTGGCCGTGTGCGACCGCAAGGCCGCGGGTCCCTGCGCGCCTGCAAAGGGCCTTTGCTTTGTTGATGTGGACTATGGCGCCTCGAAGCTTATCAAGTGGTCTTAGGTTTAAATAACCCCAGGTAAAGTATGTAAGTTAGAAGGGTGTAACTCTTGGATCTTCTGAGCGACGTCTTGGCTGACAGCGTTCTTGACACGTTGAAACTCATCCCGTTTTTGTTCGTGACCTATCTGGCCATGGAGGCGCTTGAGCACTTTGCCAGCGGCAAGGTCAAGGCGGCTGTGGAGAAGTCCGGCAAGGCGGGCCCTGTTGTGGGCGCCGTTTTGGGTGCTCTTCCGCAGTGCGGTTTCTCGGCCATGGCGGCAACCCTGTTTGCCGGTGGTGTTGTGACGGCCGGCACGCTGGTTGCCGTGATTCTCTCCACCTCGGACGAGATGATCCCCGTCTTTGTCGCGCACCAGGAGGCGCCGGAGAGGCTCTTCTCGATTCTGGGTGTCAAGGTCGTCGCGGGTCTGGTCGTTGGCCTTATCGTCGACGTGGCGCTTCACGTGACGCACCGCTCGGACGAGGCCCACGAGCACATCCATGACCTCTGTGAGCGCGCGCACTGCCACTGCGACGAGGACGGCGAGGACGGCTGCGAGGATGCGTGCGAGGGCCACGGCCACGATCATGAGCACGAGGGCCACGCGCACGCCCACGATCACGCCCACGAAGTCCACGCCTGCTGCGGCCACCATCACCACGGCCACGGCATCGGCGGCGTAGTTCGCTCGGCTGCGGTCCACACCATCCAGGTGACCCTCTTCATCTTTGTCATCACCTTTGTCTTTGGCCTGCTCATCGAGGGTGTGGGCGAGGACGCTATCGGAGACCTTCTCGCCAGCCACCCTGTAAGGGCCACCTTCCTCGCGGCGCTTGTGGGCCTGATTCCCAACTGCGGCGCCAGCGTTGCCATCACCGAGCTCTTCTTGGACGGCACTTTGGCCACCGGCCCCATGGTCGCCGGCCTTTTGGTCTCGGGCGGCGTGGGTTTGTTGGTCTTGTGGCGAACCAACGACAACCTCAAACAAAACGCAGCTATTACCGTTTTTGTGTATGCGGTCGGCGTAGTCATCGGCCTTCTCGTCAACGGCTTAGGTATTCTGTTATAGGTAAGGTAGGTGCGGGCGCACGCACACCGCTTGCAACGCCTGCCGCCTAAAACACTTAACGATACGGGCCGGGCAACCTGGGGTCCATTTGGATAGAAGGGCACGACAATGTTTCACAAGCGCGAGCGTTTTGAGCGTACCGATGTTCCGCGTGAGAGCCCTTACTCCACGTTCATTGGCATCGGCGTCCTGGTTGTCGTCTTTGCCGTGCTGGCCATTGTGGTCTACACCGTGTGGGGCCGCGTCCAGACCGAGACCCGCCTGGGCGACCTTGACCTGAGCGACGTCATCGACGACCAGGCCTCGCTTTCGATCCCCGATGGCTATACCACCACGTCCGACGACCTTACGCGCGTTTTATTCCTCACCGTCTCGGACATCTCTAAGGCAGACGCGCCGGCGACCCTCACCCAGGCCCAGATCCTGGTGGTCAACAACACCCAGGGCACCGCGACCTTGGCAAACATCCCCACCAACGTCAAGATCGTGGTCAACGAGGCGGGCTTCTCGCTGTCCGATTACTGTGCGCAGGCCGGCGCCATGGCGTGCGTCCAGCCCCTCTCTAAGGCCGCGGGCCTCAAGTTCACGCACGTCGTGGTCTCGACCGAGGACGTCATCGCAGACGTCGCGGCCCTCAACGGTTCCGACAAGTCCACGCTGGTAAAGAGCGCCAGCGAGCTGCTGGGCAAGATGCGCACCGATTTCAAGGCAGACGAGATCATCACGTTTGCCAAGAATCTCTCGGCCATTGGCCTGGACAACTGCACGCGCTTTGACGCCGTGACCACCGCCGAGACCGCCACCGCCGAGGACGGCACCGTGAGCGAGACCGGTTATGTGGTTATCGACAAGGTTCAGATGGGCACGGCTGTTGGCCTTCTGGTGGCGGCATAATCTCCCTACAGGCTTTACGCCGACTTTTTGATACGACGTTTTATCAAGGAGTTTTTGCCACCACATGACGCACTTCTCGCCTCACTCTCCTGCGGTCTCGGTTCTTGTCGTCGCTCATAACGGCGAGAAGACCCTGCAGCGCGCGATTGAGAGCGCGCAGAACCAGGGCGAGAGGAACATCGAGGTCGTGGTGGTCGATGCCGGCTCGGTGGACAACACGGCCCGCATGCTGGACGTCATGAGCGAGCGCGACATTCGCGTGGTGGTGAGCCACGAGGAAGATGCCGGCTACGCCGCGGCGCTCAACCACGCGCTGGCGATGGCCCGCGGTCGCTACGTCATGGTCATGGGCCAGGACGCCTGGGTGGAGCCCATGGCGATCAACCACATGCTTAAGCTGGCCGATAACGATAACCTTGAGCTGGTCTTTGGTGGCCTGTACATGGAGTTGGCCTGCGGTCGGCGCACCGCGGCGATCGACGCCCCCACGCAAGAGACCGTCTTCTTGACCCAGCACGACTTTAGGGCCAACGCCTGGCGCTACCTTTCGCAGGGCCAGCTGGCGCCCGCGTGCGGCAAGCTCTTCTTGCGCCGGCGCGTGGCCGACCTGGGCCTCTCGTTTGAAGAGGATGCCTTTACCGACCACAACTTTACCCGCGCCTACTTGGCCGACGTCGAGCGCGTAGGCGTCTCGAAGGGTTACGCGCAGCGCATTTCTCGCCAGGTCCCCGGCCTAAGCCAGCTTGACCAACAGACCCTGGCCAACCGCGGGCTTGAGTGCCTTGAGGCCGAGTACGCGGCCGCCGTCGAGCTGTATCGTCACTGGGGCCTTGAGGGCGACGCCGCCTCGATGGAGGCGCTGCAAAACCGCTACCTGGAGTTTCTTGCCAACGTGGTGGCCATGCTGGCGTGCGCCCCGGCCGACAAAGAACAGGCCAAGGAGCGCCAGGCCCGCCTTACCCAGGCCGTGACTTCTGAGCGCGCGCGGTTTGCGGCGAGCGTCGCCAACCCCAAGTCGGGCGCGGCCAAGACGATGGCCCTGGTGGTCAACGCGGGCAAGCCCGGCCTTGCGGGTGCCCAGGCCAAGATGTGGAACGTGCTGCACGGCGGCCTTCCGGCCAGCTTGATGCCGGATTTCTATTTGTAGGCCGGCTGGTTAGGCGAGAAGAACACGGCGAGAAGGCCACGCGGTCGTCTCGCCGTTTTTTGTGGGCTGCCTACCTGCTCAAACGTCGCTTTGCAACGTCGAGCGCAAAGCCCAGGCCGTTGGTCTTGACGCGATAGAAGCCCTCTTTTGCTAGGTGAGCTGCCCAGGCCGCCTTGTCGACCTGCGGCGCCGGAAGGCCCAAAAGCTCGCAGTACAGGCGCTTGCCGTTGGGGCTCACGCTGGCGTTTTCCAGCACCAACGAGGCGTCGAGACGAGCCATCGAGCGCGCGGCCAGCTCGCGGGCCTGCGCGTCGTTGGGTGCGGCGCCCAAGGTGATCGAGGTGTAGTTGACTCCACGCAGCGCCAGGGCCTCAAGCACGCGGCGGTCGGTCTCGCCAAGGGCGATCGCGGCGTCCATCATCTCGTTCCAACGGCTGAGGGGCACCAGGGGGCTGCGCGCGGCCAGGTGCTCGGCGTCGTTGAGGTCGTGCTCGCGGTAGTTATATAAGGGCAGGTCAACGTAGGCGATCGCCTTGGTGGCGCATAGGGTCTGGACCATAAAGGGGTTGTCGGCCCAACCGGCGCCGGGGACCTCGACCATGGTGATGCCGCGGGAGCGCAGGAAGTTTGTGCGGTAGATGGCGGCCCAGATGGCGGGGTGGTGGAGCAGCAGCTCGACGCCGTCGCCCACGGCAAAGGGCTGGGTCATGGGCTTCACGCGGCCCTTGTACGGGCATACGACGCGGCTTGAGCGGCCGTTCTCGTCAAAGACGCGCCAGTAGGCGCACTTCACGACGTCGGGGGCCTGGGGGAGCGTTGCGGCTTTTCTCAGCAGCTCCTCGAACATCGTGGGCTCAAGGTAGTCGTCGGGCTCCACGATTGCCATCCAGGCGCCGCGGGCCAGGGCCATGCCGCGGTTGCAGGAGGCGCCGTAGCCCTCGTTGGGTTTGTCGACCACGGTGATGCGGGGGTCGGTCGCGGCGTGGGCGTGCGCGATGGCCGAGCTGTCGTCGGGGCTGCCGTCGTTTACGCAGATGATCTCAAGGTTCTTGTGCGTTTGGCTCTCTATGCTAACGAGGCACTGGTCAAGCGTGGTAGCCACGTTGTACATGGGGATAACGACAGAAACTAAATCGTTTGTTGTGGTCATGCGGCCTCCCGGCGGGGCGCGCGGGCACGCCCAAGAAACGAACCAAGTGTGTACCCTATAATAAGGCAGCAAAAGCTACGAGAGGATGTACATGAAGCGCCCCGCGATCATCATAGTGACCTTTAAGCGACAAGATCTTCTCGCCGGGCTGCTGGAGTCTATTCTGGGCCTGGACGAGGCTCCGTGGCGCGTCGTGGTGGTGGACAACGAGAACTCGCCCAAGACGGCGGTGATGCTGCAGGATTTCTCGGCGCAGGTTGAGGAGCGCTGGGGCACGGCGGCCGACGACCCCGATGAGCAGGGCGGCGTTGACCGCGTGGTCTACCGCCCCATGGCCGAGAACACCGGCGGGGCCGGCGGCTTTTCTGAGGGCGTGCGCGTGGCGTATGACCTGGGCGCCGATTGGTTTTGGGTCATGGACGACGACGTGGCGGTCGAGCCGCACGGCCTGGCCGCGATGCGCCGCTGGTCGGCCGAGACCCAGGCCTTCATGGGCCGTCGCCGCGATTTCGACGGCGGGCACTTCTACTGGCAGCACCGTTTTTGGACCTCGCTGGCGATCTACAACCCGTTCTCGCGCGACAGTTGGCGCGAGGGCGAGCGCTTTAAGCTGGCAAACGCCCTGTGCTTCGAGGGCTCGTGCTTTTCTCGCCGCGTGGTGGACGAGGTGGGCCTGCCCGATCCCCGTTTCTTCATCTATTTGGACGACGCGTGCTACGGCTATATAGTTAGTAAACACTTTGATGTGTACTATGTGCCGGATTACATGCTTTCGCGCCGCCGCGAGGTAGCAAACAAAGAGATAGGAAGCGTGCGCCAGCTTAACTCGGCAAGCGACATGACGCGCTTCTACATCACACGAAACCGCGGCTACCTGGCCCGCTACTACAAGGTTTACGGCGACTACAACCCCGTGGGTTACGCGGTGGGCACGCTGGCCAACTTCTCGAAGGAGCTGCTGCGCATCCTGATCGTGGACCGCAGTCACCTAAAGAGCGGCTGGGCGCGCCTGTGGGCGGGCTACAAGGAGTCCAAGGTCATCTTGCGCGACCCCGACTGGAAGCCCATGCCGCCCTTGAAGAAGTAGGGGTAGGCCAATCCGAGCCGCTCCCTCCCTTTGTTTCTGTGCTCAAACAGTCCTGGCTCGCACGAAGGCCACATTAAGTGGCCTTCGGCTCGTGCGGAACTGCGCCATAAACAAAGGGAGAGATCGGCTCGGATTGGCTTTGCGGGTCGTGAAAACGCGCCCGGAGCCATGCGGTTCCGGGCGCGTTTGGTTGGACTGCTGGTTAGCTAATCGAATTAGAAGTTCTCGGCCGTGACCTCGAAGTAGGCCTGCGGGTGGTTGCACACGGGGCAGACCTCGGGGGCCTTGGTGCCCACGACGATGTGGCCGCAGTTACGGCACTCCCACACCTTGACCTCGCTCTTCTCAAAGACGGCCGCGGTCTCGACGTTCTTCAACAGGGCGCGGTAACGCTCCTCGTGATGCTTCTCGATGGCGCCAACCTGGCGGAACTTCTCGGCAAGCTCGGGGAAGCCCTCCTCCTCGGCGGTCTTGGCGAACTCGTCGTACATGTCGGTCCACTCGAAGTTCTCGCCGTCGGCGGCGGCGCCCAGGTTCTCGGCCGTGTCGCCGATGCCCTCGAGCTCGCGCAGCCACATCTTGGCGTGGTACTGCTCGTTGGCGCTGGTCTTGCGGAAGATCTCGGCGATCTGCTCGAAGCCCTCCTTCTTGGCGACCGAGGCAAAGTAGACGTACTTGTTGGTGGCCTGCGACTCGCCGGCAAAGGCGGCTTGCAGGTTCTTCTCGGTCTGGGTTCCCTCGTACTTGGTCATGAATACCCCTCTCAACTGGGAAAACACGGACGGATTTTGGTCCGCGGCCCCTCGCCGCAGACTGTCTTTTGTTATACCCCAGGCGGGCCTTGGTTGAACCCGTAATTCGATAAGGGGATGGGGTAAGAAATTGTGTACTTCTCGACATGTACATAACAGACCAAATCTTGGTGTTTATGCCGAGAAAAGCCAAGTCCTGTACGTACCAAGACGTACACAATCCGCTTGACCGGGCGAGAGATGCCCTCCGCCGATTCAACCGAGGCACCGCCCGGCATTGCCGTAGAGTTCTCCCCACGCGCGCCGCCAACCGAAGGGGAGACCTTATGCCTGTTCTCATAAGTCACGACTCGGCCCTAGAGTACTGGCGGGCGGTCCCTCCCCAGGTAGACTCGTCGACCCGGGTCACGGCGCCATTATCTGTTGCCGAGTATTCCACCACTGCCGCCGACCTGGCTGTCTTTGATTCCGTCGATTACGGGATCTCGCGGACGCCCTTGCACGTGCTGGGCGGCAAAGATGTGCGGAGAAGTTCGGCCGCAAACGTCAAGCCTCATACCTGCGCGTTGGCGTCGCTTTCGGGCTCGTTGGTTCGTGCGATTGCATCCGAGGTTTACGTGAGTACCCCCGAGTTTACGTTTGCCCAGATGGCGCGTGGCCTTGGAGAAGTAGGCGCGGCAGTTTTGGGATTCGAATTGTGCGGCGACTACGCGCACTTCTCGGCGCCTGTGTCGGGATTCTATGACCGGCCCGCGCTAACAAGCACGACGCGGATTGCAGATGCGTTTGCCCAGTTGAAGGGGTTCTATGGCCTGTCTGTGGCGCAGCGTGCGCTGAAGCTTGTCATCGACGGGGCGCGTTCTCCTATGGAGACGGTCCTGGCCTGTATGCTGTCGTTCCCGGCTCGGCTTGGGGGATTCTCGTTTGAGGCGCCGAGGCTCAACTACGAGGTCTCGTTGGACGAGACGGCGTCGCGGCTTGCCGGTCTCAATCGGTGCCTTATTGACGTCGCGTGGCCTAACCAGCGAGTGGGCCTGGAATACAACGGAGCGGCGTTTCACCAGGATGCCGAGAGAGATCGTCGGCGCGCCGAGGCGCTGCGAAGTATGGGGTGGTCGATCTTTACCGTTGACGCGGCAAAGATTACGTCGTATCGCGAGCTGACTAAGGTCGTGAGCCTGCTTGAGGGGACGGTTCCGCACCGCGTGGACGGCCGCGCCCCGGCTTCGGCTGCCAAAGTGCTTCTTGACAGGTTGCTTGCTATGACTCGGTTTGGCTGGGGGATGAATGCGGTCCTATTTGGCGTCCCGGTGCCTGCTGGGGCCGTTCAAGTTCATCTCTAATCCTGTTGTGTACATCTCGACGTGTACACAACAGGCCATATTCCACGCGAGAAGACCGTTTTTGCGCCTGTCATGTACATCTCAACACGTACATGACAGAGGCACTAGTTCCGCATATACAGAAAAGCGCCGGGTCTTGTACGTCATAAGGTGTACAAGACCCGGTCGGAATCTACTTAGCTCGAAGGTACTTGACCAGAGCGCAGATTCCCAAAGCGAGGAACACAAACTTCAATGCTTCATAAATCCCAGAGGAAACTGTGACGGCAACCACATACGGATCCATGGCGCCTCCTTTAGACGTACCAGGTCTTCTCGACTTCAATATAGTACTTGTCCTTAAAACCATTCGATCCGGTGAAATAGACGTAACCTGTCGTCTTTGCCCAGATTGAAGTCGAGGATTTCGAATAATTTAAGGACAGTTGCTCCCATCGATCGAAGTTGCGACTTGAATCCGCTTGGTAGGCCCAAGCCCCGTTGATGGATATGACGTGGTCGTTCGACGCATCAATCGTTGCGTCTACTTTGATATAGATGTACGCGTATCCCTGAGTTGTTGCGCTTCTGGCGGTTCCGTAGGTTGTGAACGTTTTTGTGTAGGGCATTGGTGTCCTAAGGACGGAGCTCGGTCTTGTTTGAGGAAGTATCGACTCTTGGTTAATTTGCAGGGAATCTAGCTCCTCCGCTATTGCATTGGTTGCAGGAAGGATGCAAAAACCAAGGGTGCAAGCAAATGCAAACATCAATAGTTTTCTTGTTTTCATAGTTATAACCCTCCTTTACGTAGATCCAATGATTCGCAGGCCGGTGGCGTCGTAGACGGGGGTGGGGGTGGTGCTGCCAAAGATCACCTCCTTGGCGCTGGCGTAGCCTTGCTTGCCGTTTGAGGCTTTGACCTCGACCAGGTCGGGGCAGTAGGCGAGGATGGATTTGCCGGTCACTCCGTTGGGAATCTGGGCATCGTTGTAATCCCCGTATGACTGCCCGGCCATATTTACGGAGAAGGGCACGCCGTTGATGACTCGCGTGTGGGTGGCGCGCCAGGCTCCAAAGAGTAATGCGCCGCAGGTGAGAGCTAGTGCAACGATATATATGATTCGCTTTGCCATGTCGGGGGCCGCGGCGGGCGGATCAACTTCTTGGGCAACCAACTGAGCTAGCTCATCCCTCGAATGAACGCCGAGAGACGCATAAATTCTTGAACGGTTTGAATTTACCGTCCCCTCGGCGATGTTGAGGTTTGCGGCAATCTCGCGAGTCGAAAGGCCGTTAAGTATGCATGCGGCAACGGCGACCTGAGAATCACTTAGGCCCAGTGCGCCCAGTCGTGCGCGAACTTCGGGCTGCGCTGCGTCGTCATAAGCTCGCTGTCCAAACCGATCGACAAGCTCCCGTGAATTGCACACGCCCAGCTTGCGGTAGGCGCGCGCCCGGTAGTTGCCAACAGAAGAAGGGGAGACGCCCATTGCCTCGGCGGCTTTCTCGGCGGTCAAGCCCGCGAGGGCAGACCCCGCGGCGTCGGCCTCGCGCGGGGACAGGCCGGCCTGTTCGAAGGCCCTAAAAACATCGGGGTCAATTGCCAACTCGCTGCAGAAGCCCGTCATATGCCACCTCCGTCACGTCTGCCTTCAATATAGGCCTCGGCGGTCCGCGCGTGTAGAAAAAGACATATGAACGTGGGTTTCTACGGAGCCAAAGGCCACGAAAAACCGGGCCGTGCGCCTCAAAAGAAGCGCGCGGCCCGGCGTGACAAACGCAATCGAACCAAAGAAGCGAGAAGCCCTACTCCGCGTCGCCCACCAGGCTCTTGGTGATGCTCGCGGCGGCCTTCTTGCCGGCGCCCATGGCCAGGATGACGGTCGCGGCACCGGTCACGATGTCGCCGCCGGCCCAGATGCGCGGGTCGGTGGTCTGGCCGGTCTCCTCGTCGGCAACGATGTAGCCCCACTTGTTGAGCTCCATCTGGCCGCCGATCTTGGCCGCAAACGGGTTGGCGTTGGTGCCAATGGCCGAGATAGCCACGTCGCAGGGGATCTCCTCGATGGCGCCCTCGATAGGCACGGGACGGCGACGGCCAGAGTCGTCGGGCTCGCCCAGCTCCATCTTTTGCACGCGCACGGCGCACACGGTGCCGTCCTCGCCGGCCACGAACTCCAACGGAGCGACCAGCGGCATGACCTCGACGCCCTCGGCTTTGGCGTGGTGCAGCTCGGCGCGACGGGCGGGCATCTCTTCCTCGGTGCGGCGATACGCGATGATGGCGTGCTCGGCGCCCAGGCGCTTTGCGGTGCGCACGGCGTCCATGGCCACGTTGCCGCCGCCAAAGACCACGACGTTCTTGCCGTGCTTGGTGGGCGTGTCGTAGGCGGGGAAGTTGTTGGCCTTCATGAGGTTCACGCGGGTGAGGTACTCGTTGGCAAAGAACACGTTGGGGAGGTTCTCGCCGGGGACATTGAGGAACTTGGGCAGGCCTGCGCCGGTTGCCACGTAAATGGCATCGAAGCCCTGCTCAAACAGCTCGTCGGCGTTGGTGATGTTGCCAACTACAGCGTTGTACTCAAACTTGACGCCCATCTCTTCAAGCCCGTCGATCTCGCGCTTGACGACGGCCTTGGGCAGACGGAACTCGGGGATGCCGTAGACCAGCACGCCGCCGCCGGTGA
>CAVKOL010000010.1:0-27739 GCA_963658035.1 Bacteroidaceae bacterium
GCATGATCCTCTTCGGCTGCTGCGTGCTCGGCCTCGGCATCGCGGTCGAGTGCGCCCCGAGCCTCGTCTTCGTTCCCGGCGAGGGCGTCGTGCACGCTATCTCGCGCGTCACGGGCGTCAAGCTTGGCACCGTTAAGCTCGTCTTTGACCTCGCGCTCGTCGCGATGGCCGTCGCGATCTCGCTCATGCTCTTCGGCAGGCTGAACGGCGTCGGCCTCGGCACCGTCCTCACCGTGCTCGTGACCGGCAACGTCGTGAACTTCGCGAACGAGCACCTCGGTTTCCTCGAGCACGTCCGCGGCCTCGCGGAGGCGTAAGGCCGCTCATTCCGCGCTCAACGCGTCAAGAAGTACCGCCCGCTGGCCTTTGCCGACGGGCGGTTCTTTGTTGCTTGATTGATGCGTCGTCTTGAGCCGATGCGTTGCTTCGGGCCTTACGCCAGCAGCGGCGTCATCGGCCCCTGCGAGAGCACCGTCACGCGGTGCATCGCGCGGCTGATGGCGGTGTAGAGCCGGCGGCGGCACAGCGGCGTGTCCGGGTAGACCTCGGCCTGCGCGTCGGGGATGACCACGTGGTCGAACTCGAGGCCCTTCGCCACGCGAAGGGGAAGAAGCACGACGCCGGTCGCGGGCAGGTCGGAGTCCTTGCCGAGCACCTGGACCGCGTCGCCGAGCTGCTTGGCGAGCCAGCTCACGCGCGAGTCGCTCTCGGCCACGAAGGCGGTGAGGCCCTCCTCGCCGGCAGCCTCCTCGGCAATGCGCCGCAGCTCAGCCACGTAGGCGTCGACGTCGCCGCCGTCCATCTCGCGCACGACGGGCGCTACGCCGCTGCGGTGGACACTCGTGAGGCGCAGCTGCTCGTCGGAGTCGAGCAGGCTCGTGAACATCGCCGTGATCTCGGGGCTGGAGCGGTAGCTCGTGAGCAGGCGGCACTCCTCGACCGAGCCGTGCGTCTCGGTGAAGACCTCGGCGATCTGCGCGAAGCTCGCCGTCCCCTCAAAAATGGCCTGGTGCTCGTCGCCCAGCAGCAGGAAGTGCGCGCGCGAGAAGTGCCGCGCGAGCACCATGAGCTGCGCCACGGTGTAGTCCTGCACCTCGTCGATCATGACGTAGCGGGCGTTCTTGTCGCCGGAGCCGGTGATGCAAAGCCGCAGGTAGAGCCACTCGGTCGCCGAGAGCGCCTGGGCGCCGAGCAGCCTCATGCCTATGCGGTCGAAGCGCAGCCAGCTGAGGTCGTCGATGCGAGCGTGCGCCTCGGCGTAGCGCTGCTCCACGTAGCGGCGCGTGAGGTTCATGGTCTCGGTCTCGTCGTCGGCGCTCACCGTCTCGCCGAACCAGTGGACCTGCTCGTCGAGGTCGAAGCCGACGACCATCTCCTGCAGGTCCTCGTCCTTGGACATGGCGGTGAAGCGGCGCTCGAGGCGGTCGTGCAGCTCGTCGGTGACAAGGGCGCAGAAGCGCGCGCCCACGCCGAAGCGCTCGAACTTGCGCACCGCGCCCTCGATCTGCGAGGGCTTGAGCAGCACCGTGTCGTCCACGCGGATCTCGCGCAGGTCGTCGGCCTCGATGGCGAGGTTCTTGACCGCCGCCTCAATGCGTCGCAGCTCAGCGGGGTCGGTATGCGCCCCGGCGTCGCGCTGTCCCGCGCCCTGGGCCTCCACGAAGTCGCGCCAGGTGAAGACCTGCGGGTTCGCCTCGCCCATGGACGGCAGCACGGTGTCGATGTAGCGCTCGAAGACGTTGTTCGGCGTGAAGAGGTAGACCTGGTCGGGGTCGAGCGTCTTGCGCTCGCGGTAGAGCAAAAAGGCGATGCGCTGCAGCAGCACGGACGTCTTGCCCGAGCCCGCGATGCCGTTGACCAGCAGCGCCGGCACGTCCTCGTGGCGCACGATGGTGTTCTGCTCGCGCTGGATGGTGGCGGTGATGGCCTGGAGCTTCTCGGAGTGGTGCTTCTTGAGGGCGCCGAGCAGCAGCGAGTCTTCGATGGCCACGGTGGTGTCGAAGTACATGTTGAGCTTGTCGCGCACGATGTCGAACTGGCGGCGGAGCTCAAGGTTCACGGTGCGCTTCTTGCCGTCGACGTCGTAGCTGGTCTCGCCCATCTGCTGGTTGTAGTAGGTCTCGGCCACGGGGCTGCGCCAGTCGACCACGAGCGGGATGGAGTGCTCGTCGGTCATGCCGGCGGCGCCGATGTAGACGTCGCGCGCGGGGCGGCCCGGGCGCATCTGCAGGCGGACCTTGGCAAAGTAGGGCTGCATGAGCAGCAGCATCACGCGGCGCAGCTTGTCGACGTTGAAGTCGTGGTACTGGTTGTAGGCGTCGATGACCGAGTTCAAGGTCTCGATGGCGGCCAGGGTCTCCATGGTCTCGTCGGCGCCGCCAAAGTCCAGGCGCACCTCCTCGCTCATGTCGATGAGGTCTTGCTTGGCGCCGGCGTGGTTGGTCTCGAGGTCGGTCGCGATCGTCTCGCGCATCTCCAGAAGCTTGGCGTAGAGCTGGGACAAGTGCTCTTGCTCCTCGGCAAAAATGGGGTCGTCTGCGTGGTTTACCTGCGTGTTGTTCTCGGCCATGCTAAAGCGCTCCTGCCTTGTGTTAAGTCGGTGCCGCCAAAATCGCGGGTTATTAATGCTACGACAAAGGCGGGGCGGTGGTCTATCCTTGACGGGTAAAACATGTGATTCAAAGGAGCCTTAGATGGGCAAGCTGATCCAGCAGTTTTTGAAGTTTGGCGTCGTGGGCGTCATCGCGTTCATCATCGACTACGGCGTGCTGATGCTGTTGTCGCAGGTCTTTGGCATGGACCCCGTGCTGGCGGCTGGCATCTCGTTTTGCGTCTCTGTCATCTTCAACTACCTGGCGTCCATGCGCTACGTCTTCACGCACCGCGAGGACCTCTCGCGCGGTCGCGAGTTCGTGATCTTCATCGTTTTGTCCGCGATCGGCCTGGTCATCAACGAGGTCTGCATGGCCGCTGGCGTGGCCCTTCTGGGCACCTCGGCCATCATGGTCACCGTGACCAAGCTCTTTGCCACCGCGGTCGTCATGGTTTGGAACTTCGTGAGCCGCAAGAAGTGGCTCGACGGCGGGGACGGCGGCGACGCGGAGGCCGCCGCGTAGCAAAAAGGGCTTTCGCGCCCTTAGGCTCTAGTTGCGTTCGAAGCCGGTGCGGGTGACGCGGCCGTCCTGGCCGGTCACCACGGCCTTAGCGATGTAGATGGGACGGTGCTTGCCCTCAAGGTAGATGCGGGCGATGTACTCGCCAATGATGCCCAGCGTAAGCAGGGTGAGCCCGCCCATGAACAAGATCAGGCACACCACGGTGGGGTAGCCGTGCGGGGTGTTTTGGCGCACAAAGGTGTCGAGAAGAACCACAAAGAAGTAGATGATCGACGCCACAAACGAGGCACCGCCCACCCACGTGGCAAACTTCAGCGGCAGGGTAGAGAACGAGAAGATGCCCTCCAGCGCGTAGCGCATGAGCGAGCGGAACGACCACTTGCTGGTGCCCGCCTGGCGCGCGGCCGGCTCGTAGGCAAAGGGGATCGTCTTGAAGCCCACCCAGGCAAAGAGGCCCTTGGTAAAGCGGTGGTACTCGGGCATGGCAAGAAGGGCGTCTGCGACGTCGCGCCTAAAGACGCGGAAGTCCGAGGCCCCGGCGATCATGTCGCCCGTGCCCTCGGTGACGGCCTTGAAGGACTTGTAGAACGCGCCCTTGAAGAGCTTGAGCACGGCGCTTTCGTGGCGGGCTGCCTGGTAGGCGGCCACGCAGTCGGCCTCGGGGTGGGCCATGAGCTCGTCGTACATGGCAAGCAGCGTCTCGGGCTCCTGCTGCAGGTCTGCGTCGATGAAGCAGGCGTTGTCGCCGGTGGCGTGGCTAAGGCCGGCCAAAAGCGCGGCCTCCTTGCCAAAGTTGCGCGAGAAATCGACGCCCACCACGCGCTGCGGCGCCGCGATCTTCTCGGCAAACCCGCAGATGGCGGGCCAGGTGCCGTCCTTGCTGCCGTCGTTCACAAAGATGAGCTCGAAGGTGAGGCCGTGCGCCTCCAGGGCCTGGGTCAAGCGGTCGAAAAGCAAAGGCAGGCATTCCTGCTCGTTGTAGCAGGGAATGATTACCGAAAGGTCCATGGAGTCCTCCTGTGACTGCGGTGCGCGTCGTTTCTGTCGCGTTTGTGGGCCGTCGCGCCTCACCTATACTAACGGGTGCTGGCAAAATTCGCGCGGGACGCCTGTCCCGTTCTTAATCGCAACATGAGTGCGACATACGTGGAAGAAACCTTGAGGTGCAAAGATGGCAATCATTATCCATGCCGATGATTTTGGTATCGAGCCTGCTCAGTCGGCCCGCATCCTGGAGTGCTGCGCGGGGGTGGGCGAGGGTGATATTGCCGAGAAGGGCCTGCTCAACTCGCTGTCGATCTTTGCCAACTCGCCGCGCTTCGAGGATTGCGCGGCCTTGCTTGACGCGCGCCCCGAGGGCCTTCGCCTGGGCGTCCACCTCAACTTTGTCGAGGGTCCCTGCTGCGCCGACCCGGCCGAGGTCCCTCTGCTGGTGGACGAGAAGGGCTTCTTCAGGCTGGGCTACGGCGGGCTTTTGGCCGGCTCGTTTGGCGGCGGCGCGGCCGAGCTGTCGCGCCAGCTTGAGGTAGAGGCCGCGGCGCAGATCGCGCGCGTGGTTGCCCGCTTCCCCCACATGGCCGACCACCTGCGCCTTGACGGTCACCAGCACACGCAGCTGATCCCGGCCGTCTTCAAGGCCGTTTTGGCCGCGGCGGCGGGCTCGGGTTGCCACCTGGACTACCTGCGCATTCCCGCCGAGCCCACGGCGGCCTTCCTGCAGTCCGGCACGGCGGCGACCATCGCGCCCATCAACTGGATCAAGCACGAGCTCTTGAACCGCCTGTGGCAGATGGACCGCCGCCTGCTGTCCGAGTCGGGCCTGGGCTCCTACCAGGACATCTCCGCGATTTTCTGCGGCGTGCTGTTCTCGGGCCACATGGACGAGAGGCGCGTGGCCGCCGTGCTGCCGGGCCTGGCCCAGGTGGCCGAGAAGCGCGGTATGCAGCTCGAGCTGCTCTTCCATCCCGGCCGCGTGAACGGTGCGCGCCAGTGCTTGAACCCAGACCTGCCCGGCTTCGTCGAGTTCTCGTGCGGCGAGGGCCGCGACGTCGAGCACGACGCGCTTCTCAGCGCAGGGTTGGCGCAGGCTGTGGCGGGTTCTTCTCGCCTCTAGCACATAAAACATTGCATCGTGCGGACGTGATCTGGGGTTTTGTCAACTCATTTCTATTCCTGTTTCTTAGGGTGCGTGAGTTCGTGCGGGGACCCCTTGGGGTTTGTCTCCACGCGCAGTTCCGCATGAGCCGGAGGTGACTTAATGTCACCTCCGTGCGAATCAGGACTGTTTGAGCATGGAGGCAAACCCCAAGGGGTCCCCGCCTCCGGGGAATCGCGTATTCTAGTCGTCCACGAAGCCCACGCGGTACTTCTTGAACACGACGGCGCCCTCTTCCTGGGTGGCGTCCAGGTCCACGTCGGCCCAGATGCCAAAGTCGTGGTCGTCGTCCTCGTCGCGAAAGACCTGGTGAACGTGCCAGACGTGGCCGCCCTCGGCCGCGGGTTTCTTCTCGTCGGCATCGTCGATCGTGTAGTAGGCGCTGCTGCGGGCGTCGGCGTCCAGCAAGATCTCTTCGTGCTCGTCGTGGTAGCGGGTCAGGGTCTGGTCCCACACCACCTTGCGGTAGCCCCAGTCGCCGTCAAGGGCCCCCAGCTCCTGCGTGGAGCCAAAGGCCGCCAGACGCACACGCGCAAAGAGGGCGTTTCTCACCAGCAGGGTAAGGGCTCGGCGGTCGTGGACCACCTCGTCGGCTGCGGGCGGCGGGGCCACGTCGACGCCCGCGGCGCTGCCGGCCGAGCTCCACTCGTCCACCAGGCTCGAGTCGACGGAGCGCACGACAAAACCCAGCCACGACGTGATCTCAAACAGGCGCTCGTCCTTCTTGTCGGGCGGCACGGTGCGGTCCAGCACGTGGTAGGCGTCCGAGAGGTAACGCAGCAGGATGCCCTCGCAGCGGGCGATGTTGTAGCGGCCGATGTACTCCTTGAAGTCGCTCGCGCACTCGACCATGTCGCGCAGGATCGACTTGGGCGAAAGCGCGAAGTCGCGGGCCCAGGGGACCTTGGCGCAGTACTCGTCGTAGGCGGCGGCGAGAAGCTCTTCCAGGGGCTTGGGCCAGGTCACCTCTTGCAGGCGCTCCATGCGCTCGTCGTAGTCCACGCCGTCGGCCTTCATCTCGACCATCGCGCGGTCGCGGGCGGCGCGCTGCTGGGCGCGCAGGATCTGACCGGGGTCCTCCAACGTGGCCTCGACCATGCTGATGACGTCCATCGCGTAGGTCTCGCTCTCGGGGTCGAGAAGTTCCAGCGCGGCCAGCAGGAAGGGGGAGAGGGGCTGGTCAAGGGCAAAGTCCACGGGGACGTCGACGGTCGTCTCGTAGGTCTTCTCGCCGTCTTCGCCTTCGTTGCACACCACGACACCGGCATCGATCAGGGTCGCCATGATCTCGTCTGCGCGGGAGTGCAGGGCCGCCTTCTCGCCATCGGTCTGGGCCGAGTCGTCCACAAGCTTGTGGGTGCGGGCCAGCGCGTCGCCGCCCTGCTCGACCTCGGCCAAGACCATGGAGTGGCTGATCTTGAGGCGCGGCTTCAGGGGCGCGGGCACGGCGGTTTCCAGGCGCTCGAAGGTCTGCTTGTTCCAGGTGACAAAGCCCTCGGGCGGCTTCTTGGTCTTGATCTTGCGGGCCTTCTTGGGGTCGCCGGCGGCCTTGAGCAGGGCACGGGCGTACTCGATGTCGTACTCGGTGGCCTCGGCGATGACGCGACCCTCGGTGTCGAAGCCCGAGCGACCGGCGCGGCCCACGATCTGGTGGAACTCGCGGGCGTTGAGGACGCGCATGCGGCGGCCGTCGAACTTGGTCAGGGCCGTCAAGATGACGGTGTGGATGGGCACGTTGATGCCCACGCCCAGGGTGTCGGTGCCGCAGATGACGGGGAGAAGGCCCTGCTGGGCGAGCTTCTCCACAAGCAGGCGGTAGCGCGGCAGCATGCCCGCGTGGTGGACGCCCACGCCGCAGCACAGTAGGCGCTGCAGGGTTTTGCCAAAGGTCGTGGTGAAGCGCGTGCCCTTGATGGCCTCCTTCACGGCCTCGCGCTGCTCCTTGGTCGAGACCCCGTAGCTGGCCAGCGACTGGGCGCTGGACAAGGCGGCGTCTTGCGAGAAGTGCACGATGTACAAGGGGGCGTCGCCGGCGCGAAGGGCCAGCTCAACGGTGCCCTCGAGCGCGGTGTCGACGAACTCGTAGGACAAAGGCACCGGGCGCGGGGCGTCTGCCAGGACGTCGACGGTGCGGCCGGTGTGCTCTTCCAGGCTGCCCGCGATGGCCGAGGTGTCGCCCAAGGTGGCGCTCATCAGCAGGAACTGGGTGTGGGGGAGAGTGAGCAGGGGCACCTGCCAGGCCCAGCCGCGGTCGGGGTCGGCGTAGAAGTGGAACTCGTCCATGGCCACGCAGCCGCAGTCGCACTTCTCGCCTTCTGCCAGGGCTCGGTTGGCCAAGATCTCGGCCGTGCAGCAGATGATGGGGGCCTCGGCGTTGATCGAGGCGTCGCCGGTGATCATGCCCACGTTCTCTTTGCCAAAGTAGTCGACAAAGTCGAAGAACTTCTCGCTGACCAGGGCCTTAATGGGGGCGGTGTAGTAGGCGCGGCGGTCGGTGCACACGCTCATGAAGGCCATGCCAAGCGCGACCATCGACTTGCCCGAGCCGGTGGGCGTGCCAAGAATCAGGTGGTCGCCCGTGGCCAGGGAGAGCAGGGCCTCTTCCTGGTGGTCCCACAGTGTGACACCGCGCGACTCGACCCAGCCCAAGAAGAGCTCTAAGGCCTCGTCGGCCGGCATGTTGGGGTAGGAGTCGTCGTCTGGCCAGGGGATGAGGGCGCCCAGCGAGCCGGGGGCAAACGGGTCGGCGGGCGCGCCGGTTGTGCCGGGGGCGTCTGCCGCGCGGCCGTGGGCGGCGGGGGTCGTCTGGGGGTCTTCTGCGGTGTTTGCCATGGTCAAGAGCTGCCTTTCGTAGGTATTCAAGGCCATACATTCTATCCCGCCCGCGCACTTCTCGCCGAGAGATAGTGCCAAACGTGTCGTATTTTGTGCCGGTTGCGACAGGCGCCGTGGAGCGGCGGGCAAAGCGGGTATTCTCGAGTCAACGACAGGAAAGGTCCAGCCGGCTTGGCGCGCCCCTTGCCTTTTTAGCGCCAAAGGCCACTCCTCCCCTCCTTCCCGGCTCTGCTGGCACAAGGTCCACTTGTCGTCTTGCCTCGGACGGGCCGGGCGCCGCTTATGTGGCACTCGGCCCATCTGCTGTTTTGGGGCGTTTTGGCCCGCCGCGACCCCGCCGCGGGTGCCCGCCCGACTTATCCCGGTTTAAATCCCAACTTGTCGAGTAGCTCGCGCGTTAAGTCAGGCCGCCAACTGGGCAAACGTCCACCAGATTGCTCTGGCTACTCACCAATCTCAGATTTAAACCGGGATAACTCAGCCGGATTGTCCCGTGAGGTGCCAAAGGCAAGCATTGGCAAGGGGACTATTCGACAACCGATGGTTTTTCGCTCGTTCGAGATTTCTTGGTTTAAAACGGGGGCCGGCGAGTAGCGGGCGAAGCTCAACTGGGCAAACGTGGACGAAATGGGGCTGGCTACTTGAGGGGCGTGGATTTAAACCAAGAAATCTCGCGCCAGTGCGTTTCGATGCCCGCTTCCGCGAGAATTTACGGCCACTTCGCGCATTTCTTTCATGGCCGCGGCGCGCGCGTGGGCTATAACCTTGCTGTAGGCCGCGCGCGTGCGCGGCGCAGCTACCAGCAGAAAGGTGCCGCCATGTCCGATTTCTTGACCCTCGCCGCAAATCGTTACTCTTGCCGCAAGTTCTCTGACCAGCCCGTTTCTCAAGAGCAGGTAAGCGCCATCCTTGCCGCCGGCGTCCTGGCCCCAACGGCGGTCGACAAGCAGCCTTGGCACGCCTGGGTCATCACCGGCGAAGACGACGCCGCCAAGGTTGCCGGCGCCACCAAGTTCACCTTTGGCGCCAAGACCTTCATCGTGGTGGGCGCCGCGGACGACGAGGGCTACGTTCGCAAGTACGACGGCTTTAACTTTGCCGAAGTCGACACCTCGATTGTCATCACCCACATGTTGCTCGAGGTCCAGGACCTGGGGCTGGGCACCACGTGGGTGGGCCACTTCGACCCCGCGGCCCTTAAGGAGGCCTTCCCCCAGATGGCAAATTACAACCTGCTGGCGATTCTGCCGCTGGGCTATCCCGCTCCCGACGCCGAGCCGGGCCCCCTGCACGCCAAGCGCAAGCCTGCCGACGAGCTAATCGACCACGTTTAGCGGGTTCGTCGCCCGGTAGGGCTTGCATCACAAAGCCTACACATGCATAATGTGCCTGCGGTTGACACAGTGTCAATCGCAGGTTTTCTCGTATTAGAAGGGCAGCTTTCGTTCGTGGATGTTACCGAGATTAGCTCCGCCAGGAGCAAGCAGATCGTCGATGCCGCAAGGGAGCTTTTTGGCGAGAAGGGCATCGCGAGGACCTCGGTCAAAGACATCACCGAGAAGGCCGGCATCACGCGCAGCCTCTTCTACCACTACTTCGCCGACAAAGAGGCCGTGACCAACGCGGTTTTGGACGGCTATGTCGAGGGTTTCATCGGCGCCGTCAAGGAGTGGAACGAGAACCGCACCAAAGGCGACGTGGCAGGCGCCCTTCGCGACTGCGTGGACATGTTCACGTCTCTGCTACTTGAGCGCGACACCTTTAGGCAGCTGCTCCTAAAGCCCGAGAACGCCGCCCTTTACCTGCGCTTTTCTCAGCAAAGCGCCGACGCCTTGGCCCGCTATCTCACAGACACCACGGCGCGCGACTACGTGGCCATGCACCAGCTCGAGATCGACAACGTCTACGACACGTTCTACCTGCTGATCTTTGGGCTCGTTGGCTACCTGCGCCAGAACCCCGAGGCCCCCAAAGAGGTCATCGCCGGCCTCATCGCCAACACGCTTCACCTGGACTTGCCTTAGGGCCGCGGCAAAACGAATAAGGTCACGGGCCCGTTGCCCGTGTGAACGCAAGGAGAGAGGATCGAAATGCTGTTTGATGTTTGGAGCTCCAACACGCTCTACCACTGGCTGGGCTGGGTCATGGTGTTCGTGGGCCTGATCGTGGCCAACGAGATCGGCCGCCGCACCAAGATCGGCGCGGCAATCATCTTTGGCGTGGCTCCGCTGGCCATGACCATCTACTGCGCGGCCATCGCCGTGGGCGTCTCGCAGGGCGCCGAGTGGGCCTTGACCAACCCCACCCACATCTACCAGAACAGCTGGTTCCACTACGCCAAGGTCTACGCGGCGCTGGCCGGCTGCTGGGGCTTCATCGCCATCAAGTACCAGTGGGGCAAGATCGGCAAGGCCAAGTGGTTCCGCGCCTACCCGTTCTTGATCGTGGCCATCAACATCTTGATCGCCGTGTGCTCGGACTTCGAGAGCGCCTACCACTTCTTCGCGCTTGGCGAGACGACCTGGGTGACCTCTGAGGGCGCCACGCAGCTGGCCGGCTGGAACAACGTCTTTAACGGCATCGCCGGCCTGATCAACATCTTCTGCATGACCGGCTGGTGGAGCGTCTACGCCAGCGACGACAAGTCCGACATGCTGTGGCCCGACATGACCTGGGTCTACATCGTGGCCTACGACATCTGGAACTTCTGCTACACCTACAACTGCCTGCCCACCCACTCCTGGTACTGCGGCTTTGCTCTGCTGCTTGCCCCCACGGTGGCCAACTTCTTCTGGAACAAGGGCGGCTGGATCCAGAACCGCGCCTTTACCCTGGCCATTTGGTGCATGTTCGCTCAGGTGTTCCCGTACTTCCAGGAGCAGTCCATCTTTGTGACGCACTCCAACCTGAACCCCAACGCGGCGCTGGTCGTGTCGATCCTGGCCCTTGTCGCCAACGTCCTTGCGATCGGCTACATCGTCTATCGCGCCAAGAAGCTTGGCCGCAACCCCTACAAGCAGGACGTCTTTGAGGGGACCAAGGATTGGGACGAGGCCACCGCTCGCCGCGGCGAGGTGGACTACGCCCACGCCGAGTAAGGTGCTTTAGGGGTCTTGCGCCCCGCGGGTTTCTCGCATAGTTGAGCTTCGTCGGCCCCGGCAACCTTTGGGTTGTCGGGGCTTTTTGTGTTTAGGGCCAGTAAAGGGGGTAGGCGAGAAGGGCGGTCGATGATAGAGTAACCCCTGGTTAACTTGCAGGAGCGAAATATGACGACGCCGACCGCGGACGGGAGACGCCTTAGAGTGGGACTTGAGTTTATTGACGCCGGGTTTGCCTATCCAAGCAGGTCGGGCGACGGTTTTGACGCTCCGGTGGTGGAGCACCTGGACTTTAGCGTGGGCGCGGGCGAGGTCGTGCTTTTGTGCGGCGGCTCGGGCTGCGGCAAGTCGACGGCGCTCAAGATGGCAAACGGCCTGGTGCCGCACTACGAGCGCGGTTGCATGTACGGAGAAGTGCGCTTGGACGGCGTGGCTTTGGGCGACATGGAGATGCACCAGGTCGCGGGCCGCGTGGCGAGCGTGTTCCAGAACCCCAAGACGCAGATGTTCAACGCCGAGGTGCGAAGCGAGCTAGCCTTTACCGGCGAGAACCTGGGGCGTGGGCCCGCGCAGATTCGAGATGCCGTGGCTCGGGCGGCGGCCGATTTTGACGTCGAGGGGTTTCTCGACCGGCGCGCGTTTGAGCTTTCGGGCGGGGAAGCGCAGCGGGTGTGCTGTGCTGCCGCCGAGGCCTGCGGGGCAGACGTCCTGGTCCTGGACGAGCCGTCGAGCAACCTGGACGTGTGGAGCATCGACGCACTGCGCCGCTACATCGCGCGGTGGAAGCGCGAGGGCAAGGCGGTGCTGATCGCCGAGCACCGCGTGTACTACCTGCGAGATCTTGTCGACAAGGTGCTGTTTATCCAGGGCGGGCGCGTGGCGCGGAGCTGGACGGGCGATGAGTTTAAGGCGCTGGGGCCGAGCGAGACGGACGCGCTGGGGCTTCGGCGGGTTTTGCCGGAGGAGTGCGTGGTTGCGGCGGCCGGCGCGGCTGCGGGTACGGCGAGCGGCGCGGCTGCGGGCACGGCGGCCGGCCCGGCTGCGGGCACGGCGGCCGGCGAGAAGCCCGCGGCGGGCTTTGGGACGGCTTGCGTACGTGGCCTGACCTGCGACTACGGCCGCGGGAAGACCGCGCACCGGGCGCTTGAGGTCGACGCGCTGGACCTGCCTATTGGCGTGCCCATCGCCGTCGTGGGCAAGAACGGCGCGGGCAAGTCGACGCTGATGCGAAGCCTGGCGGGCATCGCAAAGGGCACGCGCGGCACGCTTGAGCTGCCGGGAACGGGCACGCTTGATGCCGACGGGCGCCGCGGACGCTGTGCGCTGGTCATGCAGGACGTCACCAGGCAGCTGTTTTGCTCAAGCGTTGTGGACGAAGTGCGCCTTGGCGACGTGTGCACGGCAGATGAGGCGGCCGGCACCCTGCGTGACCTGGACCTTATTGACTATGCCGATGCACACCCGTTGACGCTTTCGGGTGGGCAGAAGCAGCGTCTGTGCGTGGCGGCCGCCATCGCGGCGGGGCGCGACATCGTGCTTTTTGACGAGCCCACGAGCGGCCTGGACCTGGCGCACATGCACCAGGTGGCCGCCCTGGTTCGCGACGTGGCGGCCACCGGTCGTTTGGTCTTGGTAGTGAGCCACGACTACGAGTTCATCTGCGCCTGCTGCGAGCACGCCCTGGAGCTTGAGTGCGGCCGCGTGACGGGAAGCTGGGGCCTGGGCGACGAGCCGGGCGCTTCTCGCCTGCGCGATTTCTTTTGGAGCGACTTGGAAGGAGATGCATCGTGACGGATTTCGAGTTTCCGCTGCTTGTTGGCGTGACCGACATGACGGCGGCGGAGTTTTACCACGCTTTGGCGCCCGAGCTGAGCCAGGAGGCCTACAACCTTGGGCCGCTTTGGGAGGGCGCGGCGGGGCGTTTTGCTCCCATTTGCCCCCGCTTGGAGCTTGTCGGCGAGAAGGGCGCCCGCACGTACATCATCCACGACGTGCCGGTGTACGTGAGCCGCACCGCGCTTGAGGCGCCGGGGGCCGAGGCGGCCCGCGCCCGTTGGGAGCGGGTGCGCGACGTCGTGGAGGTGGCCGATGCCCGCGCCTTGGGCGAGCTGGGCCTCTACAAGGGCAAAGGTCTTCTCGCCGACGGAACGTTTGGGCCGCGCGTGGCCATGGGATGGGACGGCGCGGCACCTGCGGGCCTGCGCGACATGAGTGGCCGCGTGGCCGTGGCCCGCGAGTTCGAGCGTTTTATCTACTACACCTACGCCTGCTTCATCGAGGCCGTGCCTGCTGACGGCGAGAAACCCGTGGAGACTTTTGAGGAATTCGCCGAGTTCTTGGGCCGCGACGTCTACGCCATCGAGCTTGAGCGCGCGGGCGGCAAGGCGTTGGGCATGATCTGGCCCGACTGGATCTGCCACGAGCCCGATGCCCACCTTGAGCTGGGCGTTCTTTACGCCGGGGCAGGGGAGCGCTACGAGGCCTTTAGCGGTTTTGCCGCGGGCGAGCGCTGCGTCATTCGCATCCTGGCATGCGGCTGCGCGGACATCGAGCTTGAGGTCAAGCTGCCCGCCGAGCCCCCGCGCGACTTCTCCGCGATGTTCTACAACAAGCAACTTGAGAAAGGGATTGCATAAATGTCTAAAGTAACTGTCTCGGGCCAGCGGAAGTCTGGCGGCCTTTCGGTCTCGGATTTGGTGACCGTGGGAATCTACGCGGCGCTCTACTTCTTGGTGACCGCCGTCGTGACCTTTGCGTGCAGCATTCTTATCCCCGTGGTGGGAAACCTGCTGCTTCCTGCGGGTGTGGCGCTTGTCGCGGGAGCGATTTACTACCTGCTGATCGCCAAGGTGCCGCGCTTTGGCGCCGTCACGGCCGTGGGCCTGGTCATGGGCGCGTTCTTCTTCTTTAGCGGGCACTTCATCTTGTCGTTTGCGACCTGCATCGTGTGCGGCGCGGGCGCCGACCTCATCGCCCGCGCGGGTGCCTACGTGGACCGCAAGCTCAACCTGCTGGCCTACGTCGTGTTCTCGTTTGGCGTCACGGGGCCGATCCTTCCCCTGTGGCTCATGCGCGACCAGTACGTGGCGGCGCTGGTGGCACGCGGCAAGGACTCGGCTTACATCGACAAGGTCTTCGCGGGCGTCAACAGCACCATGGCCGTTGTAGTGGTTGTGGCAGTCATCGTGTGTGCCGTGTTGGGCGGCGTCTTTGGCCGCAGCCTGGTGGAGCGCCACTTCAAGAAGGCGAACCTGGCGTAATGGCTAGGGCACGCGCCGAGAAGGACGGCTGGGGGCAGGCGGGCTTGGACCCGCGCACCAAGCTGTTCCTGCTGCTGATGACTAACATTTTTATGTTCCTGCACTGCCGAGCGGTGTGCGAGGCGGCGCTGGTTGCCTTGATCGCGGTCTGCTACCTGCCAAGCGGGCACTTGCGGGCAGCGGGTCGCTGGATTGCCATCTACCTGGGGTTATTTGTGGTTGACCACGTGGTCACGCCGTGGATAGAGCCGCAAGGGGCGCTTGCCGTGGCGGCCGGTTTTGTCACGAGCTTTCGCTTTATGGCGCCTTGCATGATGGCGGGAACCTTTGCGTTTACCACCACGAGGCCCAGCGAGCTGATCGCCGCGATGCGCCGCATGCGCGTGCCCGAGCGCTGGACCATTCCCGTGGCGGTTGTGATGCGCTATTTCCCAACGCTAAAGCGGCAGTACCGCGATATCGCCGATGCCATGAGCCTGCGCGGGATCGCCGTCACGCCGGCTGCGATGCTTTGCCACCCCGGTGCCACGGTGGAGCACGTTCTGGTGCCCATGTTGGCCTCGGCCACGATGACCTCGGACGATCTGGCCGTCGCGGCCATCACCAAGGGCGTCGAGAACCCGGGCCCGCACTCCACGGCAACCGTCATTGGCTTTGGCGCGGCCGACGTGGCCGTTCTTCTCGCCGGCTTGGCGATTTTTGTGGCCCAGGTCGCGCTTTAGGGAGCAAAGGCTGCGGTCGACCCAAACGGGTTTCTCGGTTTCTCGTGACATGAAAGGGCCCGCCGGACGTGTGCCGACGGGCCCTTTGCGTTGCTTGTTGCGGGGCTGACGCTACTTCACGCCGTACTGGGCGTAGTACTCGTCGATGGCGGCTTTGAGCTCGGGGGTGATGAGGCTGCCCTCCAGGGCCTCGACGACCTCGGCCATGCTCACGATGCTCGCCACGGGGAAGCCGTACTTCTCCTGGATCTCCTGCTGGGCGGTCACGACGCCGCCCTTGCCTACCTCCATGCGGTTGAGGCTCACGATAAGGCCCTTGACCTCGACGTTTGCCGCGGCCATGACCTTGGGGTAGGTCTCGTCGATGGACTTGCCCGAGGTGGTGACGTCCTCGACCATGACCACGCGGTCGCCGTCGGCCAGCGGGTAGCCAAGCAGGTTGCCCTTATCGGCGCCGTGGTCCTTGGCCTCCTTGCGGTCGCAGCAGTACTTGACCTCCTTGCCGTACAGCTCGTGGTAGGCGATGGCGGTCACGACGGCCAGTGGGATGCCCTTGTAAGCCGGCCCAAACAGCACGTCAAAGTCGTCGCCAAAGTTGTCGTGGATGGCCTGCGCGTAGTACTCGCCCAGCTTCTTGAGCTGGTACCCGGTGACGTAGGCGCCGGCGTTCATGAAGAACGGAGACTTGCGCCCGCTCTTCAAGGTGAACTCGCCAAACTTCAAGACGTTGCTCTCCACCATGAAGTCGATGAATTCGCGTTTGTAGGCTTCCATGCGTTTCTCCCTGCCGTTAGCGGTCTTATGCTGCATCGATTCTAGCCCCCGGTGCGTGTTTGGGGTACTGTGGTTGGGTCAAATTATTGCAAAGGAGGCTTCTAGCCCATGGAACGCAACACTATTGCCAGCCTGTTTGCCGCAGCCGACGCCCTGGGCGGCACCACGGTGACCGTCGCCGGTTGGGTCCGCTCGATCCGCGACATGAAGAACTTTGGTTTCGTTACTTTGAATGACGGCAGCTGCTTCAAGGACTTGCAGGTCGTTGTCAACCGAGAGAAGCTCGGCGACGAGGTCTACGACGGCGTCATTGCACAATCGGTGGGCGCGGCGCTTGCCTTCACTGGTGTGCTTGAGCTCACGCCCGATCGCCCCCAGCCCTTCGAGCTGCAGGCGGCCACCATCGAGGTCGAGGGCGCCTCGGCCCCGGATTACCCCATGCAGAAGAAGCGCCAGACCCGCGAGTTCCTGCGCACCCAGCAGCACCTGCGCAGCCGCACCAACCTCTTCCGCGCGGTCTTTCGCGTGCGCAGCGTGGCGGCCTTTGCTATCCACAGCTTCTTCCAGGAGCGCGGCTTTGTCTACGTCAACACGCCGATCATCACCACCTCCGACGCCGAGGGCGCGGGCGAGATGTTCCGCGTGACCACGCTTGACCTCAACAACCCGCCGCGCACCGAGAAGGGTGACATCGACTGGAGCCAGGACTTCTTTGGCCACGCCGCCAACCTCACCGTGTCTGGCCAGCTGCAGGCCGAGAACTTTGCCTTGAGCTTTGGCGACGTCTACACCTTTGGCCCCACCTTCCGCGCCGAGAACTCCAACACCCGCCGTCACGCGGCCGAGTTCTGGATGGTCGAGCCCGAGCTTGCCTTCTGCGACCTTGCGGGTGACATGGCCTGCGCCGAGGACATGCTCAAGTACGCCATCAACTACGTGCTGGAGAAGTGCCCCGACGAGATGGAGTTCTTCAACAAGTTTGTCGATAAGGGCCTGCTCGAGCGCCTGAACCACGTGGCCAACAGCGACTTTGCCCGCGTGACCTACACCGAGGCCGTAAAGATCTTGGAAGAGGCCCAGGCCGCCGGCAAGGAGTTCGAGTACCCCGTGAGCTGGGGCTGCGACCTGCAGACCGAGCACGAGCGCTACCTTACCGAGGAGCACTTCAAGCGTCCGACCTTTGTCACCGATTACCCGGCCGCCATCAAGGCCTTCTATATGCGCCTGAACGACGACGGCAAGACCGTGGCCGCGGCCGACTGCCTGGTTCCCGGCATCGGCGAGATCATCGGCGGTTCTCAGCGTGAGGAGCGCCTGGATGTGCTTGAGGGCCGCATCCGCGAGCTGGGCATGGACCCCGAACAGTACAAGTACTACCTTGACCTGCGCCGTTACGGCGGCTGCAAGCACGCGGGCTTTGGCCTGGGCTTCGAGCGCCTGGTCATGTACCTCACGGGTGTCGACAACATCCGCGACGTGCTGCCGCACCCGCGCACCGTGGGCAACGCCGACTTCTAAGGGGCGAGAGGGTCTTTTTTCAAGGAACGCTTTGGGGGCTGGGCCTGGGGTCCAGTCCCTTTTTATGCCGCGGGGCTATGCCTCGGGGTCGTTGATGACGGCCAGGAACTTCTCGGCGTAGGCCTCGGCTTTCTTGGCGCCCACGCCTAAGACGGTGAGAAACTCCTGCGCGTTGGAGGGGCGCTTGGCGCACATGTCTGCCAGCGAGGCGTTGTTGAAGACGATGTAGGCAGGCACGCCCTGCTCGACGGCAAGCTCGGTGCGCAGGGCAACCAAGCGCTGGTAGAGGGCCTGGTCGGCTTCGGAGAGGTCTGCGGCGGCCGCGGCGGCGCGGGCTTTCCCGGCGCTTGACGAGGCCGCTTTGACAGGCCGGGGCTTCTCCTTGGCCACGCGAAGGATCAAAGGTTGGCCGTCGATGTTTTGGGCTCGCATAAAGGCGACGCCCTGGGGCGTGAGGGAAATCGTGGGGAACTTGCCAGCGGCCCTATCCAAAAGCCCGCGGTAGACCAGCTCGTCGATAAGGGCGCGGATGCGAGGCACAGGCACGGTGTCCATGATGCCGTAAGTGCTCAAGCGGTCGAACCCGGCCGAGAGGATCTTCTCGGCGTGTGACCCGCGCAGGATATCGACGATGGTGGAGGCGCCAACGGTGCGGTTGACCTGTCCCAGCCTGGCCACACAGCTCACGATCTTGAGGCAATCGATGGTGGCGTCGACTTCCTCGAACTCGTTGAGGCAGTTGGAGCAGTTGCCGCAGTAAGTGGGCGCGTCCTCGCCAAAGTAGCGCAGGATAAACGAGCGCAGGCAATCTGTTGTGGTGGCGTAGAAGACCATCTGGCGCAGGCGCTTCTCGTCTTGCTCGCGAAGCTCCTCGAGCTGGGAAATGTCAAGGTCGTCGCGGCTGTTCTGCGAGATCAGGAATTCCTGGGTGTGAACGTCTGCGGGGGAGTAGTACAAGACGCACTCGGCACGGGTGCCGTCGCGCCCGGCGCGGCCCGCCTCCTGGTAGTAGTTCTCAAGGCAGCTGGGCAGGTTGTAGTGGGCAACGTAGCTCACGTTGGATTTGTCGATGCCCATGCCAAAGGCATTGGTCGCCACCATGATGCGTGCGCGGTCGTAGAGGAAGTCCTCTTGGTTGCGTTCGCGTTCTGTTGCGGAGAGGCCCGCGTGGTAGCGGGTGGCGAGAAGACCTTGGGCGCACAGGTAATCGCTCACTTCCTCGACCGCGCGGCGGCTCGAGCAGTAGACGATGCCGCTTTGGTCCCGACGCTCGGCGCAGAAGGCGGCGAGCATCTGGACCTTCTCGTTTGCGTTCTTTGGACGCTCGACACAGAAGCTGAGGTTGGGGCGGTCGAAGCTGGCCACCACGCAAAAGGGGTCGACAAGGCCAAGGGACGCGGCAATGTCGTCGCGCACCCTTTGGGTTGCCGTGGCGGTCAAGGCCATCACGGGAGGGCGTGCGGGAAGTGCTTGGATAAAGTCAATGATGCGCTGGTAAGAGGGCCTAAAGTCGTTGCCCCACTGGCTGATGCAGTGTGCCTCGTCCACGGCGAGAAGCGCGATGCCGCGCGCTGAGGCGGCTTCGATGAAGCGCGGATCGTCCAGGCGCTCGGGGGCGACGTAGACCAGCGTCAGCGCGCCGCTTTGGATGCCGGTTAAGACCTCGTCTTGCTCGACGCCGTCTTGGGTCGAGTTGAGGTAGCTCGCGGCCACGCCGTACTGGCGAAGCGCCCCCACCTGGTCTGCCATGAGCGAGATGAGGGGCGAGATGACGACGGTCACGCCCGCGCCCCTGGCAGCTAACGCGATGGCCGGCACTTGGTAGCAGATGGACTTGCCGGCCGAGGTAGGCATGACGGCCAGGACATCGCGCCCGGCTAGCGCGGCGTCCACAATCTGGCCCTGGTGGGGCCTAAAGTCCTGGTAGCCAAAGGTCTGGCGCAGTATGTCGAGCGGCGCGTTGGTTGCGGCCATGGGTTCCACCTCACATGTGACGTGCGGCTATGTGTCGATCTCGACGAAGTCGGCTGGCTCTGCCCAAGGGATGTTCCTTTGGGCACCCCACAGGCGAACACGCTCCTTCACCCCGTCGACGTCAAGCGTGCCCAGGGCAAACCCCTTGCGAACAAGCTCCTCGGGCACCAGCTCATCGTACTTCTCAAAGTAGGGGACTTCCTTGGGATAGAGAAGCTTCATTGGGTCGGTCAAGGCGGCGGCTTGCTCGACCAGGACCTTGAAGAACTGCTGTTCATCAACGTCTTTTGCCATCACAAAGGTCATGAAGTAGGGCCGAGAAGAGCTAAAGCCCTTAAGGCCCAGGTCCTTGGCGCAGCAGATCTTGAGGATCCTCTCGAGGGCGAGAAACGCATAGGTTCCCAGCCACGGGAGCAGGCACCACATGTTGTCGCCCAGGTTGACCAGGGGCGTCTTGGTAAGGCCCCCGTTCTCTGCGACGTGGCGGGCCTGGGCCAGGCGGGCGCGGGCATGTGGCTGCAGGTAGCCGTAGACCTGCGCTTCGTCCAGGGCCTGGCGCATGCGCAGCAGGACGCGGGTGTTGATGTCGCCGGGGCACTCGCCAAAGTAGGCGGGCACGCGGCCCTTGACGCGCGTGACGTAGAGCAGGTGACGCTTGTGGTCAACCTCGTCGACAATCCAGACGTGGCCTGCGATGGCAACTTTCTCGCCGGGCGGGGGCGGGGCGCACAGGGTGCCGATCTCTTGCGAGTCGCATCGCACCGTGTACTCGACGCTTTCTTGGAAGACGGCAAAGAACTTGTAGCTGTTGGTGACCCTCTCGCCGGCAAGGCCCACGATAAGGCCGCCTTCCTCGGTCTGCTCGATAAAGTCGCAGGCCAAAAGGTGGCGCAAGAGCACGCGGAAGTCGTCGGTCGAGACGCGGTGGAAGGGCGTGAGCGTCAGGACGCGGCTCGCCAGTTGTGGCGGCGTGAGCTCGCCCTCCGAGGCAAGCGTCGCCAGCGTTTGGTGGCACAGCAAGCTGTACGGCAGGCGGTTGAGGCGCTGGGGCTCGACCCAGTGCTCTTCTCGGTAAAGCTGGACCAAGGCGATGCCCTGCAGGAGCTCCCAGGGGATGGTCTCGGGCGTGAGCGAGCGGGGCTCGGGTTGTTCTTCTCGCATGACAAACCACATCTCGGGCGGGGCGTCGCGCCTGCCGGTGCGGCCCATGCGCTGCAGGAAGGACGAGACGGTGAAGGGCGCGTTGACGTGGAAGGCGCGCTCGAGGCGGCCGACGTCGATGCCCAGCTCGAGCGTTGCGGTTGCGACGATGGCGAGCTCGGAGGTCTCGTCTCTCATGGCTTCCTCGGCGCTTTCTCGTATTGCGGCGGAGAGGTTGCCGTGGTGAATTAAGAAGCGGTCTGGCTCGTGACTTTTTTCGCAGAGGGCGCGCAGGCAGGTGCAGACGTCTTCGGCTTCTTCACGGGAGTTGGTAAAGACGAGAGACTTGCAGCCTCTGGTGTGGTCGAAGATGTAGCCCATAGCGGGGTCGGAATTCATCGGGGCGGTATTCGACTCAGCGCCTGTGGGGTCGCCTGGGGTCCACGGAATTGTCTCCATGCTCAAACAGTCCTGTTCGCACGAAGGCGCCACTGGCGCCTTCGGCTCATGCGGAACTGCGCGTGGAGACAATTCCATGGACCTGGGGGTGCCATCGCCCGACGTTGGGGTGACGGCTGCGCTTTGCGCAGCGTCTGCGGGCGCGGGGGTTTCAGCGGTCGCGGCAGTGCACGCGACAGCGCTAACAGTGGATAGGTTGGATTGTAGGGACCCTTCGGTGGCTTGGGGGCCGGTTTGGTAGAAGTGCTCCATGGAGAGGCGCCAGGTGCGCGGGGGCTCGGTTACCTGGGGGATCAGGGTGGCGCGGCCGGTGTTGGCGCTGAGAAAATCGCCGACGCTCTTGGGATCGCCTATGGTGGCCGAAAGGCCTATGCGGCGGGGGTTGACCTGCGCTATGCGAGACAGGCGCTCGATCAGGCAGATGGTCTGGAAGCCGCGGTCGGCCCGCAGCAGCGAGTGCACCTCATCGATGATGACGTAGCGCAGGTCGCAAAAGAGGCGGCTGACCAGGGCATGCTTGCGCATGAGCAGGGCCTCAAGGGACTCTGGCGTAATCTGCAGGATGCCGCTGGGGCGCTGCAGGAGCTTGGCCTTGTGCGAGGCCGAGACGTCGCCGTGCCAGTGCCAGACCTTGATGTCCGCGCGCTCGCACAGCTCTTCCAGCCGATAGAACTGGTCGTTGATAAGGGCCTTGGTGGGGCCGATGTAAAGTGCGCCCACAGACGCCGGCGGGTTCTCCCAAAACTCGCTCAAGATGGGGAAGAAGGCTGCCTCGGTCTTGCCGGATGCGGTGGCTGCGCAGAGAAGAACGTGGTCGTCGGTGTCAAAGATGGCCTCGCCGGCGGCTATCTGGATGCCTCGTAGGTTTTCCCATTCGTGCTCGTAGATGAAGTCCTGCACAAACGGCGCGTAGCGGTCGAAGACAGACATGGCGCGCTGCTAAATCGTGAACTCGGCAAAGGCCGACTCGTCGGCCCCGTTGCCCGCAGAGCTGCCCGTATCGTTGCCGCCCGCGGTAACCGCCCCTGTAAAGGCGCTGGACTGCAAGAGGTCCTCCACCTTGGCATCGGGGTTTTGGCACATGATGTCGAGAAGCTCGATGAAGTCGCGGATCACCTCGCGTGGGGTGAGGTGCGAGTCTGCCCCCACGCGACCGAACTCGATCTGCAGGAAGCGCACGAGGTCTTCGGTCACCAGCGTGCGCTCATAGCCAAAGTACCCCGCGTGGATATCGGCGAGCTTCTCGATTAGTACCAGCAGCTCCTCGTAGGTCAAGGGCTGCAGGTGGATAACCGGGGCCAGCATGTCGGTCATGCCTTCTTGCGCAAAGCGCCCCTGCGTAAGGCGGCTGCGCAGGGCCTCGTAGCTAAAGACGCCGCGGCGGCGGTCCTCGATGGACTGCGGCGTGCCGCCCATGATGATGCCCAGGTTGTGCGCCTTGCCCTGCAAGGTGTCGTTGTACATGGTGAGAATCTTCTCGTAGTTGTACTGGCGCGTGACCGAGTTGGGAATCTTGTACAGGTTGACCAGCTCGTCGATCATGACGAGAAGGCCCTTGTAGCCGGCGCCAACCAAAAAAGCCGCCAGCAGCTTGATGTAGTCGTACCAGTCGTCGTCGCCAATGACGCACGAGACGCCAAGCTCGGCCTTGGCCTCGGTCTTGGTGCGGTACTCTCCGCGAAGCCAGCGCGTCACGGCCGCCTGCGTCTCTTCGTCCCCCTCGCGCACAGCGTTGCGGTAGCGCCTGAGCATGCGGGCAAAGTCAAAGCCGTGGACCATCTCTTCGATGGGCTCAAGCTGCGTGGCCAGGGCCGCCTCGTCGTCGCCCACGGCCTGTACCCAGCGGTTGAGCACCAGGTTCAACGCACCGCCCTCGGGCCGCGTCTTGGTGGAAAGGTTGCGGATAAGCTCGCGATACGTGGCCAGGCCCTGCCCCTGCCCGCCCTGGAGCCTGCGCTCGGGCGACAGGTCGGCATCCGCCACCACAAAGTCCTTGCCCATGGCGTGCGTGCGGATGGTTTGCAAAAGGAAGCTCTTACCTGCGCCGTAGCGGCCCACCAAGAACCTAAAGCTGGCGCCACCGTCCTCGATCAGGCCAAGGTCGGTCAAGAAAGCCTGGATTTCCTTCTCGCGCCCCACGGTGATGTACGGCAGGCCGATGCGCGGCACGACGCCGCCCTTAAGCGAGTTGATGATGACTGCGGCGATCCGCTTGGGAACCTTTTGCGTGAGCTCTGCCATGCGCGCGTCCTTTGTGTCTAGAGTGATTGAATCGATACTAGCACAAGTGTACGATGACAGCAAACAGTTGTTCTAATATTTTAGTGCGCCCCGAACATCGTCGACGTAGTCCCCGATCAGTCCCGGCGCCCCGTCGTCGCCAAACTCCAGGGCGGTGTCGCCCAGCAGGTCAAAGAGCTTCTCGTTAATGGAGTCGACCAACAGGTCCAGCTCGTTTGAGGGCAAGACGGGCTTGCCAGCGAGAAGGTCGGCGAGCAGCGCGGCTTCCTGCGGCGTCAAACCGTAGGGGAGGGCGACATCGTTTTCTACCAGCTCTGCCGCCAGCTCTGCGGCCGGCGCCTCCTCGACCGGCTCGGTCTTCTCCGCTTCAACTGGGGCCGCTTCCACGGGCTCTTCCTCGCGTTCCTCGTCCACCAGCAACGCCTCGCGCGTCGATGCCGCCGCTGTTCGAATCCCGGCCAGCTTGGACAAGTCGATGTCCACCCGCACGGGCGCCGAGGTCTTTTTCCAGGCAAGGTAATCGTGCGTCTGTGCATCAACGATTGAAACAAGGTACTTGGGCGCCCCGGCGTCCTCGACGGCGCACGACACACCAAATTCCGCGCAAAGCCGCAGGTCAACGGCCCGCAGAATCTGGGCAATCTTCTCTAGGCGCGCGCCTGCGTCGTGGTAGCAGTTCTTGCTCCACCGGTTGTTCTTGCAGGTGTATCGGGTGGTAGCCGTGACTTGGTACTCGACGTCTTCGTGCGCCTGCGCGGGAAAGCAAAACAGCGAGCTTGCGAACATATGGTGGACGGTCGCGTAGCGCTTGCCGAATAAACTCTCGACGTAACTTTGCTCGTGGCCGCTGCGCCAACGTTGCACCATGCGGGCAAAAACCGCCTGGCAGACGGCCGCATAATCGTCAACGTGCCCCGCCAAGCCGGCGGACGCGCGCACGTCGTAGCTCGACAACTCGCATAAAGCATCAAACAACTCGCGCTGCCCGTCCACGTCGCGCCCAAAGGGGAACGGCACCTTCTTGCGCCCGCCGCCCGCGCCCAGGTCAACGCGCCCCTCGGCGGCCGCCAGGACCTCGACTGCCTCGTCGTGCGCGCCTCCCGCATAGCCCGCCACCAGCTGCGTGTCAAGCCCGTACCAGGCCGCATAGTCCACCAGCCAGGCCGTGACATAGCGGTCTAGCTCGTTGTTCACCAGCTGCCACTTTTGCCAAAAGGCCTCGATATCGCGAAAGCCCTTCTCGCCGGGTGTAGTCCCAATGCCGTTGAGCAGCTCGTATACGTAGACAAACGCAAACGCGGGGCAGGCCAGGGCCACATCGCCCGCTCGCACGTGCGTGCGCCAGGTGAAATAGCCCCTGAGCTGCCGGTCGTTCATCGAGCGATACGAGGGAAAGTAGTGGTAGTACTCGCCGTGATAGGGGCAGTCGTCGGCAAAATCCTCCATTAGGCGAGCCTGCTCGATAAACAGGTGGGTGTCCGACCACATAGCGGCATCGGGCCGGTGCTGCAGCTCGCGCATCTGGCGGATCTTCTCGGGCATATACGTCGACATCTGCGAGGCCCGGCGCAAAATAGGCTCGTCGCCATAGACCTTCGAGCCCGTGCGCGTCTGCATCGAGACGACCCGCGGGTTGTCCAAAATCTCTTGGAGCAGCCGGTCTATCTTGTCTTTATTGGAACCCAAGCCGTGCGACCTGCCTAGAAAAGCGACGTCATTCTGACCACAATCGTAGCAACAACGGCAACCAAAACGATCGCGGCAAAGACCTTGTCGGCAAGCGAGGTCATGAGGGCCTGGCCGTGACGGCGGCGCATCCCGGCGTAAAGCAAGGTGCCCGGCGCGATGGCGATGGCAACCACCGTGAGGCCCTGCATGCCGCTCGACCAAATGAGGAACAGCGTGTAGAGCAGGGCCACGGTGCCCGCCAGGCGCGCGGACCACAGCTTGGGCGCCAGCGGGGCGTCCATCTGCTCCCTCTTCCACGCGGCGCGCGCGTAATACGCAGAAGCGCAGGTATACGGGATCAAGATTGCGTAGACCGAGCAGGTATAGAAGAACTGGTAGGTGCCCTGCGAGAAGACCGAGAGCACAAGAAACGCCTGCGTGATGGCGGCAGAGACCAAGGTCGCGGTGACGGCGGTGCCGTTTTTGTCGGCGCAGGCCAGGCGGGCGGGGAGAAGACCGCGGTTGGCGGCCTGGAAGGACGTCTCGGCGGCAAAGGTGAGGTAGCCCAGCATCGTGCCCATCAGCGAGACCACGACGCCGCCGTTGATGAGGACGGCGCCCGCGGGCCCGATGACCTTCTCAAATACCCCGGCCAACGACGGCGTGGAAAGCGCCGCAAGCTCTTCTCGCGGCAAGATTCCCAGCGAGAGAAGCGAGATGAGCACGTAGAAGATCACGACCAGCAAAAAGCCAAAGGTCGTGGCACGGCTCACGTCGTGCGGGTCGCGCGCGCGGCCCGAGACCACGACGGCGCCCTCGAGGCCCACGAAGAGCCACACGAGTGAGACCATGGTGCTCTTGAGCTGGTCGGTAAAGGACAGGCCGCCCGGCTCGCCCCAGAAGTTGGTCATGAAGACGGACAGGTCGAACTTGGAGAGAAGCACGACGCACAGGATAAAGAGCGCCAACGGCACGAGCTTGGCCAGCGTGATCACGAGGTTGACGACGGTGGCCGTGCGCACGCCGCGCGTCAAAAGGTAGGCCAACAGCCACAAGAAGCACGACGCCAAGGCGACCGAGACAAGCGAGTTGCCGCCCCCGAGCTGAGGCGCGAAGTACGACAGCGCGTTGAAGAGCATGATGGCGTAGCCCGCGTTGTTGAGGCAGGCGCTCATCCAGTAGCCCCAGGCAGAGGAAAAGCCCACGTACTCGCCAAAGCCGGCGTGCGCGTAGGCGTAGATGCCGCCAGAGAGCCCCGGGCGCACGGCGGCAAGCCCGCTAAAGGTCTTGGCCAGCGCAAATACGCCCACAAAGCAGATGGCCCAGCCGGCAAGGACCGCCGCCGTGTTGGCGCCGCCAGCCGCGAGGTCTCCGCACAAAGAGAAGATTCCGGCGCCCACGCAGGTGGTGACCACGAGGGTCGTCAATCCAACAAAGCCCAGGCTGTTGGCGGTGTTTTTGTTCTTGTCCGTAGCCATGGCGTTCTCCTTTGGGCTCTACATGACAAAGGCGCAGACGGCCGCTACGACGACCGAGGGCAGCATGTTGGCGGGTTTAAAGGTGCGCGGCCAGATGAGGTTCACGCCCACGCAAAAAATGAGCATCGAGCCAACCAGCGACAGATTTGCCAGCGCGGCCGTGGTCATGATGGGGGAGAGCAGGGTCGCCAAGAGGGTGATGCTGCCTTGCAGGACGCCCACGGGCAGCGCCGCGAAGACCGCGCCCTTGCCCATCGACGCCGCCATGGCGCAGATGATGATCGCGTCGAGCGCGCCCTTGAGCATGAGGGTCGAGTAGTCGCCCACAAGGCCGTCTTGGATCGCGCCCACGATGGCCATGGCCCCGATGGAGACGGTAAGCGACGCTGTGACAAAGGCGTCGACAAAAGACGCGTCCTTAGAGCTGCCGGTCTTCTCCTTAAGCCATGCCCCTAAGGCCTCGAACTTGGCGTCCAGGTCCAACAGCTCGCCCGCCACGGTGCCCAGCGCCAGAGAGATGACCATCATCATCGTCCCGCCGCTGCTCAAGGAAGCCGTCCCGTTTGCGGCAACGGTGACGCCCAGCATTTTCTCCAGCGTGCCGGCGACGCCCACAAAGATGACGGCCACGCCGCACGAGCGCAAAAGGGCGTCCTGCAGGCTCTGCGTGATGAGGCTGCGGCCCAAAAGGCCGATGAGCCCGCCCGCGACGATGCATGCGACGTTGATGATTGTGCCAAGACCGGCCACCTGAGTTGCCTCCTTTGTTTGGGCAGGTTATCGTAGCCAAAGCAAACGACGTGCCGCCAAGGAGGTTGCAGACAGATGGTATTTGGCCCCGACCTCCATATTGCCCGCGGCTGGCCGCCGACCCTGGTCTACGGCATCAAAGATAGCGCCGGGCGCACGGTGCGCGTCCTGCGCCGCGGCGGTGTTTTCCAGTCTGCAACCTATTTGGGCGACGCGTGTCTGGACCCCGTCTTTGAGTACTACCGCTCCTTTGGCCGCGCGCTCGCAGCACATCTACAAGAACACCCTGCCGAGAATAACGTCCTGCTCATAGGCGGTGGCGGCTGCTCAATCCCTAAGCTCATCGCCCGGGATTGGCCCTCGTGCGCCGTTGACGTCTGCGAGATAGACCCGCGCGTCATCGAGGCCGCCCGCCGCTGGTTCTTTGTCGATGAGGCGCGCCGCCGCATGCAAGACGCAGGCGGTGACCTGCGCTTTATTTGCGCCGACGGCCTGGCCTTTGCGCGTCAGGCGGTGGATGCCGAGAAGCGCTACGGGTTTCTCGCCCTTGA
>CAVKOL010000011.1:0-18461 GCA_963658035.1 Bacteroidaceae bacterium
ACGTCACTGGACGGAGCCCGGCTACTCGACAATGTCGATTTTAGTCCGGGATAAGTCGGGCGGACCTCCGCCTGGTCCCGTGATGTGCCCGGATTTTCGAGTTGAGGCTCGCTTTGCGGGTGTGCGACCTAACAACCGTTGGCAAGACGGGCGATTCGCTGGCGTGCAGCCATTTCATGGCGGTTTGCGGCGGCGGGATACAGCTCGCCGGCTATCTCAAGCCCCTCGGTCAGCGCATCGAGGCATCTCGTTACCGTATCATGCGCTTCTTTGGCACTTAAGCCCCAGGTCAAACCCTCTTCAAGCAGAGTTGCTCCATCAACCGTTGCCGGGTCAAGCGACCCGTTTACCCGTAGCGAGAGAAGCGAAGTCTTCGGCTCAACCTCGGCGATGGGCACCACGTCGTAGAGCGGTGCCACAGCGGGCGTGCCAAGTTTGGGGTAGAGAAACGAAGTGTTTTTGGCGTGCGCGTCCCAGTTCCCCAGCGCCATATTCACGGTGAGCTGCCGCAAGAGCTCGAGCTTCTCGCCAGTTGCGTCGACGCTGTAACGGTCTAGAAGCTCCGCCATGCTCCGGTAGGTTGGGTCGCTACCTTTAGCCTGTGTTTCGTTGGCGTATTTTGCGGTAATGGGCAGGTCAAGGGCCTGGCAGGCGTCTTCTTGATGAAGGCGGAAGACCGTCCCATCTTTGGAAATGCGCCTATCGTAGCGCTCTACAACCAGGGTCTGCGGGCAGTCTGCAAGATCGAGAAGCGCGACCTTGGCACAGCGGGCCGCGCCTCGGGCGGCCGTCATGGCCCATGCCTCCGATTCGGCAAGGCCGGGGTATCTCGTGGGTTCTGGTTTGAGGATGTGCGTGCTTGGAGCGTCCCCCAAGGTAAAACATGCTCCAGTCGGCGAGACCCGCGCCCCTCCTTCCGGCAAACACGGCATGTAAACGCATAGCTTGTCCTGGTATCCACCCAGCGACATCCTGAAAGTGCCCTGGCCCCCGCTGGGCTGGCGTGTGGCTGCGTTGCTGAGCTTCTCGGCAAGCGCGGCCTGGTCAATGGGCAGATATGAACCGGAGTGCCCGCGTGATTCCCCCTCGGGAAATACCTGAACGGCCCCGGCGCACTCCCAGCCTATTTGGGCGAGAAGTCCCAGCCAGTCGCCCGAGGCCAATCCAAGTTGCCGACACACGCGGTCCCTACGCTCGCCTTCGGGCAGCAGCCCCTCAAACCAATTGCGCGTTTTAGACTCGCCAAATGGCTTGCGCTTTGCCGGTAAGGCCAGAGAAAGCACCGGTGTTCCGGGAAGCGCCTCGTAAATATCCTGATCGTACGAAAAACGGCCGCCTCCGCGCGTCTGGACTATGGCGCCAACAAGCTGACCCGCCAGATAAACCTCAAGCGTCTTCATTCGTGGACCTCGACTGCGGCGGATTTGGGGACAATGACCATGCGATAGCCAAGGCGCTGCAGGTAGAGCTCGATTTTGGCCGCCGAGACGTTCTTACCGTTCTCTAACGCCGAAAGGGTGACGGGGGAGAAGCCCAGCTTCTCAGCCATTTGCTTTTGGCTGATTCCGCGCTCTTGCCGCGCTTCTTGGAGGAATTCACCCAGCCCTTCGCGCGAGTAGACGTTAGACCACATTGCCGCCTCCCCTGTTGACCTGCTGCGATACAGAATACTTAATATAGCGCTAATTTGATGAGATATTAAGTATTTTGTACCGTCCGGGTCACAAAAAAGGGCCGCGCGTGGCGGCCCGGATCGTGCGATTTACCCGTTGAGCGCGGGCAGAAGGCCCAGCACCAGGGCCGCGCCGGCAACGGCGATGCCCAGGGCGGCGCAAACGACGCGTCCCGCGGTAGACATGGGCTTGTCCTCGCCGATGTCCTTGCCGCGCACGGCGACGGCGACAAGAATCACGCCAAAGACGACCCACGACGTGTTGTTTACCAGCGAATACGGCTCGACGTCGCGGTCGATCACGCCGGCAAAGTCCAAAATCATGGTGGAGAGGGGGCTCAACAGCGAGACGATCCACAACCACCACAGCGGGTCCTTCTCGCAGTTCTTAAGCCAGTTGGAATAGGATTCGTCGGACATGGGGGCTCCTTAGAACGCGCTTGCGATGCGGTTGAGTATATGCCGCCGCGCGCCTCGCGTGTTCGAAAAACGGCAGGTGTCGCTAATTTGTTGCCGGTCACTTCTCGCCCCTTCCGCCCGTTGCGCGACAGCTTATCTCGGCGCGGTGGCAGATAGAGGGGTTTTCTGTGGCAAAGGCGGCACTTGGGCAGGTTTTCTGTACAGAAAAGCCCTCAAAGTGCCGCGCGAGGCACAGAAAAGCCCCCAAACTGCCACCGGTCGGCCGCCCGCGCTACCAGGCCGCGAACACGTTGTTCCCGGGCTTCTGGGGCTCGTCGGGCCACTCGGGCACAACTTCCGTCGTCGAGAAGACCTGGCCAAACGCGGCCTGGACCTCGCGCAGCGGCGCCGACTTGCGGCCCTCCATCGCGCAGCGAACATCGGCCAGGTAAACGCCGCCGGGCGCCAGGTGCTGAGCCACTACGCGGGCGCCCTCGTTGGTTTCCATGGGCCCCAGCGGCCGCTTGCCGCCAAAGACCTCGTTCACAATGACGTCGTAGGGCTCCTCGGCGGCCTTGAGCTCGCCCCACGCGTCGCCCACGATGATCCGCATGCGGCCGTCCTTCTCAGCGCCCGTCTCTTCAAGGCACTCGTCCAAGAAAAACTGCTCGCGCGCGATCTTGACCATCGCGGGGTCGATCTCTACCACGTCTACCTGGGCCGCGGGCACATACGCCGCCAGATACTTAGGAAGCGAGAAGCCCCCGCCGCCCATCACCAGCACCCGCAGCGGCCCCGCCGCCGCGTCGCCGTCCGCGCCCGCCGCGCGCTTCTCCGCCATCGCCTCGATCCGCCGCGCGATCTCGCGGTGATACTCGCACGCCAGCTCAAAGCGCAGGTCATCGGGTACATAGCTCACCGACTGAAACGTCCCGTTGACGTTGATCAGCCGCACCGGCGTCCCGTCGGCGTTCTGTGAATCAAAAATCAAAGTGAGCCCAAACATGGTGCGGCACATCGTAACCCCGCGCTTGCGCAACAGCCACGGCATGCACGCCACAAAGACCGTCAGCACGGCCGTAATTCCCATCGACCACCAAAACAGGGTCTTCAAATCCACAAAGGCCTCCATGTACTCGCGCCAAGTGTTGCGGTATTATATGAGATTGCGTTTTTGCTAATCGGGGTACGCTTGGTAGAAACGCGGTTATACTATCCCATACGTTTGCGTATACCCGCGGCACGTGCCGTTACAAACAAAGGAGCTTCTCATGATTCTTGGCTTGGGCCCCGCAGAGCTTATCGTCATCCTCATCGTCGTCTTGGTCATCTTTGGACCCAAGAACCTCCCCAAGATCGGTTCTGCCCTGGGCAAGACCGTCAAGAACGTGCGCGAGGGCATGGAGGGCGACGACGAGCCCAAGAAGGACGAGAAGAAGTCCTCTGCTTCCGATGACGACGACGCCGTCGAGGTCGTTGCCGATGACGACGACGCCGATGCCGACGACGAGGCCCCCGCAGACGTCAAGTTCTGCGGCGAGTGCGGCGCCAAGAACTCCGCCGACTCCGCCTTCTGCACCAAGTGCGGCCACAAGCTCGGCTAACAGCGCCGGCGCACGCGCCCCACTTTTGTTTCCGCACACGTCTGTAGTAGAGAGCTGACCATGGCAGATTCCAAGAACATTGTCCTGACCCCGGAGGGTCGCCAGAAGCTCGTCGACGAGCTTGCTTACCGTGAGGGCGAGAAGCACGACGAGATCGTCGAGCGCATCAAAGAGGCCCGCGGCTTTGGCGACCTTTCCGAGAACTCCGAGTACGACGCCGCCAAGGAGGAGCAGTCTCACAACGAGTCCCGCATCAACGAGATTCGCCAGATTCTTGCCACCGCCACCGTCGTCGAGTCCGGCAGCTCCCACGACCTGGCCGTCTCTATTGGCACCACCGTCGAGCTCAAGGACGCGGCCGGCAAGTCCACCAAGTTCACCATCGTGGGCACCACCGAGACCAACTCGCTTGAGCACAAGATCTCCAACGAGTCTCCGGTTGGCCAGGCGCTTATCGGCCACAGGGAGGGTGACGAGGTCGAGGTTGTTGCCCCCTCCGGCAAGTCTCGCACCTACACCATCCTGGGCATCACCCGCTAAGCTGCGGCCCACAATCTAGAGCGCGCATCCCGCGCCTGCATTTTGCAGGCGTGGGATTTTTTTGTTAGCCCGGGAGGGCGGGGAGAGGGGCGGGCTGGCTGCACGGGATTTGGGGGTCGTCAGTACTTTTGCGGCGAGAAGTGCGCGGGATTTGGGGGTTGTCAGTAGTTTTCGAGCCGCCGGGCGCTTCTCGGTAAAAACCGCGAGGCATCTACCTGTGGGTTTGTGGCTTGGGCTGTTTGGCTGGGTGCTGAGAAGGGCGCGAAAGTACTGACAACCCCCGAATTGTGCGCAGGAAAGGGGCCGCGGGTACTGACAACTGGCGATTTTGGCGCACGCCGCGCTCGCCAAGCCCCCTGCGAACCCGTCCTGTGGGGGGTGACAACACGTGTCAACCTAAGGTTTAAGTGAAGGTTTAGCGTTCAGAACGCCCTGGTATGCACTAAAGTAAGAAATTTAAGGCCTAATCTAGGTCTTTTGTCCTTGCCTGAACCTACACAGAGGGGAATCCCATGCAAAACTCGGGGCCTCGCCAGCGCACTTCTCGCCACACCGCAACCGTGTGGCAGCGAACCTTTAGCGGCCTGATGGCGGTGATACTCACCGCGCAGATGGTCTTTAGCCCGGTCTCGGCACTGGGCACGACCTCGGGTTCCTTTGACCTGGCAAGCCTTTTGGGCACCAACGACACTCAGGTTACCCAGGTGGACACCACCGCAGACGACCAGACCCCCTCTGGCGACGCGGCAGTAGCAGAAGACGAGAAGACCGTCGATGCGACGCCGTTCACCACCACATGGGACGACAACAACGACGCGGCCGGCGCGCGCCCCGCGACCGACAGCGAGCAGCTTACCTACCAGCTGCAATATCGCGAGAAGGACTCGGACGCCGAGTGGGCGACCTTTGACGCCCAGGACAGCGATCTTCTCGCCGCCTTGGGCCTTGACGAAGAGCAGGCCAGCGAGCTTGCGGCATCCGTCAAGGTCGAGGCCGTCGAGCAGACCTATGTTGCCAGCGCTCAGGATCTCCCGGCTGTGATGACCGACGCCGAGGGCAACGAGACCGAGCTTGAGTGGCAGGTCGTGCGCACCGGCGACATCGAGGGCTACCAGAAGGTCGAGGCCGCAGATGGCGAGGACGCGGCCGACGCCAACGGTGAGACCCTGCAGCTGATCGCCGCGAACGAGCCCACAACCGTCAGCGACGATCAGCCCGGCGACGGCGAGGCCGCCGAGCAGAACGACTCTGGTGAGGACCAGCCTGCCGTTGTGGACGAGGCAACCCGCACGGCCACCGAGTTCACTACCGCCCAGTACACCACGGTGTGGGTGGACAACAACGACACGACCAAGCGCCCCGATACCAGTGCCCTTACCTACAAGCTGCAGTTCTGGATCAAGGGCACTTCTTGGAGCACGAAGGACTTTGACGCGACCGACGCAAATATCCTCAGCGACCTGGGCATCACCCAGGACCAGGCCAGCGCCATTGCGGTTACCGTAGCCGCCCAAGGCCAGAGCTACGTCGCCAGCGCGTCTAACCTTCCCAGCAAGGTGGACAAGGGCGACGGCTCCACCGTTGAGTACGAGTGGGCAATTGTCCGTACCTCCGCCGACCCCACGGGTTACCAAAAGCTTGCCCAGGGTGCCTACAACGGCGCCTTTGATAACGAGTACTACGGCACCAATTCCAACAAAGAGTGCCTGCAGCTGCTCAAGGACGTGACCTTTACGGTCCAGCTCCGCGACGGCTCGCGCAACTTCAGCGGCGTCAATACTGCCGACCTCTGGAATCTCAACTACAGCTCGTCCGAGCGGGTTAAGACCTGGATGGACGGCACCGTAGTCGAGGACACCCAGCGCGGCATCTACTATGACTCGACCATCACCCTTAGCGAGAACTACACCATCGCCACGATCACGGCGAGCAAACCCGCGTACTACCCCGACAACACGGCGCTTGATTACACGCTTGAGCACAACGCCGGCTCCGGGAAGACGGCCGACGACGGCACTTACGACAGGTACCAGGTCACCTATGACAACACGGGCGTGACCAACCACAGCAGCGACACTACCATCGCCTACGCCGGCGGCAAGGTTGTTCTCACCCACGTGGGTACGACGACCTTCTCGGCTACTAAGGTTTGGAACGACGAGGGTAATACCGAGAACCGCACCGCGACCACGTACTCCCTCTACCGCTACACCACCAACGGCGGCGACACGTCCAAGGCGGCTCAGGTGGCCGACGCAAGCGGCAACTTTGTCACCTTCACCGTAAGCGCCGATGACAACCAGAACGCGGGCACCGGCAGCATCAACCTTGGCAAGTACCTGCCCAGCGACGTCCAGGGCAACCTGGCCAAGTACGATCCCGACGGCTACGCCTACGTCTACTTCCTGCGCGAGGACGCGGTCGACGGCTACCTGCGCGTCGCGGGCACGGTCTCTGAGCAAGACGGCCAGGTCACGATTGGCTACAACCGAGCCAACTACTACAGCGACGTGCGGAGCGGCGGCAGCGACTGGCAGACCATGCAGGTCAACGCTTACGCCAGCGCTACCGACATCGCCATCTACAACAACGGCACCATCACCAACGTGCGCCAGGCCACCGCGACGCCTACGCTCACCAAGGCCTGGAACGCCGGCGCCTACCAGGACCAGCTCAAAGACGTCACCGTCAAGATGCAGCTTAAGCGCCACGCCAAGACCGCCGACATGGGCGACAGCCCCGTCTACCCGGTCGACGAGACGTGGGAGAGCATCGGCGACGCCGTCGAGCTTAGCGGCTGGACCAGCGGCAACATGAGCCAGCAGGTCTCTTCTTCGCAGGACAAGTACGACCTTCTGGGCCGCGAGTACATCTACCAGTGGTGCGAGGTCGACGTCTACCAGCAGGGCAAGTCGGGCCAGTTCACGGCCTACACCGAGGGCGCGCTTGCCGGCGTCACGGGCACCGCGACCCTTAACCTCAAAGACGAGCTGGGCGCCGACGACACCGTGACCTTCGAGGGCTCCTACGCCGACGGCGTCATCACCAACACCTACGGCGGCACCACCACGGCCCGCGTCACCAAGTACTGGAACGTCGACGGCAAGGGCTATGTGAGCGGCCAGGCCCAGCCCTACGGCGTCGAGCCCGGCCAGACCTTCACCGTCAAGGACTCCGACGGCACTGATGTCGAGAAGACCTTCCCGTCTAAGCTGACCTTCTCGCTGTACCAGGACGACGTGGAGTACGCCCACGACATCGTGATGGACGGCACGGCAGACACCGAGTGGACCACCATTAACCTGGATAACGGCACCCAGATCAAGTACCGCGAGGTCTCTCCGTGGCAGATTGACTTCGACGGCCTGCCCAAGTACGACGCCTCTGGCTCCAAGTACCGCTACCAGACCGTCGAGGAGACCCCGTCGGGCTTTAGCTCGTCCTCGAGCTTTACCGCGACCACCGATCAAACCGACGGCAACAAGGCCGACGACACGACCAACAACAAGGTCGTGAACTTCTCCGCCGTCTACAACAGCCCCTACCCCGGCGAGGGCACCACGGTGCGCCTGTCCAAGACCTGGGTGGACGACGGCAACAACACCGGTCGCAACACGGTGACCGTCGAGGTCTACGCCAAGACCGACGTGTACAACAAGGCTGGCGAGAAGCTCTTTAGCGCGGGCGACGTCATCGCCAAGGTCGACCTCACCGACGCCAACGGTTGGTACGCCGAGACGCACATCGCGGCGAACGGCGGCCACTATCTGGCGGACACCCAGAATGTGCCCGACGATGTCTCGGCCGGCAACCGCTTCTACTACGGCGTGCGCGAGGTGAGCAACGACAGCTACGACGTCATTAGTCAGTCCGACGCCAAGAAGGAGGGCAGCCCCTACGCCGCCCTGCTCCTCTCGCCGTGGACCGAGGGCACCCAGCGCCTGGTGAGCAAGCGCGCCAGCGGCGACACCGCTGCCACCGGCGGCTATGCCTATGACATTACCTACAGCACCCAGCAGGACCTCCAGGGCGGCAAGGTCGTCGTGACCAACCAGCGCGTGGGCCTTGTCAACCTTGAACTTAACAAGCACTGGGTCGACGGCGACGGCGCGGTTATCTCGCAGCGCCCCGACGCCTACTACCAGATCAGCGTCGAGAACGACAACGAGAGCCAGATTTTCTGGGCCGATGAGACGACCCACCAGATCTACGTCCAGCTTGCTACCGGCGGCACAAAGTACCCGCTGTACAAGGACGCGGCTCACGACCAGCTGCTGACCACCGATGACATTGTCCAGAGCGACAGCTCGGGCACCAAGCTGGTGATCAAGATCGCGACCGTGACCTCCGGTGACCCTGCGGCCTTCAACATCTACGGCCTGCCCAAGTACGATAGCAACGGCGCTCCCGTGAGCTACCAGGTTGTCGAGAAGGTCGAGGCCACCGGCGACCAGAGCACCGCCTACACCAAGCAGGAGGTAAGCACTTCTCTGCAGCTTGACTCCAACCTCCAGCACAGCGACAAGCGCATCTACACCTTTACCAACACCCGCGCAGGCACCAAGGACGTGACCTTTAGCCTGCGCTGGCACGACCACTACGTGAAGGAGACCCTGGGCCAGCGCCCCGACGTCTACCTGACGCTCTATACGCTGGACGCAGACGGCAACGCCCAGGTGGTCACCGGCTACGAGAGCTACAAGTGGACCGGCCTTTCCCAGTGGAACGACAGCGATGCCGATGCCAACTACTGCCAGTCGGCAACCATCAAGAACCTCCCTAAGTACGACTCCAACGGCAAAGAGATCGTCTACTACGCCGTGGCCACGCCCTCGGTGAGCGAGGCGACCTTCAGGGCGCTGGACTACTCGGGTCCTGTCAACGGGCCGTCGCAGAATCCTTATGAGTACAACCAAGCCACCTGGGGCGCCGTGACCTCCGAGGTTAAGGGCGCGGACGCGAGCATCACCGTTAACGAGAAGGACGCGGTTCGCGAGGGCGGCACCTTTGTCTTTAGGATTGACAACACCTTGACGGTTACGGGCACCAAGACCTGGACCAACATCCCCGGCGACTACCAGGGCAACCTGCCCGACTTCACCGTGTTCCTTCAGCAGCGCCTGGCGGGCAGCGATACCCAGCCCGCGACCGAGTGGAGCGATCTGAAGCTTCGCGAGTGGAAAGTAGATAATACCGAAGAGATCAGCAACAAGGGCTACTATGCCCAGACCAACGTTGCCGACGGCGGGACCCATAATGCCAAGCCCGACGGCAAGAGCGCCGTTGCCTGGACGACTGTGACGGGTAACACCACGAGCAACAAGACCACCACCTTTGGCTTCACGGTCTATGGCGACAACGCCTCGACCGGCGCGAAGAGCACCCTCACCAAGTACGACTCCGAGGGCCGCATCTACGAGTACCGCACCGTTGAGGTCATGGACGGCCTGCTCAAGACCGGCGGCGTTAACCCTGCGGGCGGCTTCACGGTGAGCGAGCTTGCCTATGGCATCGGCACCGGCGGGAACAACTGCTACTTCGCCCCCACCATCACTAGCAGCGGCCTGGGTACCTCGGTGCGCGTGAACAACGCCTACAAGACCAACCAGGGCGGCAAGATCACCGTCTGGAAGAGCTTTAGTGGTCGCACTGACGGTGACAAGTTCCCGGCGATTACCTTCACCCTGTACCGCAGGGTCGATACCGGTGACAAGAGCGCCGCGTGGACTAAGGTCGATACGAAGACCTTGGATACAAGCAGCCTTGACGCCAACGGTAAGGGCATGCTCAGCTTCACCGACCTCACCATCTACGCCCCTAACGGTGATTACTACGAGTACAAGGTCGTGGAGAACAGCGTCGAGGGCTACACGACCTATGCCGTCAAGGGCAGCGAGGTCAACGAAGGCGACATCCGGCAGCTGTCCGTAGAGGGTCTGCACGCCGGTGATTGGGATTCGATGGCGTCCTTCCTCAACAAGTACACGCCCGAGGCGGTAACCATCACGGGAACCAAGACCTGGAACGACTCCAATAACAAGTGGAACACCCGCAACGATATCTCCGGCATTCTCAAGCTCACGCGCAAGTACCAGGACGGTACGGGCGAGGAGACCGTGGAGCTGCAGACCTCTGACGCCGGGAAGAAGAACTATCTCAATTGGATTGACGCCGACGCTACCGAGTGGAAGACCTTCCAGATTTCTAACCTGGACATGTGGGCTCCCGATGGCCAGCGCTGGGTCTATTACCTGGAAGAGGATGCCTCGAGGATCGGCGAGGACTCTTCTCTTAACCAGTACATCATTGACAGCAGCGTGCTTGTTGCCACGAAGACCCAGACCGGCGGCTATGCGTTCTCTGGCACCTTGACCAACACCTTGAAGTCCAGCGTGAAAGTCGAGAAGACCTTTACGGACGACAACGGCGATCCCTACAGCCAGCGCCCCGACGTCACCGTGACCCTGCAGGCCTCGGTCGACGGTGGCAGCACCTGGCAGGTGGCGAGTGATGTCCTGGGCGTCGACAGCGTGAACGGCAAGAGCCTCACGAGGCGCCTGGGTCACAACGACACGATGACCTACACCTGGGACCAGCTGCCCACCGCAAAGTACGATACGGCTGGCACGGCTACCGCTATTTCCTACCGTGTGGTCGAGTCGAAGCTCGAGTACGGTTCCCAGGCCGCCGAGCCCACGGTGAGCGCAGACGGCGTTTACAGCGGCGGCACGACCGGCTCTTATATCCCGAGTCAAGAGACCGCCACGGACGGCGACGTCACAACGACCAAGATCACTAACGCTTTTAATGGCCGTACCTTCTCGATCAACAAGATTTGGAGCGACAGCAGCAACAAGTGGGGCCTGCGCCAGAGCGTGACGTATCTTCTCCAGCGCAAGACCACCGCCGGCGAGTGGCAGTGGGTGACCAAGTACAACGCAAGCATTACCAGCCCGTTCAACTCTGACGGCACGGCTCTTAACGAGAAGCTGGTGACGCTCACCGCGAGCGAGGCCAACAAGACCGACAACGACGCGTGGTCCATAACGACCCAGTCGCTGCCTATTATGGACGCTCTTGACGGCTTCTATACCTATCGAGTGGTTGAGGTTGCGCCTGCCGGGTACACGCCCGATTCGAACAACGCGACTTTTCTGCAGCAAAACGGCTCCGGGACTTTGAGGCTTTATAAGAGCAGTATCGAGCTGGACTACAACAGCACCCAAACCCCGAGCTTCACCAATGTCCTTGACACGGTGAACCTCACCGGCGCAAAGGAATGGAAGAAGCTTGGCCTCGACCTCCCCGATCCGTCGAATGTGCAGTTGACGGTGCAGCAGTACAAGGGCGAGAGCGACACCAACCCCACCACCGTCGACGCGAGCAAGGCCTCTGTCGTGTGGACCAACACGTCGGGCGATACCTGGACCTATAGGGTCGAGGGCCTGCCCAAGACGGCCGCTGATGGCACGGCGTACTACTACAAGGTGATCGAGGACGCGGGCTCTGTGGCGGGCTTCTATCCCACTAACCCCAGCGGCTTTGCTTCGAGTGAGGACGAAGGCGACCTGGTCAACGACACGATCACGAACACCGCGACTAAGCTCGCGTTGGACAAGGTCGCGGTCGTTGATAACGAGTACGCGCAGCTCAACGATGTTGAGTTCACGATTAAGAACGCCTCGGGCGACGTGGTTGCCGTTTGGGCCCGCGACGCGCAGGGCCAGGTGAGCGTGAGCTCGACCAGCGGTTGCAGCGCGATGACCGACGCGGCTACGGGCGCTTTCTATATCGTTGGCTTGGCTGCGGGTGACTACACCGTGAGCGAGACCAAGGCGCCTACGAACTACGTGGCCGCGACTGAGTTCAAGGTGACTATGGGCGCCAACGGCGTGGTGAGCACCAACGCGACGCAAGCGGCGGCGAGCGATGCCGATAACGACGGCGTCGCCGAGACCGTCACCGTGACCGATGACGTGCTGCGCGGCAGCTTCCAGATCAACAAGACCGCGGGCGAGGACGACGAGAAGACCGCGGTTGAGGGCATGACGTTTGAGCTGTACAAGAGCGACGGCACGCTTCTGGCCAAGGGGCTGACCACGGATAAGGACGGCAAGTTCGCCTCGAAGTCGTCCTCTATCGAGTACGAGGCGACCGCGAACCTGGGCGACGACTACAAGAAGCTCTCCGACGGCCTGCCGGTGGGCGACTACTACCTGCTCGAGACCGGCGAGAAGTCCGATGTGGTGAAGCCCGCAGGCGACGACGCCAAGACGTCCTTCTCGATTACCGCGGACTCCAACGCGACCAAGCAGCCCGAGGCCGTGGCTGTGAACGTGAGCAACCAGCTGTTCCGCGCGGCGTCGGTGAGCCTGGGCAAGGCCGACGTGACCACGGGCGAGGCGGTCGCTTTGTCCGGCGCCAAGTTCAAGCTCGAGTACAAGGCGATCGGCGCCAGCGAGTACACGACCCTTGGCTCGGAGTACACCACCAACGACCAGGGCGTTGTTGAGTTCGGTGGCCTTATGAAGGGCGCCTATAAGATCATCGAGGTCTCGAACACGGGCTACAACGTGCCGGCCGACGGCATCCAGGTCGCCGACTTTACGATCACCGACGCCAACGCGGGCCAGGATTACGAGCTTGGCAAGGCCGCTGACCGCAGGGCCATCAGCGCCGAAAACGTTAGCCAGTCCATCGTTGAGCACGAGTACATGACCAACGAGCGCCTGACCGGCTCTGTGACCATGAAGAAGGTCAACGAGACCGGCGACGCGGTTGAGGGCGCGGTGTTCAAGCTGCAGCTCAAGGGCGGCGACGGCACCTGGACCGACGTTGCGGACAAGACCAACCTGACCACCGACAACGACGGCATCATCACGGTCGAGGACCTTGGCTGGGGCACCTACCGCTTTGCCGAGGTCACCCCGGCCTCTGGCTACATCTATGAGGACGTCACCACCAACGAAGTCACCATCGACCGCAACTCCGTGACCACTACGCAGGACTGCGGCACCGTGACCAACCACGTGGTGACGGTCACCCTCAAGAAGGCTTACGGCGTGAAAAACCTCGAGGGCGCGGAATTCACCGTGACCCCGGCCGATGGCTCGAAGTTTGCCGACGGCAGTGCAGCCGAGAAGACCTTCACCACCGGCGAGGACGGCTCGGTTGTCCTCAAGGGCGAGCTTGCCATTGACAACACGTACGTCATCAAGGAGACCGCGGCCCCTGCGGGCTACAAGCTTTCTTCTGCCGAGCTCACCGTTAAGGTGAAGGCCGACGGCACGCTTGACGTCCAGGGCGAGAAGACCGCCGCGTTCACCGTCGACGGCGCGACCGCCGCGATGAGCGACGAGCCCATTGACTTCACCGTCACCAAGACGGGCGAGAACAACCAGCCTCTTGAGGGCGTGAAGTTCACCGTGACCCCGGTCAACGGCTCCAAGTTTGCCGACGATACCGAGGCCGCCAAGACCCTTACCGCCGGCGAGAACGGCACTGCTCAGCTCAGCGCACTGCTCCTCGCTGGCGGCACCTATACTCTTAAGGAGACCGAGGCCCCCGAGGGCTACAAGCTCAACGACGTCGAGCTCAAGTTCACCGTCGCGGCCGACGGCTCCATCACTGTTGAGGGCACGACCCCGACCGGCTTCACCGTCGACGCCGCCACTGCGGCCGTGGCCGTGAAGGACGAGCAGACGACCTTCTCGCTTGCTAAGACCGCTGCGGGTTACGACGCCGCTGCCATGGCAGGTGCGACGTTTGAGCTCGCCGGCAGGTTCGCCGGCGACTCCGAGGCGTCGACCAAGATCCTCACCGCTGGTGAGGACGGCGCCATCAACACTTCCGACCTTACCGGCAAGCTGGTCGTGGGCGAGAAGTACACCCTTACCGAGACCAATGCCCCCGCAGGCTTCAAGCTCGCCACCGGCACCGCGTCCTTCACCGTCGCCAACGACGGCACCCTGACGCCTGCTGACAATAACCCCGCCGCCTACGCGTTCGACGGCGCTTCCGTCACCGTGACCGACGAGCCCGTTGTCTTCACCATCACCAAGTACAACGAGGACGGCACCGCTAAGCTCGAGGGCGCCATCTTCAAGGTCTCCGGCACCTTTGCGGACGGTTCGACCGAGAAGACCATGACCACCGGCGCCGACGGCACCGCCACCCTCGCGGCCCAGCTCATCGTGGGCAACCCCTACACCATCGAAGAGGCCCAGGCCCCTGCGGGCTACAAGAAGATCGCCGCCACTCTTATCGTGAAGGTGGCAAGCGACGGCGCCCTTGAGGCCCACGGTGCGATCGACGCCGCGTTCAAGACCGCGGGCGACACCGTCAAGGTCTTCACCGGCTCCGTCAACAACGACCCCACGACCTTTAGGGTCGTCAAGACCGACGCCGAGGACAAGACCCTCACCGGCGCCGAGTTCGAGCTCTCTGGCGAGTTTGCCTCTGCCGCCTCGCCCGTGAAGCTCACGGTCAACCAGATCGGCGAGGCGGTTCTCGACAAGGCCCAGCTCAAGGCCGACGGCAAGACCGTCTATACCCTCAAGGAGACCAAGGCCCCCGAGGGCTACAAGTGCTCCGGCGCCGAGCTGCAGTTCAAGGTGAGGACTGACGGCACGCTTGACGTCGTCAAGAGCGACGACGCCGTCTTCTCTGTCGACTCCACCAACGCGGCCGTCACCGTCAAGGACGAGCAGACGACCTTCTCGCTTACCAAAACCGCTACGGGCTACGACGCCACCCGCATGGCAGGCGCCAAGTTCAAGCTTTCTGGCAGGTTCGCCGGCCAGACGGGCGACGGCGAGGTCGAGCTCACCGCCGACACCAACGGCGCCATCGACACATCGTCGCTCACCGGCAAGCTGGTTGTGGGGGAGAAGTACGCCCTCGCCGAGACCGTTGCCCCCGCAGGTTTCAAGCTTGCGGCCGGTACCGTCATCTTCACGGTTGCCAACGACGGCAGCCTGACCGTCGACGGTGAGAAGCCCAGCGCCTATGCGTTTAACGGCGCTTCCGTCACCGTGACCGACGAGGCCACGTCCCTCACCATCGCCAAGACCGAAGAGGGCACCGGGGTCAAGCTCGCGGACGCCGAGTTCAGCGTGACCCCGGCTGAGGGCTCCAGCTTCGCCAACGGCGATACCAGCGCCGTGACCCTCACCACCGGCACCGACGGCACTGCTTCTCTCGCTGCCGCCCAGCTTGTGGTGGGCAACACCTACACCCTCGCCGAGACCAAGGCCCCGGAGGGCTACAAGCTGCTTGCCGACAGCATCACCTTCACCGTTGCCGACGACGGCAGCCTTGAGGTCCAGGGCGAGACCGTCCCGGCCGCCTTTACGGTTGACGGCGCATCCGTCACCGTTGCGGACGCCCCCGCGTCCTTCTCTGTTACTAAGGTGGACGAGAAGGGCACGACCCTCTCTGGCGCCACCTTTGCCCTTGCCGGCGACTTCGTCGACGGCAGCAAGATCCAGGCCCTGACCACGGGTGTCGACGGCGTGGCCGCCCTGACGCCCGCCCTCCTCAAGACCGACGGCACCACCGTCTACACCTTGAAGGAGGTCATAGCGCCCGAGAACTACAAGCTCAACCTCAGCGAGCTGCAGTTCACCGTGGGTGCAGACGGCGCCATCACTGCCCAGGGCAACGTGCCTGCGGGCTACGCGCTGTCCGTCAGCGGCGCCGGCGTCGTCTTGATCGATGCCGCCATCCCGTCCGTCTCGGCCACCGTCGCGGTGAGCAAGCAGGTCATCGACGGCACCTCCCTTGTCGCGGGCCAGACCTTTAGCTTCGAGTTGCGCGACGCCGCGACCGGTCTTGCGCTCAGGACCCTCGACGGCGTCAAGGCCGGGCAGGCCGGCAACTTTGCCGAGCTTAGCTACACCAAGCCCGGCATCTACAAGTACGTGGTCCACGAGAAGAACGACGGCCTGGGCTACGGCTGGACCCTGCCCGCCGACGTCACCGTCGAGGTGACCGTGGGCCAGAACGCGGACAAGAGCCTCCAGGCGCCCGTCGTCAAGTACGGCGATGATGCCGCCGCGACCTCGGCCGTGTTTGCCAACCGCTATACCCAGGCCAGCGCCTCGTTCCAGCTGGCCCTCAAGAAGACCGTCAACGGCAAGGCGCCCAAGACCGGCCAGACCTTCGAGTTTGCTGCCACCGCCACGGGCGACAACGTGGATACCGCGCCCGTGCTTGCCAACGTGACCACCGGGGCCGACGGCACCGCGACCTTCTCCGCGGCGTCCCTCAACGACTCCAACGTGGGCAAGACCTACACCTACACGATCCACGAGGTGACCAAGCTGGCAAACGGCTGGACCGCTGCCGGCGACGTGACCGCTACCGTCGTCGTGGGCACCCGCGGCGCCGACGGCAAGCTGCCCGTTAGCGTGACCTATGACGGCGCCTCGGCCGATGTCGCGACGTTCGACAACGGCTACGCCGCTACCGCCGAGCCCGCCATCACGGTCTACAAGACCGCCAACGGCGGCACGTACGAGACCGACCGCGAGTTCGAGCTTGGCCTGTACGAGACCGACGAGGCCGGTGCTAAGAAGGGCGAGCCCGTCTCGACCGTCAAGGTCAAGGCCGGCGAGACCGCTACCTTTACGGGCCTCGGCTACGACCAGGACGACGACGGTGAGACGATCAACTACGTCGTGAGCGAGATCAGCGCCGCCGGCGACGGCTGGACCAACGCCGCCGACGCCGCGGTGAGCGTCCACGTAACCGACAACGGCGACGGCACCATGACCTGCGCCGTCGACTACGGCGCGCGCAAGGCCGCCGACAAGGACGCCGTTGTGTTTGATAACATCTACGCGGCCTCCGGCGCGCTTGAGCTCAACGTCGCAAAGACTGCCAACGGCGGCACGTATGAGACCGATCGCGAGTTCGAGTTCGGTTTGTACGAGACCGACGAGAACGGCGAGAAGACCGGCGAGCCCGTCTCGACCGTCAAGGTCAAGGCCGGCGAGACTGCCACGTTTACTGGCGTCACGTATGATCTCGACAACGCCGGCGAGACGATCACCTACGTCGTCAGCGAGATCAGCGCCGGCGGCAACGGCTGGACCAACGCCCCCGACCAGAAGGTCAACGTCGCCGTGACCGACAACGCCGACGGCACCATGACCGTCACCCCCGACTACGGCGAGGGCAAGACGGCCCTGACCTTCGACAACACCTACGCCTGCTCCGGCGAGCTTGAGCTCAACGTGGCCAAGACCGCCAACAGCGGCGCGTATGCCAGCGACAAGGAGTTCGAGTTCGGCCTCTTCGAGACCGACGCGGCTGGCGAGAAGACCGGCGACGCGATCTCGACCGTCAAGGTCAAGGCCGGCGAGACCGCCGCGTTCAACGGCGTCACCTACGACCTCGACAATGCCGGTGAGACCATCACCTACGTCGTGTCCGAGCTCTCCGAGCCCGCCGACGGCTGGACCTACGCCGCCGACCAGAAGGTCAACGTCACCGTCGCCGACGACCTCGACGGCACCATGACCGTCGCGGTTGCCTACCCCGAGGGCCGGGACGCCCTGGTCTTCGACAACGCCTACGCCGCATCCGGCGAGCTTGAGCTCAACGTCTCCAAGACCGTTAACGGCGGCTCCTACGCCACCGACCGCGAGTTCGAGTTTGCTCTGTACGAGACCGACGCCGAGGGCAACAAGACCGGCGACGCGATCTCGACCGTTAAGGTCAAGGCCGGCGAGACCGCTACCCTCGAGGGCGTCACCTACGACCTCGACAACGCCGGCGAGACCATCACCTACGTCGTCAGCGAGATCAGCGCCGCCGGCGACGGCTGGACCAACGCCCCCGACCAGAAGGTCAACGTCACTGTGACCGACGACCTCGACGGCACCTTGACAGCGACCCCGGATTACGGCGAGGGCAAGGACGCGCTGGTGTTCGACAACACCTACGCCGCATCCGGCGAGCTTGAGCTCAGCGTGGCAAAGACCGTCAACGGCGGCTCCTACGCCACCGACAAGGAGTTCGAGTTCGGCCTCTTCGAGACCGACGCCGAGGGCAACAAGACCGGCGACGCGATCTCGACCGTGAAGGTCAAGGCCGGCGAGACCGCCGCGTTCGAGGGCGTTACCTACGACCTCGACAACGCCGGCGAGACCATCACCTACGTCGTCAGCGAGATCAGCGCCGCCGGCGACGGCTGGACCAACGCCCCCGACCAGACCGTCAAGGTCACCGTCACCGACGAC
>CAVKOL010000011.1:19173-21918 GCA_963658035.1 Bacteroidaceae bacterium
TTGCGCTAGGCTAGACAAATTAAGGCCTAATCCAGGTCGTTTGTCCTTGCCTGAAACCAAGACAGAGGGGAATCCCATGCAGAACTCGGGGCCTCGCCAACGCACTTCTCGCCACATTCCGGCTATGTGGCACCGTATCTTTAGCGGCCTGATGGCGGCGATACTTACCCTGCAGATGGCCTTGAGCCCCGTCACGGCCCTGGGCGCAGATTCCGGCTCCGCGGGCTCCTCTTCCAACCAGACCGGCTGGGTCGAGGTCTCCAACTTCTTCCGGGACCAGCCCGACGGCGAGACCTATCCCGATCTCACGTTTGTGCTGTACCGCAAAGACCCGGATAACAGCTCCCTGTGGACCCAAGTGGCCTCGAAGACCATCACCGCATCCGACTACACTGCCTGGCTCGGCGCGGTTGCCACGTTCAAGTTCGAGAACCTTGACGCCTATACGCCAAGCGGCGCAGCCTACGAGTACCAGGTCGTGCAGCTTACGCGCGACAGTTACACGACGTATTCGAAGAAGGCCACGGGCGATAGCTATTTGGTGAGCAACGAGGTCTCGGGCCTGTATGTCACAAACACGACCGGCTCTAAGTACGAATACGAGGCGATTTTTTATAACGAGTACACCCCCAAAACCGTGACCATCACCGGCAGCGTGGACTGGAAGGACAACGACAACGCGTGGAACACCCGCGCGGACATCTACGACAACCTGGTGCTCACCCGCTCGCACGAGGACGGCTCCGACACCCAGGAGGTGCCGCTGCAGCAATCGCAGTCCTCGGCGTACAACTACTTCCAGTGGACGAGCAGCACAACGTGGGTGGACAGCTACAAGTCGGGCAGCAACTACACGTCCTTCTCGATTTCTAACCTGGAGAAGTACTCCTACGACGGGCGCGACTGGGTCTATTCGCTTAAGCAGGACGACAGCAAGGTCGCGGCCGATTCCACCCTTAACCAGTACGAGCTAACGACCGGCCAGCTCACCGGCACCGGCGACCTTGCCGTCACCTTGACGAACACCCTAAAGTCCACCGCGACCGCCACCGTCACCTTCGAGGGCGACGGCGACGACGCCTACCAGCAGCGCCCCCGCGTGTACGTGGAGCTGCAGGCCTCGACCGACGGCGGCCAGACTTGGGCCGCAGCCGCCAGCGTCCTTGGCTTTGGGGGCATCAACGGCAATCTCTTCGAGCAGGTCTGGACGCCCAGCGCGGGCACCAACCAGATGACATACACCTGGGACCAGCTGCCCACGACCTCAAACAACGAGTTTCTCACCGCGTCCAACATCATCTACCGCGCGAAGGAGTCCAAGCTTGCCTACGACTCCACGCGCGTGGCCGGCACCGAGTACCAGGTCGTCACGACAAAGGTCGACAAGGACGGCAACTACGCGGCGTCGACGATGGGCGTCTACAAGCCCAGCCAGACCACGGTGATGTCCGATTGCTTGTCTGCCACGACCATCACCAACAAGCCCAAGTCCAACTCGACCTACACGATGTTCATCACCAACAAGTGGAACGACGGCGGCGCCAAGTGGCTGCGCCCGTCCACGGTGACGTACCTGCTGCAGCGCAAGACCGCCGGCGGCGATTGGGAGTGGGTAACTAAATACAACGCCGGCGCCGCCAGCCCGTTTGACGCCTATGGCACGTCGCTCAACGACAGCCTGGTGCAGCTGACCTTGAGCGAGGCGGACGCCGAGGAAGGCGAGCTGAGCAACAACTGGGGCAAGACCTTAGAGAACCTGCCCGCGGTGGATGTCAACGACGGCGCCTATACCTACCGCGCGGTCGAGGTCGTGCCCACCGGCTACCACGTGACCAGCGAGGGCGCCACCGAGGTGACGTCCAACGACTCCTTTAAGCTCTATGCGGTGGGGGACGGCGACGCCATCTTCGAGAACACCACCGATAAAGACACGGTAAGCCTGTTTGGCATTGTTCGATGGGAGAGGCAGGGATTTGACCGTCCCGACCCGTCGAGCTTGGATATCCAGCTGCTTCAGTACAAGGGCCAAGACGACGCCAACCCCACGAGCATTCCCTTGGAGCAGACTTCCTTCCAGTGGACGAGCTCTTCGTCCGATCGTTGGCAGTACAAGATCGACGGCCTGCCCACGACCGCAGACGACGGAACCGCCTACTACTACAAGGTGGTCCAGACCCCCGGCAGCGCGGCGGGCTATCGCACGACCAACCCGTCCGGCTTCGCCGCGTATTACGAGGGCGAGCTCTACGGCGGCGCCATTGTGAACGCCGTGACTCGCCTTGCCTTGGATAAGGTGGGGACCGTTGGCGGCCAGGCGACGCGGCTCAACGACGTCGAGCTCACGATCAAAGACGCCTCGGGCAACGTGGCGGCCGTCTGGCACCGCGATAGCCAGGGCAAGGTGACGGTGACCTCCAATAACGGTTACACCTGGGCTTCGTTTGTGGGTAGCGACTTCACCCACATCTTTGGCCTGCCCGCGGGCACCTATACCGTGAGCGAGACCAAGACCCCCGCCAACTACCTGACCGCGCCCGACGTCCAGATGACGATTGCCGTGGACGGCACGGTGAGCACCACGTCGAGCAACGCGACGGCAACGGATTCTGGGGACAGCGACGGCGTTGCGGCCGACCTTCTCACCGTGCGCGACGAGGCGCTGCGCGGCGGCTTTGACGTCACCTTGACCGCCGGCGAGGGCGACGACGAGACCCCCGTCGAGGGCATGACGTTTGACCTGTACAA
>CAVKOL010000011.1:22589-27382 GCA_963658035.1 Bacteroidaceae bacterium
TCACCATGAAGAAGGTCGACGAGAACGGCAAGGGCATCGCCGGCGCGGTCTTTAAGCTGCAGGTCAAGGGTGCCGACGACGCGTGGACCGACGTCGAGGGCAAGACCGAGCTGGTCTCTGCCGCCGACGGCACCGTCACGGCCAGCGGCCTGGCGTGGGGCACCTACCGCTTTGCCGAGGTCTCCCAGGCCCCCGGCTTTGTGGCCAGCGGCAGCGAGGTGAGCGGCGAGGCCACCATCGGCCGCGACAACGTGGCCACCACGCAGGACTGCGGCACCGTGACCAACTACGGCGTCTCGCTGACGCTCAAGAAGGCCTACGCCGGCGTCAACCTCAAGGGCGCGGAGTTTGCCGTGGTGCCGGCCGCAGGCTCCGCGTTTGCCGATGGCACTGTTGGCGAGAAGACCTTTACCACCGGCGACGACGGCACGGTCACCTTGCTGGGCATCCTTGCGGTGGGCAACACGTACACGATCAAGGAGTCCGCGGCGCCCAAGGGGTACAAGCTTGGGGCTGACGAGCTCACCATCAAGGTGGTCGACGGCGGCGCGATCGAGGTTGTTGGCGACGAACCCGCCGCGTTTGAGGTCGACGGCACGACCGTCACGATGCAGGACGAGCCCACGGCCTTCTCTGTAACTAAGGTTGACGAGAACGGCGATCCTCTTGCCGGCGCTACCTTCAAGCTCATCGGCAGCTTTGCCGACGGCTCGGCGTCCCAGACCTTGACCACAGACGAGAACGGCGCGGCCGCTTTGACCGGCCTTCTTAGGGCCGACGGCACCACCGTCTACACCCTAAGGGAGACCGCGGCGCCCAAGGGCTATACGCTCAACCTCAATAAACTGCAGTTCACCGTGGGTGTCGATGGCACCATTGCCCTCAAGGGTGAGGCGCCCGCGGGCTACGAGGTCGCGACCAGCGGCGTGAGCGTCGTCTCGACCGATACCGCGATCGCGCCCGTCACGGCCACCATCAGCGTGAGCAAGGTGGTCGAGGGCGGCACCTCCCAGGTCGCCAGCCAGGCCTTTAGCTTCCAGCTGCGCGACTACACCGGCGCCCACACGCCCGGCTGGCTGCTCCAGACCGTCGACGGCGTCAAGGCCGGCCAGACCGGCAGTTTTGCCGCGATCACCTACACCAAGCCCGGCGTCTACCGCTACCTTATCCACGAGAAGAGCGACGGCCTTGGCTTGGGCTGGACCCTGGCCGCAGACCAGTACGTCGAGGTCACCGTCCTGCAAAACGAGGACCTGAGCCTCCAGACGCCCACGGTCAAGTACGGCAACAGCGCCTACGCGACCTCGGCCGTCTTTACCAACCGCTACACCGCGGCCAGAGGCTCGTTCCAGCTGGGCGTTAAGAAGACCGTCAACGGCAACGCGCCCAAGGAGGGCCAGAGCTTCGAGTTCTCTGCCACCGCCACGGGCAGCAACGCCGCAGACGCGCCGCAGCTTGACAACGTGGTTACCGGCGACGACGGCACCGCGTCCTTCTCCGCTGTGTCCCTGGGCGATGCCAACGAGGGCCAGACCTACACCTACACGATCCACGAGGTCACCCAGCTGGGTGCCGGCTGGACCGCCGCGCCCAACGTGACCGCTACCGTGGCCGTGGGCACCCGCGACGCCAACGGCAACCTGCCCGTCACCGTGACCTACGACGGCGCCTCAGCCGATGTCGCGGCCTTCAACAACACCTACGCCGCCGCGGGCGAGCTTAAGGTCAACGTCGCCGCGACCGTCAACGGCGGCGAGTGGGAGCCCGACCGCGAGTTTGAGTTTGGCCTGTTTGAGACCGATGCAAACGGCGAGAAGACCGGCCAGCCCGTCTCGACCGTCAAGGTCAAGGCGGGTCAGACCGCGACGTTCACCGGCGTCACCTACGACGAGGGCGACGCGGGCCAGGTCACCTACGTCGTGAGCGAGCTGGGCGAGGCCGGCGACGGCTGGACCTACGCCGCCGATCAGAAGGTCAACGTCACCGTGGTCGATAACGGCGACGGTACCATGACCGCCACTGTCGCCTACCCCCAGGGCAAGACGGCCCTCGCCTTCGGCAACACCTACGTCGCCGCGGCGACCCTCGGCGTCAAGAAAACCGTCAACGGAGGCCAGCTCAACGAGGGTGAGTCCTTCTCCTTCTCGCTGTACGAGGAGGGCAATGATGGCGCCGAGAAGATCGGCTCCGCGGCCGTCGATGCGCAGAGCCCCACCACTGCCTTCGACGCCGTCACCTTCACCAAGCCCGGCACCTACACCTACACCGTCTCTGAGGACGCCAACCCCGACTCTAACTGGATGAACGCCGATGACGTTGCCGTGACCTTCCAGGTCACCGAGGCCAAGGGCGCAGACGGCCAGGTCACAGGTCTTCTCGCCACCTTGGTCGAGCAGCAGGGCGGCGCCTCGGACTACAGCCGCGTGTCCCGCGGCGCCGACGGCTCCTACGTCGTGAGTTTCAACAACGCCTACTACAGCGAGGCCACGGCCGTTCTTAAGGCGCGCGCCGAGGTCACCGGGGCTACCACGGCCGTCGCCAACAAGGAGTTCAAGTTTGAGCTAAAGGACGCGAGCGCCCAGGTCGTCGACACCAAGATCGCCAAGGCTGGCGAGACTGTGGCCTTCGACGCCCTGTCCTACACCCGCAACATGCGCGGCGCCCACACCTACACAATCGCCGTGCAGGCCGCCGACGGCGACGCCGCTAACTGGACCTTCCAGGGCGAGGCCGCCGTTACCGTCACCGTGGGCATGGACGCCGAGAACCGCCACGTTGTGGTCCAGAGCATCGAGTACGCCCGCGACGGCGCCGACTGCTCCTATGCCGAGACGGACGGTTCCAAGTCGGCCCTCTTTACCAGCACTTACACGGCGCCCGTCAACCCCGACGACCCGGACGAGCCTGTCAATCCCGATGATCCCGACGACCCCGTCAACCCGGACGAGCCCGATGACCCTGTGAACCCGGACGAGCCCGACACTCCGGACACGCCCGACGAGCCGGACACCCCCGACACCCCGGACACGCCGGATACGCCCGACGCGCCGGAGACCCCCGAGCAGCCCGAGGCCCCGGCAACCCCGGAGACCCCCGCCGCCGCTCCCGAGGCCGAGGCTCCCACGGCCAACAAAGCCCAGGTAGGAACACCGCAGACGGGCGATGTCTCGACCAGCGCTTTGCTCGCCCTGGCCCCCGCCGCCGCCTTCCTCGCGGCCGCGACCCTCTTCCGTCGCCGCCGCAACTAGCCCGGTCCTTCTCCGCACCATAGCCGCCCGACGCCTCCACGCGCCGGGCGGCTGTTTGTTGCGCGCAAATCGGGGGTTGTCAGTACTTTTGCAGCGAGAAGTGCGCGCGATTCGGGGGTCGTCAGTACTGTTCAAGGCCCTCGAGCACTTCTCAGTAAAACACGCAACTCATCTACCTGCGGTTTTGTCTCGCAGCCTGCTTCCTCGGCCGCTGAGAAGCCCCCAAAAGTACTGACGACCCCCGATTCCCGCGCACGAAAGCCACCGTCAGTACTGACGACCCCCGATTCCCGCGCATACGCCGCCCGACCGTTCGCCATTTTGTCGCGGCCCTATGGCCTTCTCGCCGCCTGCGCCCCAAGCGCCTGCCGCGCCACCTAACTGCTGCTATACTGTCAAGTTTGAATGTCTAACCAGATAACCGGCCCGCCCGCGGCGGCCGGCGCGATCCCAATAGCAGCGACGGGGCGCGAGCGCCCGAAAGGAACCCAGCGAGCATGGCCGACCAAGCCCAGACCCAGACCGTCAGCACCAACGACGAGCGCGCCCAGCGCCGCCTGCGCCGCCAGGCGCTCATCGACGCCGGCGTCCAGCCGTACCCCATCCACTCCACAGTGACGGCCCACGCCGCCGAGCTCGAGGAGCGCTACGCCGGCCTGGCCGACGGCGACGTGACCGAGGACGTCTATTCGCTTACCGGCCGCATCCGCGCCTTCCGCAAGCAGGGCAAGATCGCCTTCATCGTGCTTGAGGACTGCACGGGCTCCATCCAGCTCTTCTGCCAGGTCAACAACCTGCCCGAGGCCGATTGGGCGCTTCTTTCCAACTTTGACCTGGGCGACGTCATCGGCGCCACGGGCCACGTGATCCGCACCAAGCGTGGCCAGCTCTCCATCGCCCCCACCCACCTGGAGATGCTCTCTAAGTCGCTGCGCCCGCTGCCCGAGAAGTTCCACGGCCTCACCGACCGCGAGGTCCGCTACCGCCAGCGCTACGTCGACCTCATCATGAACGCCGACGTCCGCGAGACCTTCCGCAAGCGCAGCCAGATCATCAGCCTGATCCGCCGCTACATGGAGGCCGACGGCTACATGGAGGTCGAGACCCCCATGATGCACGCCATCCTGGGCGGCGCCAACGCCAAGCCTTTCGTGACCCACTTCAACGCCCTCGACCGCGACTTCTACCTGCGCATTGCCACCGAGCTGCCGCTTAAGCGCTGCATCGTGGGCGGCCTTGAGCGCGTGTTCGAGATCGGCCGCCAGTTCCGCAACGAGGGCATGGACCTCACCCACAACCCCGAGTTCACCTCGATGGAGGCCTACTGCGCCTACAGCGACCTGGACGGCATGAAGGCCTTGACCGAGGGCCTGTTCAAGGCCATCGCGCGCGAGGTCTGCGGCTGCGAGGAGGGCCACGAGGTCATCACCTACCAGGGCCAGACCGTCGACATGTCGGGCACCTGGGCTTCTCGCCCCCTGGCAGATATTGCCTCCGAGGTCATCGGCGAGCACGTGGACATGGACACCCCCGTCGAGCACCTGC
>CAVKOL010000012.1:0-27323 GCA_963658035.1 Bacteroidaceae bacterium
AGGATGAAGGACTGGATGATCTCCTTGCGGTCGCCCAGGAACATGTGCTCGGTGCGGTCGAGGCCGATGCCCTCGGCGCCGAAGTCGCGGGACAGCTTGGCGTCCTCGGGGTTGTCGGCGTTGGCGCGGACACCGATGTTGCGGCCGCGGGAAGCGTCGGAGCGGATGGCGTCGGCCCAGGTGAGGATGGTCTCCAGGTCGCCGGTGAGCTCCGGGCGCACCAGGGGCACGGCGCCCAGGATGACGTCGCCGGTGGTGCCGTTGATGGAGATGACGTCGCCCTCGTGGAGAACCACATCGGTGCCCGAGACGACGACCTCCTTGTTCTTGGCGTCGATCTTCAAAGCCTCGGCGCCGCAGACGCAGGGGGCGCCCATGCCGCGGGCGATGACGGCCGCGTGGCTGGTCTTGCCGCCGTGAGAGGTCAAGATGCCCTCGGCAGCTACCATGCCCTTGAGGTCGTCAGGGGTGGTCTCCCAGCGAACCAGGATGCAGGGCTGCTCCTTGTTGGCGCAGCTCACGGCCTCGTCGGCAGAGAAGACGACCTTGCCCACGGCGGCGCCGGGGGAAGCGTTCATGCCCTTGGTGAGGACCTTGAAGTCGGCCTTGGGGTCGAACTGAGGGTGCAGAAGCTGGTCAAGCTGCTCGGGGGCGACGCGCATGACCGCCTCCTCCTTGGAGATGGCGCCCTCGGCCTCGAACTGCATGGCGATGGCAAGGGCGGCCATAGCGGTGCGCTTGCCCACGCGGGTCTGGAGCATCCAGAGCTTGCCCTGCTCGATGGTGAACTCGATGTCCATCATGTCGCGGTAGTGCTCCTCGAGCTTGACGAAGATGTCGTCGAGCTGCTGGCCGGCCTCCTCGAGGCCCGGGATGGTCTTGAGGTCGGCGATCGGCTCGGTGTTGCGGATGCCGGCCACGACGTCCTCGCCCTGGGCGTTGACCAGGAAGTCACCGTAGAACTCCTTGGTGCCGTCGGCGGGGTTGCGGGTGAAGGCGACGCCGGTAGCGGAGGTCTCGCCCTTGTTGCCGAAGACCATGACCTGGACGTTGACGGCGGTGCCGAGGTCGTCGGAGATCTTGTTCTGCTTACGGTAGATGATGGCGCGCTCGTTCATCCAGGAGCCGAAGACGGCCTCGATGGCGAGGCGGAGCTGGAGCAGCGGGTCCTGCGGGAAGGCGGCGCGGCCGTCGGGGGCGACCTCGGGGTGGGCCTGGGAGTCGACGTTGACGGCGAAGATCTGCTTGAAGGTCTCGACGAGGTCCTTGAGGTCGGCGGCGTCGAGCTCGGTGTCGAGCTTCACGCCCTTCTCGGCCTTCTTGGCGTTGATGGCGTCCTCGAAGAGGTCGCCGTCGATGCCCATGACGACGTTGGAGAACATCTGGACGAAGCGGCGGTAAGAGTCGTAGGCAAAGCGCTCGTTGCCGGTCTGGGCAATGAGGCCCTGAACCGAGATGTCGTTGAGGCCCAGGTTAAGGACGGTGTCCATCATGCCGGGCATCGAGAAGGGAGCGCCGGAACGAACAGAGACGAGCAGCGGGTCCTCGGCGTCGCCGAGCTTCTTGCCCATGCGCTGCTCGAGGTCCTCGCGGGCGGCGTCGATCTCGTCGAGAACGCCGTCCTCCCACTGGTTGCCGGCGTTGGCGTACTTAACGCAGGTCTGGCAGGTGATGGAGAATCCCGGAGGAACGGGAAGACCAATCTTTGCCATCTCGGCAAGGTTGGCGCCCTTGCCGCCGACGATCCACTTTGCCTGGTCGACGGTCTCGCCAGCGGGCTCAGTGGCGTTGACGCCGTCGACTCCGGCGCCAAAACGGTACACGTGCTTCTCAGCCATTTTGTCCCCTTGTGACTTGAATCCTGGCATGTAGTTTCGAACATGCACTCACTGCTGAATGCCTTGGGAAGAACGGGTGTCCCTCTCGGCACTCGGCTATGGTATCAACCAGTTGGTGAGAAGCCCGTACCTATTTGCTATTCGGTCGACCCTGCTAGGTGAACGGCCGCAAGGGGCAAAAATAAGGCCCCGGAGAACCTCCGGGGCCTAAACGCGCTACACTGTGAAGTGATTTGGATTTTTACTCCGCCTTGGGCGTCTCGTTGTAGACGGCACCGATCGCGTGAGTGGGCTCCTCCCCCGTCAAAGTAGAGATAACGGTCACGGCCGGCCCCAGAAGGTCGATCGAGGGGATGCCGCGGCGATCGAGCTCGCGGCGGATCTCGCGGCGCAGGCTGCCGTCAGCGATGGTGTGGAACACGGCGGAGGGCCTATCGGCCTCGAAGTTGGCGTCAAAGTAATCGCGAACCATCTCGACGTCCTTGACGTTGGGCAGGCGACGGATCTCGACCGAGCCGTCGCCGAACTGGGCCGCTGCGGCCATCACGACGGTGTGGGCGGTCTCGCCGCGGGAGTCCGAAAGAACGAAGATGAGGGGGACGACGTCCCCAAAGATGTCGTTGTCCAAGTCCAGCGTGGCCATTTTTCGACCTCCAAATCTGATTGAGCCCGGCCAAGGCACGTCTGCCCTGGCCGGTTTTTCCAACCTACTTCTTGCGGGAAAGCGCAGAGATGTCCGCGACGCCCTCGAAGACCTTTGCGAACCGGTTGAGGAGACGCAGGCGGTTTTCCCTTACCCGAGTATCCTCGTCCATAACCAAAACATCGGCAAAGAATCGGTCAATCGGCTCTTTAAGCGCGGCCAGTGCAGAACAAGCCCCGTCGAAGTCGGCCTTGGCAAGGGCACAGGCCACGTTCTTCTCGCCGGTTTCGCAGGCGGCGAGAAGGTCTTTCTCGGGCTGGGTGAGGATGGTCTCGTCCACCTGGGTGCCCAGGGAGGCGTCGGCCAGGTTGTGGGCGCGGGCGAAGGCGGTGGCCAGGTCGTCGAAGAGCTCGGGCTGCTCGGCGCGGGCGCTGTCGAGGGCGCGGGCGCGGGCAAAGAACTCGGCCGGGTCGATGACGCCCACGGCAGAGACGGCCTCGATGGTGTCGTTCTTGACGCCCTCGTCCTTGGCGATACCCGCCAGGCGACCGGCGAAGAAGCGGGCAACGTCGGCGGCGACCTGGTCGGCGTCGAACTCGAGGCCCTGCTCGGTGTAGGAGGCAAGGGCGCGCTCGATCATGGCCTTGAGGGAAACCGCAGGCAGCGAGCGGAGCATCGCGATGATGCCGATGGCGCTGCGGCGCACGGCGAAGGGGTCGGAGGAGCCGGTGGGCGGCTCGCCGATGGCGAAAAGACCGCACACGGTGTCGAGCTTATCGGCCACGGCCACGCACTTGCCGCAGTCGCTGGAGGGAAGCTCGTCGCCGGCGAAGCGCGGGCGGTAGTGCTCGCGGATGGCGGTTGCGACCTCAGGGTCCTCGCCGGCGGCCATGGCGTAGTAGCCGCCCATGACGCCCTGTTGGTTGGTGAACTCGACGACGGCCTGGGAGACCAGGTCTGCCTTGGCCAGGTGGGCGGCGCGCACGGCGTTGTTGACGCCGGCCTCGTCCATGCCCGCCTGCTTAGCGCAGAGCTCGGCGAGCTTCTCCATGCGGCCCACCTTTTGCAGGGTGGTGCCAAGCTTCTCCTGGAAGGTGACGATGCCCAGGCGCTGCACGAACTCCTCCATGGGGCGCTTCAAGTCCTCGTCGAAGAAGAACTTGGCGTCGTCCAGGCGCGGGCGCACGACGCGCTCGTTGCCGGCCACGACGGTGTCGGAGACGGCGGGGTTGGCGTTGGAGACGATCACGAACTCGCGCGTGAGGTTGCCCTGGGCGTCGAAGATGGGGAAGTAGCGCTGGTTGGAGAGCATGGACTCGCAGATGATCTCTTGCGGGACCTTGAGGAACTCCTCGTCGAACTTGCCAACGAGCACGGTGGGCCACTCGCAGAGGTTCACGACCTCATCGAAGATGCGCTTGGGCGTGTCGACGCGGGCGCCGGCGCGCTCGGACTCGATCTTGGCGATGCCCTCGCGGATGACCTGCTCGCGGCGATCGGCAGAAAGCACGAATGCGTCCTCGAGGACCTTCTCGTAGGTAGCAGGCTCGCTCACGGCGTGGGCACCGGGGCCCAGGACGCGGTGGCCATAGGTGACGTTGGAGCTGGTGACGTCGGCGTAGGTCACGGGCACGACCTCGCTGCCAAGAAGGGCGCAGATCCAGCGGATCGGGCGCACGAAGGTCTCGTGCTCGGAGCCCCAGCGCTGGGAGCGGTAGTTGGGCCACTCGATGGCTGCGATGACGTCGTGGCCCAAGGCCGACAGGATCGGCATGGCGGGAGCAGAGGGGACGTTCTTCTCGGCAAAAACGTACTCGTTACCGTCCTCGGCGACGTTGCGGGTAAGCTCAGAGGCATCGATGCCGCACTTGCGGGCAAAGCCCTGGGCGGCCTTGGTGGGGTTGCCGTCGGCGTCGAAGGCGATCTGGGCCTTAGGCCCGCGCATGACCTCGTGGATGGCCTCGGTCTGGGTGGCGACGTTGGCCACGATGGCGGCCAGGCGGCGCGGGGTCGAGATCACGCGCACCTCGCCGTGGGCCAGGCCCGCCGCGTCAAGGCGCGAGACCACGAGCTTGGGAAGCTGCTTGGCGGCGTTCATCAACGGCGCGGAGGGCATCTCCTCGCAGCCGATCTCGAACAGAAAATCACAGGTTGCGTCACTCATCTACGCCACCTCCCCATTCTTGTTGTCGTCTTTGGTCTTAGAGGCGACCTCGGCGAGATAAGACTCACAGCAGGCCTTGGCCACGCTGCGCACGCGCAGGATGTAGTTGGCGCGCTCGGTGGCCGAGATGGCACCGCGGGCGTCCAGGATATTGAAGGCGTGGCTGCACTTCATGACGCAGTCGTAGGCGGGAAGCGGCAGCTTGTGGTCCAGGCACGAGTGGCACTCGGCCTCGTACTCGTCGAACTTGCGGCGCATCATGTCGACGTCGGCGACCTCGAAGTTGTAGGTCGAGAACTCGAACTCGTTCTCGTGGAAAACGTCGCCGTAGGTCATGGGCGTGCCGTCGGGCAGGTAGCTCCACACCAGGTCATAGACAGAGTCGACGCCCTGGGCGTACATGGCGATGCGCTCGAGGCCGTAGGTGATCTCGACCGGCACGGGGTCGACCTCGATGCCGCCCACCTGCTGGAAGTAGGTGTACTGGGTGACCTCCATGCCGTCCATCCAGACCTCCCAGCCAAGGCCCCAGGCGCCGAGCGTGGGGCTCTCCCAGTCGTCCTCGACGAAGCGCACGTCGTGCTCGTCGGGGTCGAGGCCAATGGCCTTCAAGGAGCCCAGGTAGAGGTCCTGCGAGTCAACCGGGCAGGGCTTCAAGATGACCTGGAACTGGTAGTAGTGCTGCATACGGTTGGGGTTCTCGCCGTAGCGGCCGTCGGCGGGGCGGCGGCAGGGCTGCGGGTAACAGGTGCGCCAAGCCGCGGGGCCAAGGCTGCGAAGCGTGGTGGCGGTGTGGAAGGTACCGGCGCCCACCTCGGAGTCGTAGGGCTGCATGACGGTGCAGCCCTGCTTTGCCCAGTAATGCTCAAGCTCTAAGATCATGTCTTGGAACGTGAGGGCGTTTTTGTTCATATAAGTCTCCCCTTTTGCCAAAGCGGTTGCTTACAAAGTCCTGATGTCGTTCAGCGGCCAATAGATGAAAAGCGCCTTTGATGTTACCGCACTCACCGAGACGGGTCCAAAGTAGCGCGAGTCCAATGAGTTAGTGCGGTTGTCGCCCATTACAAAGACGCAGTTGGCGGGCACAGTGTACGGGTACTCGATGCCGGCCGAGCCCTCGTAGTTAGAAAGCGACTCGGTGGGTTTGCCCAGCGTGTAGGAACTCTCGTCCAGGGCCTGGCCGTCCACGTAGACGATGCCGTCGCGAAGGTCGATCGTTTGCCCGCCCGTGGCTATCACGCGCTTGATCAAGGTGGTTCCCGGGCTCATGGGGCTGTCGAAGGTCACGACGTCGCCCTGGCTGGGGCCTGCGGCCTTAAGCGAGACCTTCTCGCCCACCAAAAGGTCGCCTTCCTGGATGGTCTCCAACATGGAGCCGGTGGGCACCTGGTAGACGCCGATCACGAAGGTGCGCAAAAAAACCGCGATGCCGATGGCGACGACAACGGATAAGACGAGCTCAAGGGCACCGCGAAGGTGCGATTCGCGCTTTTGTGCCATGGAAGGCCTCCCTTAAGAGTCTTGGGGTAAAAGCGAGTCTGCGAAGGCGCGCTCGTCGGGCGTGAGGTCGGCGGCGGCGAGAAGGTCGGGGCGCCACTTGGCCGTGCGCTCGATGGAGCTCTTGCGGCGCCATTTGTCGACCTCGCCATGGTTGCCCGACAAAAGAACCTCGGGCACCTCCATGTCGCGGAAGGTCGCCGGGCGGGTGTACTGCGCGTACTCGAGAAGGCCATCGGAGAAGGACTCGTCCTCGGCGCTCTTGTCGTTGCCAAGGCCCCCGGGAAGCAGGCGCACGACCGAATCGATAACGGCCATGGCGGCCAGTTCTCCCCCGGTCAAGACGTAGTCGCCCAGCGAGAAGACCTCGTCTGCCAGGGAATAGACGCGCTCGTCCATGCCCTCGTAGCGCCCGCAGACAAAGATCACGCGCTCCTCGTGCGAGAGACGCTCGGCACAGGCCTGCGTATACGGCTTTCCTACCGGCGAGAAGAACACGACGCAGGGCTTGGACGGCTTGGAGGCCGAGATCTGCTCCACCGCGTCAAAAATGGGGGCCGGCTTCATGAGAAGGCCCTGCCCCCCGCCAAAGGTGTAGTCGTCCACCTTCTTGTGCTTATCCTGCGACCAGTCGTGAAGGTCGTAGGCGTCATAGGTAAAGACCTGCTTTTTCTGGGCGCGGCCCAGGATAGAGGTGTCCAAATAAGGGGCAAATACCTGGGGAATGGTCGAGACGATCTCAAAGTGCATCAAAGATCAACCTTTCCCACAAAGCCTGTGGCGTCGACGGTAATTGCGCCTTGTTCGGGCACGTCAATAACAACTTGATCGATAACGGGGAGAAGGACCTCGCCCATCTCGCCCTCGATGACCCACACATCGTTTGCGGGGCCGACCATGACCTCAGTGATGGCGCCTAAGGCCTTGCCCGTGACGTGGTGGACCTCGCGGCCGATCAATGCGCGCGGGTCGTGCAGGGCAAGGTCGTCGGGCAGATCGTCGGCATAGGCTAGGATGTACTTGCCCACCAGCTCCTGCGCCGCGGCGATGTCGCCCACGCCGGAAAGAGCGACCAGGCTGCCCGCACGGTCGTCGCCCTCGACGCGCAGCACCTCGTGCCAGCGCGACCCCTTGAGGGCGGGCGGGACCACGGCCACCTTCATGCCTTTACGCATAAGTGAGGGAAGGCCGTGGGCGGGAACCGTCACGACCTCCCCTTTTCTCCCGTGGGTCTTCTCCACACGGGCTATGCACTTAAAGCGTTGCTGCATTGGCGCTAGCCTACGACCTCAACCTCGACGTCGGTGCCGACACGCTGGCCCAAGGCGCGGGCGAGCGTGCGGATTGCCTTGATGGTACGGCCCTTACGGCCGATGACACGGCCTGCGTCGGCCTCGGAGCAGCTCACCTCGATGAGGGAGCCCTCCTCGCCGTCGGTCACGTCAAGGGAGACCGCATCCTGGTCGTCGACGAGTCCGCAGACGATGTACTCGACAAGATCGGCGACCTTGTCGGAGGCCATCTCCTCTTCCTCGGCGACGAGCTCGGTGTCCTGCGTGGTCTCCATGTTATCGACCACGCAGACTACTCGGCGTCAGCCTCAGCGGCGGCCTCGGCGGCGGCAGCGGCCTTAGCGGCGGCCTTCTTGGAAAGCTTGGCCTTCTTCTCGGCAGCGGGCTTGTCGCCACGGGCGATGTCGATAAGGTGAGCAACGGTGTTGGTGGGCTGGGCACCCTTGGCGACCCACTCGTCGACCTTCTCGATGTTGATGTCGATGGTCTTGGGGTTGGTCAGCGGGTTGTAGCGACCAACGAGCTCGATGTAGCGGCCGTCGCGGGGCATGCGGCTGTCAGCGACGACAACGCGGTAGTACGGACGCTTCTTGGCACCGTGACGGGCCAGGCGAATCTTGACTGCCAATTAAAACTCCTCCATACGGGCGGTGCACGTAGTATTTGGGTAGGCCGCACCGCAAGCCACAGAACAGTCATACAGTTTACGACTGTTATAGCTGCTGACAAGGTGCAGTTTTTGTGAATGCTGCGTGCTGAGAACGCGAGGAAAACCCCGGTTCAGGCGAATTTAAGTCCTAGCAGATAGCATTGAACCATCATCTATCAGTTAGCTGAAAGAGAGGGTCCCATGAATATCCTTGTTGTTGAGGACGAGCGCAACCTTGCAGACGCCATCGTCAAGATTCTGCAGGACGACGGCTACAACGCCGAGGCCGTCTATGACGGCAAGGCCGGCCTCATGAGCGGCAAGAGCGGCCTGTACGACGCCATCGTGCTTGACGTCATGCTCCCCCAGATGAACGGCTACGAGGTCGTCAACGAGCTTCGCCACAGCGACATCTCGACCCCGGTGCTCATGCTCACCGCCAAGACCTCCACGAGCGACAAGGTCGAGGGCTTGGACGCCGGCGCCGACGACTACATGACCAAGCCCTTCGACGCGCCCGAGCTTCTCGCCCGCCTGCGCGCCCTCACCCGCCGCCGCGGCGACGTGGTGATCGACGAGGTGACCTTTGCCGACATCACCTTGGATCTCTCTACCCACGACCTTTCCTGCGCCGAGAAGAGCGTGCACCTTTCGGGCAAGGAGTTCGAGGTCATGAGCACCCTTATGAGCTCTTCGTCTCGCGTGGTCTCTAAGCAGGACCTTCTCACCCGCGTGTGGGGCGCCGACGCCGAGGCCTCCGAGAACTCCGTCGAGGCCTACATCTCGTTCCTTCGCAAGAAACTGGCGCACATCGGCTCGAAGGTCCAGGTCACGACCCTGCGCATGCTGGGGTATCGCCTGGAGGTCTTCGACAACGCCGAGAACTAACGCCAACACGCAGCCGGACACGCCGCAGAGGTCCCCATGCTAAAGAAGCTTCAACGCGAGCTCACGCTTATAACCATGTCCTTGACGGGGTTGGTGCTTATCGTGGCCTTGGGGTCGACGCTGGTCGCCAACTGGACCACGCAGACCTCGACCACTTGGGCGCTTCTCGCAAAAAGCCTGGAAGACGGCTACGCGAGAAGCGCCCGCATGGGCGACTCGGGCTTTGGGCCGGGCGGCGCCGACAGCATGCTGGTCATCACCGTGGACGCAAACGCGGGCGGCATCATGCTGAGCAAGAGCGACTCGCCCGTCGACATCGACAGCGACCTTTTGGACGAGCTGCTCTTCTCCGCATCCTGCTCGACCGAGGACCAGGGCACCGACTACGAGCACCACTTGGCGTGGATGAAGAAAGAGACGTCGTGGGGCTACCGTATAGCCATCTGCGACACGCGCGGGCGAGACACCACCTTCTTCAAGCAGCTGGGAATCGACGCCGTGATCGTCGTCATCTCGATGCTGGCGCTGTGGCTTGTGGTGCGCGAGCTGGCAAAGCGCGCCGTGAAGCCGGTCGAGATCGCCTGGGACCAGCAGCGCCGCTTTATCTCTGACGCCTCGCACGAGCTCAAGACGCCGCTTGCCGTCATCATCGCCAACCTGCAGATCCTGCAAAAGGACAAGGGGCTGCCCGGCGACTCCAAGCATTGGATCGACATCACGGCAGACGAGGCCGCGCACATGAAGACCCTGGTAGAGGACCTTCTCACCTTGGCAAGGGCCGACGAGAACAAGGCCAGCGGCACCACGGCCAAGCCTCAGATGGTCGACTTCAGCTTCACCGACGCCGTGGACAACGCCGTCCTTGAGTTCGACGCCCTCGCCTTCGAGCGCGGCTGCTCCATCGAGGCAGACCTGCAGCAAAACGTCGTGGTCAACGGCGACAAGGTGCAGCTCGAGCGCGTGGTCAAGACCTTGCTGGACAACGCCACCAAGTACTCGGAGAAGAACAAGCCGGTCACGGTCACGCTTAAGAAGACCGGCAAGAACACTTTGCTTGAGGTCAACAACTCCGGCCCCACGATCGACCAAAAGGACCTCGAGCATCTCTTTGACCGCTTCTACCGCACCGACGAGGCCAGGACCCGCCAGCAGACCGGCGGCTTTGGCCTGGGCCTGGCGATCGCCAAGAGCATCGTCGACGCGCACGGCGGAAAAATCTGGGCCACCAGCAGCCTAAGCGAGGGAACCACCTTCCACGTCTTCCTATAATGGAGGCATGAAAGACCCTAAGACGACAAACCCCGTAGCGCAAGACGCTTCGTTTTCTGGCGCCCTTACCTGGAACGGCAAGGCGATAGGCCTGCTTGACCTGGACGCCTTCTTTGCCTCGGTTGAGCAGCTGGACCACCCCGAGTGGCGCGGCAAGCCCGTTATCGTGGGCGGGTCGGCAAACAAGCGAGGCGTCGTCTCTACCGCGTCGTACGAGGCCCGCAAGTTCGGTGTGCACTCGGCCATGCCGTCTGCCCAGGCCGAGAGGCTGTGCCCCCAGGCCATCTGGACGCAAGGCCACTTCGACCGCTATCGGCAGATGTCTGCCCAGGTCATGGCCATCCTCATGGACGAGACGCCCTTTGTCGAGCAGGTCTCGATCGACGAGGCCTTCTTCGACGTCACGCCGGGGCGTTTTTCCAAAGAAAGCCCTGTTGAGATATGCCAAAGGATCCAGGCGCGCGTGCGCGAGCTGGGAGTCACGTGCTCGATCGGCCTAGGGACCAACAAGACCATCGCAAAAATCGCTTCTGAGAAAGAGAAGCCCCGCGGCTTTACCGTGGTGTGGCCCGGCTGCGAGGCGTCGTTTTTGGCCCCGCTGCCGGTGGGCGCCATGAGCGGGATCGGGCACGCGAGCGCGTCTCGCCTGGCCTCGATGGGCATCAAGACCTTGGGGCAGCTTGCCCGCGCAGATGTCAATAAGATGCAGGCAGAGTTTGGTGTCGTGGGCCCGCGCATGGTTCTTAGGTCGCAGGGACGCGAGGTGAGCGCCGTCGCAAACGCCTACGAGCCAGAAGAGGTCAAATCGGTCTCGAACGAGCGAACCTTCACGCAGGACCTTCTCGCCGAGAAAGACATCCAGGCCGCCATTTGGCACGTGGGAACGCTATGCGGGCGTCGTCTGCGAAAGAAAGGCCTGGCAGGTGCCACGTTGACCCTCAAGATCAAGTACGACGCCTGTCACGGGAAGACGGCGCAGACGCGCCTTGACGCGCCCACCGACGACGAGCGGGTGTTTTGCCCCAAGGCCATAGGACTTTTGCGCCAAATCTGGTCGCCGGGTATGCCGGTTCGCCTGGTGGGCGTGGGGCTTTCGCACTTCGACGAACCGACCGAGCAGCAGATGGCTCTTTTTGGGGCGCAGGAAGACGCTGCGGCGCCCCGTCGCGACACGTCAGGCCTTTCTAAGACCACCGACCAGATTCGCGCGCGCTTTGGAGAAGGCGCCGTGTCGCAAGGTCGTGAGCTTCGCTTTAGCGAGAAGACCTCGGACACGGCGCCCCAAAACAAGGACTAAGCCGATCTATAGATAGGCCGCCTGCGGCCCTTAGGCCTCTTCCCCATCGACGCGGGAAGGCTCGGCCTCGTACTCGACGCCGGCCTCGTCGATGGCGCCCTCGAGGTTGAGCTCGACGCGCGGGGCGTCTCCCCACAGGCGCTCAAGACGGTAGAAGTCGCGCATCTCGGGCGTGAAGACGTGCACGACGACCGCGCCGTAGTCGACAAGGACCCAGCGCAGGCCCTCGCGGCCCTCGCAGGAAAGAGGGCTTAGGCCAAAGTTCTTGGAGACCTTCTCGCGAATCTCATCGACGACGGCGTCTACCAGGCGGTTGTTGGAACCGGTGCAGATAACGAAGTAGTCGCAGACATCGGTCTTGCCGGTGAGGTCAAGAACGCAGATGTCGGTCGCCTTCTTATCGTCCGCGGCCGTCGCGGCCACCTGGGCGATCTGCAAAGAGGTTGCTGCCATAGATAAAACTCCAAACTAAACGATTGTAACTTGCTGCTACGAGCGGGCGCGGAGGAGGGCCCAGCTGTTGTAGATGTCTATAGTACCAGGCCAAAGATAGCGGTTTGTCTCGATCACATAGACTACGCCACCGCTAAAGGAATCCCAAAAGAGGTCCTCGAGGCCCACCTTGCCCACCAGGTCGCGGGTTTTTTGGATTCCCGGGGAGGCCTTGCGGTTTGGCTCGATGCCGTCGGCGACAAAAAGGACCATGTCAAGGTTGGTCATCTTGGCCGCGGCGGTGGTGTGGACGGCGATGGCCTGCAGGATTTCTGCCGAGAGCCAGGGGTACAGGCCCGGCAGCTCCTTTGCCGCAACCATGCCGTGCAGCAGGGGCTCTACCAGGGCGTAATCGACGCCCAGGTCGATATCCAGGGCTTTGGCGCGTGCCACCAGCTCGTCTTTGGGCGCCGCCTTGTCCCAGTCGTGGAGAAGGCCCGCCACATAGGCGTCATAGGGGTCGACACCGTAGAGATTGGCAAGGTCATAAGCCGTCTGGGCCACTCCCAGGCTGTGCGTGAAGCGCTTGGGTTTAAGGGCCAGCTGCGCCTCGAGGTCGTGCATAAGAGTTTGAACCACTTGACGCTGCTCGACCGTGAATGACGCCGGGACCTGCTGCGATGACGTGCTCATACGATGACGCTCCCCGTGTGGCCGTAATTGGACGGCATGCTACCGTAAAGGCCCTTCTTTTGGATGTAGCCGGCCACCGAGTTGGGAGTGAGATAGCGCAGGCTCTGAGAAGCGCCCACGCGCTTACGCAGGTAGCTCGAAGAGATGGCAAGCGCCGGCACCGAGAGATACGTCACATCAAAGTCCAAACCAGATGCCGCGATGGTGTCCCAGGCCTTGTCGAGGTCGTAGCCGGGGCGGGTCGCGCCAACCAGATGCGCCAGGCGGGCGATCTCGGCGGCATCGGTCCAGGTCACGATCTCGTTGATCGCGTCGGCACCGGTGATGAAGTAGAACTCGACGTTATCCGGGTAGTGGGCACGCAGGCGGCGCAGGGTCTCGGCGGTGTAGGTGACGCCCTCGCGGTCGACCTCGAAGCGCGAGGCCAAGAAATGCGGGTTGTTGGACGTCGCCAGCAAGGTCATGGCAAAGCGGTCTTCCTTAGAGGTGACCTGCTTGTCCTGCTTAAAGGCGGGAGAGCCCGCCGGCATAAAGACGACGACGTCGAGCTCAAGGTCGCCGAAGGCCTGCTCGGCCGCGACCAGGTGACCGTTGTGGATAGGGTCGAAGGTGCCGCCCATGATGCCCAGGCGATAGGTGCGGTTGGGGTCGGCGCCCAGCTCGGGCAGGTCGCATACGGCAGATGTAAGGACCCCGCTCATCGCGTCTGCCCGTTTCCGCGAATAAGGTACTTCGTGGTGGTAAGCGCGTCTGCGCCCATGGGGCCACGTGCGTGGAGCTTCTGGGTCGAGATGCCGATCTCTCCCCCAAGGCCAAACACGCCGCCGTCGGTGAAGCGCGTCGACGCGTTGACATAGACAGCCGCAGCGTCGATTCCCGCGAGCCATTTTTGCGCGGCCTCGTAGGACTCGGTGACGATGGCCTCGGAGTGCTTTGTGCCGTAGCGGTTGACGTGGGCGATCGCCTGGTCGATGTCCTCGACGCAGGCGACGCTCATCTTAAGGTCCAGGTATTCTGTGCCCCAATCGTCTTTGGTGGCGGGCGACATGGGAACGCCACAGGTCGCGGCGACCTCGCAGGCTAACGCATCGCCAACAAGCTCCACGCCCTTCTCGGTTAAGGCTGCGATGACGTCGGGAAGAAGCTCGTGGGCGGCGCAGGAGTCGACGAGAAGGGACTCGGCGGAGTTGCAGGTGCCGGGGCGCGAGGTCTTGGCGTTGACGCAGATGTCCACGGCCTTGGCAACGCTGGCATCACGGTGCAGGTAGATGTGGCAGTTTCCGGTGCCCGTCTCGATGATGGGCACCTTGGCGCCCTCGACGCAGGTGCGGATCAGCGAGGCGCCGCCGCGCGGGATGACGACGTCGACCAGGCCCGTGGCCTCAAGCAACTCGGCCGTCTGGGTATGCGAGGCGTCGTCCAACACGTACTGCACGGCGTCTTGGGGAAGGCCCGCGTCGACCAAGGCCTGCTGGCAAAGGGCGACGATGGCCTCGCAGGTCTGGGCAGCCGCTGAGCCACCCTTAAGCACGCAGGCGTTGCCCGAGCGAAGGCACAGGGCAAAGGCGTCTGCCGTCACGTTGGGGCGCGCCTCGTAGATGATGGCGACGACGCCCAAAGGAACGCGCACCTGCTCGATGACCAGGCCGTTGTCAAGCTGGTGGCCGCCAAGGACGTGACCCAAGGGGTCGGCTTGGGCGGCGATGCTCTCGAGCGCCTGGGCGATGCCCTCGATGCGCTCGGTACTCAAGGCTAGCCGGTCCTGCAAAGGGGCGCTCATTCCGTTGTCACGGGCGCGTGCCAGGTCCTTGCCGTTGGCCTCGACGATAGCGGCGGCGTTTTGCCTCATGAGGGCAGCGGCGCGGGCGATGGCGGCAGATCTCACGGATGCCGAGGCCGCGGCTACCTGCGGCGCGACGTCGTGGGCTCGCTGTGCTTTATCGGTGGCTTGACCCATGCCATTCTCCTTAGAAAACGAGAAGCTCGTCTCGATGCACGGCGGGAACCGCGGCGGCGTCGCCCAAGAAACGGGCGATGACATCGAGCTTTAGGCCGCGGACCCTCTGCATATCCTCGCTTGAGTATCGCACGACGCCGCGCCCGATGAGGTTTCCGTCAAGATTCGTAACGTTGACCACCTCTCCGCTGGCAAAGTCGCCGGTCACGGCAGCGACGCCCACGGGAAGGATCGACGCGCCCTTGTCCAAAACCGCCTTAGCGGCGCCGTCGTCAAGGGTGAGCGTGCCACGCACGACCTCGGCCAGGCCGATCCAGAGCTTGCGGCCGTTCTCGTGGCCGGCGTCCTGGGCGGGCTCGAAGCGCGTGCCCACGCCCTTCTCCCCCACCACGTCGAGAAGGACGCCCGGGCGTCTGCCCTCGCAGATAACGGTGGGGATGCCGGCCGCCATCATGGCGCGAGCGGCACGGACCTTAGAGGACATGCCGCCGGTGCCATAGGCCGAGGCGCTATCTCCCGCCATGGCCGAGATGCTCTGGTCGATGTGGTCCACGCGCTCGATCAACTTGGCCGTGGGGTCCTTTTGGGGGTTCGCGGTGTAGAGGCCGTCGACGTCGGACATGATGACGTAGAGGTCGGCCGCCACCAGTCCCGCGACGATGGCGCCGAGCATGTCGTTGTCGCCAAAGGTGAACTCGGCGACCGAGACCGTGTCGTTCTCGTTGACCACGGGAACGGCGCCCAGCTCAAGCAGGCGGCACAAGGTGTTGCGGGCGTTGAGATAGCCATCGCGGTCGACGACGTCGCGGCGGGTGAGAAGAACCTGGGCGCACGAGATCCCGCGCTCGCGCAGGACCTGGGCGTAGGCCTCGGTAAGCACGGCCTGGCCGGCCGCGGCGCAAGCCTGGAGGTCTGCGATGTCGGTGGGACGCGCGGAGAAACCCAGGGCGTCGCGGCCGGCTGCGGCGGCACCCGAGGACACGACGACCACAGACCAGCCACGAGACCTCAACTCGACGATTTGGTCGCACAGAGTCGCAATAAAGGCCTGGTCAAGGGCACCGGTTTTATCGACCAGCGTGGAAGAGCCGATCTTGAAGACCAACAGCGGGGCGGCCATCTAAAGCTCTTCTTCCTCGGTCGCGTCCACGTCGTCGACGAAGTCCAGCTCCTCGGCGGCGGGTGCCGCGGCCTCCTCGCCCTCGTAGGTGAAGGCAAAGCCCAGGATGCGGATCTCGTCGCCGTTGACGGCGCCCGCCTTGGCCAGGCGCGCGTCCAGGCCGTTTCTCTCAAGGCGGTGCTGGAAGTAGGCCACGGCCTCGTCGTTTTCCCAGTCGGTCTGGACGACCATACGCTCGATGGAGTTGCCCGAGACGCGCCAGGCGTGGCGCTCCTCGCGCTTGATGCGCACGGCGTTGTCGCGGCGCAGACGGTTTTGCTCCCACTTGGCCGAAAGGTCCTCTTTGGGGGCCGTCGCCTCGATGTGGCTTCGGATCTCGGCCACCTGGGCGGCCACATAGGAGACAAGCTCGTCCAAGCCCTGGCCCGTCGCGGCCGAGACGGCAAAGAACGGGCGCTCGTCGGCCTCGGCCTGAGCGCGAAGGCGCTCGCAGGCCTCCTCGGTCTCGGGCAGGTCGCACTTGTTGGCGACGACCACCTGGGGGCGCTCGGCCAGCTCGGAGGCGTAGGCCTCGAGCTCGGCGTTGATGGTCTGGTAGTCCTCGATCACGTCGCGGCCCTCAAAGCCGCCCGTGAGGTCAACCACGTGCAGGATAAGTGCCGTGCGCTCGATGTGGCGCAGGAACTGGTGGCCCAGGCCCTTGCCCTCGCTCGCGCCCTCGATAAGGCCGGGGACGTCGGCAGCGACGAAGGACTGGCCGTTGGCGGCGCGCGCCACGCCCAAGTTGGGGATCAGCGTGGTGAAGGGGTAATCGGCGATCTTGGGCCTGGCGGCGCTGATGCGCGCGATGATCGAGCTCTTGCCCACAGACGGCATGCCCACCAGGGCGGCGTCTGCCATGAGCTTCATCTCGAGCTCGATCCAGTGCTCAAGGGCGGGCTCGCCCTTCTCGGCAAAAGCAGGGGCGCGGCGCACCGAGGTCACGAAGTGGATGTTGCCGCGGCCGCCCATGCCGCCGGGGGCCACGACCACGCGCTCACCCGGCTGGGTGAGGTCGGCCAGGGTCTCGACGGGGGTCTGCGTGGCGGCGTCCAGCTCGCGCACAACGGTGCCCACGGGAACGCGAAGCACCAGGTCCTCGCCGTCGCGACCGTGCCTGCGGGCACCCTGGCCGTGCGTGCCGCGCTCGGCCTTGAAGTGGTGCTTGTAGCGGTAGTCGATGAGCGAGGACAGCTGCGCGTCGGCCTCGATGACCACCGAGCCGCCGGCACCGCCGTCGCCGCCGTCGGGGCCGCCCTTGGGAACAAAGGCCTCGCGCCTAAAGGACATGCAGCCAGCGCCGCCGTCGCCGCCCTTGACGTTGATGTGGGATAAATCGGTAAAGGTGTCCACTAAGACGCTCCTTCATGTCCTATGCCGAGAAATACACAAAAAGGGACCCCGTATAACGAGGTCCCCAACAAGCCGTTATTTTAGGCTCTATGCCTGGGTGCGAACGTGCACCATGTGGCGAACACCCTTGGTGAACTCAACGGTGCCGGCAGCAAGAGCAAACAGGGTGTCGTCCTTGCCGATACCGACGTTCTCGCCGGGGTGAATGTGGGTACCACGCTGACGGACGAGAATCTCGCCGGCCTTCACGGCCTGACCGCCATAGCGCTTGGTGCCAAGACGCTGAGCGTTGGAATCGCGGCCGTTACGAGACGAGCCGAGACCTTTCTTGTGAGCCATAATTTACCTGCCTTCTGGTGGTGAAGATAATCTTGCTTCAAAAAGAGACTAAGCCGGAATCTCAACAATCTGAATCTTGGTCAGCTGCTGACGGTGGCCGTTGGCGCGGTGATAGCGCTTACGCTTCTTGAACTTGAAGACGAGGAGCTTCTCGCCCTTGAACTGCTCCACAACCTCGGCGGTGACCTTCTTGTCCTGAAGAGGGGCAGAGCCAACGATGGTCTTCTCGCCGTCGTTCAGAAGAAGAACGGGAAGCTCGACCTTATCGCCAGGCTGCGCATTGAGCTTCTCGACGTCGATGACGTCGCCCTTGGCAACCTTATACTGCTTGCCACCAGTTGCTACGATTGCGTACATTTTTAGAACCCTTCATTGCTGGCGTGAGTGCAACAATCACTAATTCTACCTACGGCACAAATACGCGTCAATGACCAAGTCTGGCGTGACCTGCGAATATCATCAGGGAAACAGAAATGACATTCATGCATCAAAACGTGTTTGCAACCTTGAAAAGAATAGTGGTAAAGCGCGTGGATGGCACAACATCTAGAGAGGATTCACAAGATGACCATCAGCGTCCTCGTGCCACTGGCCCACGCGCGCGACCTTGAGGGCGCGGTAAGGCGCCTCGCTGTGCGCCAAGGCGGCGTCGAGAAGGACGCGGGGCCGCAAGGCGCCCTCGTTGGACGAGCGGGTATGCAAAACGAGCCGCAGGTCGCGGCCTTCCTCGGCAGCCGAGAAGGACACAAGCGCGCTTGTGAGATCTACGGTCTTGGGCTTGTCTCCGCGCATGTAGCTTAAGGTGCCCTGCGCAGCTGTCTTTGCGAGAAGGTATTCGAGCTCGGCGGCGCCGACGCCCGCGCCGACCAGGCGCACATCCCACTCGGCGCGGTTGAGCCAGGCCTCGAGCGCGGGCACGCGGCCCTCGATATAGGCGGCCCGTTTTGGCGCGAGCGCGGGAGGCGTCGCCGCGGCCAGGCGCTCAAGGGCCTCTTGGGCATCCACGTGCTCATTCAAGCGCAGGTCAAAGTACTCGCAGGTAGACGAGGCGCCCACAGGCAGCGCCTGCGAGAACTGGATGCGCATGCGACGCGCAAAGCCGTTGCCGATGGAAAAAGGCAGCTGGGCGCGGCGGATGCAGCGGTTGATGGTCTCCAGCACCTCGAGATGGCCGAGGTAGGCCAGGCGGTCGTCTTTTATGTACTCGACGCGCAGGCGGTCGAGGTCCTTGATGATCGACATGTCTTGGGGCTTCGCGTCGCCCCAGGGCTGCGGACGGGCCGTCATGCGCGCACCTCGCAAAGGTTGTTCTTGACACCAAGGGTGGGGCAAACGCCGCAACCCGCGCAGGTGCCGCGGGTGCAGTCGGCGGTCGTGGTCCCTTGCGCCGCGCGGCGCCATTCTCGCTGCAGGAACCCCTTAGAGACCCCGGGCGACGTGTGGTCCCACGGGAGGCGCACATCCAGGTCAAACTGCTCGCAGGCCACATCTTGCAGGTCGATGCCCACGTTGGCCGCCGCCTGTTGCCACAGATCGAAGTTGAACTCGCTGGTCCATGCGTCGAAACAGCAACCGAGCCTCCAGGCCTCGTACAAAAGGCCAAAGCCCCCGCGGCCCATCTTGGAAAGCGCGCCCTCGACCAGCGAGGTGCCCGAGTCGTGATAGGCAACGCGGATCGAGCGGTCCTTGCAGGAGTGAAGCAGCAGCTGCTGGCGCCGCTTGACCTCATCGGGCTCGAGCTGCGGGGCCCACTGGAAGGGCGTGTAGCTCTTAGGGACAAAAACGGCGACCGAGATGGAGACCGTGATCCCCGACTTCACTCCCCTGCCCACGACCTCGCGGCCGATGTCCAGCACGCGCTGGGCGGCGTTTGCTATGCCCACGATGTCGTCGTCGGTCTCGGTGGGAAGGCCCATCATGAAGTAGAGCTTGCAGCGGCGCCAACCCATCTTGAAGGCGTTTCTCGCCGCGTTTTCTAGGTCGTTCTCGGTGACACCTTTGTTGATGACGTCGCGCAGGCGCTGGCTTCCCGCCTCGGGGGCGAAGGTGAGGCCGCCGCGCTTGCCGGTGCCCACGGCCGCCGCCATCTCGACTCCAAAGGAGTCAAGGCGCTGAGAAGGGATGGACACGCGGATGCCCTTGTTGGACAGGCGCTCGTGCAGGGAGTTCAAGATGTAGGCGCACTGGGAGTGGTCGGTGGTGGAAAGCGAGGTGAGCGAGAGTTCGTCGTGGCCGCTCTCCAAAAGGCCGCGCTCACCGGCCTCGATGATCTGCTCGGCGGGGCGCTCGCGCACCGGGCGATACGTCATGCCGGCCTGGCAAAAACGGCAGCCGCGGGCGCATCCGCGCAGGATCTCCAGCGACATGCGGTCCTGGACGATGCCCATGTAAGGCACGATCTTTTGCGCGATTGCAGGCGTGGCGGCAAGGTCTGGGATGCAGGCCTTGGTGACAACCGGCTTGGCGGGGGTTCCCGGCAAAGGACGCGCGTAGCCCCAGCGGGTCGAGGTCTCGTCGACCACGACCTCGTATAAAGACGGCACGTAGACGCCGTCGAGGGCCGCCAAAGCAAGCAGGATATCCTGGCGAGAGGCGCCCGCAGCTCGCAGGTCGCGGATCGTCTCGCAGACCTGGACCATGAGCTTCTCGCCGTCGCCCAGCATCACGGCGTCGAAAACCGGCGACAAGGGCTCGCAGTTCCAAACCGAGGGGCCGCCCGCAAGGATAAAGGGGTCGTCCTCGTCGCGCTCACTCGACTTGATGGCAATGCGGGCCAGGTCAAGGGCCTCAAGGACGTTGGTGCCAATGAGCTCGTGAGCCAAGGTGAAGCCCACGGCGTCAAAAGAGGCGAGAGGGGCCGCGCCCTCAAGCGAGAGCATGGGCACGCCGCCCTCGCGCATGAAGGCACACATGTCCTTCCAGGGAAGGTAGGCGCGCTCGCAGCTCATGCCCTCCTGGGCGTTGATGGTGTTGTAAAGAATCGAGACGGCCATGTTGGGCTGGCCGATCTCATAGGTATCGGCATAAACCATGCACAGGTGAAAGGGGCCGTCCTGTTGCTCGCAGGCTCCCCACTCGTGGTCGAGGTAGCGAGAAGGGTGCTCGACGCGGTCGAGGTAGGGCTCGATGAGATGAAAGAGGTTTTCTCGGGGCTGGCGCACGCGCACAGGCTCCTTTCGGGGCTTGGGAACTGGGAGTCTTTGATTTTGGGAGAGGCGCTACAGGGTGAGGTACTCAAAGGCGCCGTTGTCTTTTGCTTTAGCGGGACCAGCCTTGACGGGCAGCTGCGCCACGGCGTCAGCGGGCACGCTTGCCTGCGTCTTCTTGGGACGGGGTTTCTCGCGCTCGTCTCGCGTGAGCCAGGCCTCGACGGCCTTTGCCGTGGTGACGGTGCCCGCGTAGCCGATGCCCGCCTTAAGCACCCAGCCAAAGCCGGGGACAAACCCGGCGAAGGTGCGGGCCAGCGTCCGGTAGCCCAGGCCCGCCGCGACGACGCCGGCTATCTCGAGCGCGCGATCGGGCGTCATGCCCATGCCGTAGGCGCTCGCGATGTCGAAGGCCATCTTGGCCTGGTTGGCGGTCATGAGCGGGAAGTCAGAGCCCGGGACCAAGGCGATGGCGCCGATCGCCGCGTTTTCCAACGAGCACCTGGTCACCAGGGCCTCGACCTCGGCCTTGCGGCAAAACGGGAAGGCCGCGGCAACCGCCACGCCCTTCTCCCCTACCGAGACCATCCAGCAGGCGAGCTTTGGCAACAGGGCCTCCGGCGAGGAAGCGGCGACGCAGCCCACGAGGTCCTGCTGTTCTTGGGGAAGGCCCAAAGACGGGATGTCGACGGCAGACTCGACGACCAAGGCGCACTCGGTGCCGACCTGCGCGTAGCCGCGGGCCAGCTTCGCACAGGCCGAGGTATCGGGCGCGGCAAGGAGAAGGACCAGGTCGCAGTCCGACTCGTCGCCCGGGTTAAGGGAAAGCCCGCGGACCTGGACCGTGGCCTGCGGCTTTTGCGGGACAAGGGCGTCCTTGACGGCCAGGGCAACCTCACGGGGGCAATCGGGGTCGACGTGCACGCGCACAAGCAGGGGCTCGTCGGCGCTCCTAAAGCTATCGCGGGCAGAGGCCACGACGTCCACGACGCCGCTCACCGTAAAGCCCGTGTTCTTCTTTGCGCCACTCTTCTTTCGAGCCATGCGAATCGATCCTTCCTGCGAGCCTCAAGACCTTAGGCGGCCTTTTGCCTGTGTCTCCATACCGATTGAACCATACCCACTGCGGCCAGCTGCGTGACCATCGAAGACGAGCCGTAGCTGATAAAAGGCAGCGGGATGCCGGTAATCGGCATGATACCGATGCACATGCCGATGTTCTCCAAGACTTGGAAAAGCCACATGGCGGCGCAGCCCACCAGCACGAGCTTGGCAAAGGGGGCGTCGAGCTTCATGGCCAAAAGGACCGTCGAGAAGATCATCCAAGCAAAGACGGCCAAAAGGACGATGGCGCCGAGAAAACCAAACTCCTCGCTAAAGAGCGCGAAGACGAAGTCGGTGTGGGCCTCGGGCAAAAAGCCGGTGCCCGCCTGCGTCGCGTTGCCAATCCCCTTGCCCAAAAAGCCGCCCGAGCCAACGGCGATCTTGGCCTGCTGCAGGTTGTAGCCGTCGCCCGTTGGGTCAACCGACGAGTCGACAAAGACGATAAGACGCTTGAGCTGGTATTCCTTGAGAATATGCGGCAAGCCGTCGGTCATCGAGGTGACGACCACGATCGTGACCGCGCCCACGATGAGGCCGACCGTGGGCAAGACCCACTTCATGGGAGCTCCGCTGCAAATGATGACCGTGGCGCCCAAGAACAAGATGACCAGTGAGGTACCCAGGTCGGTCACGACAAGAAGGCCCAGCGGCAAGAGCAGAGTGCCGCACAGCTTGCAGTAGTCGCCAAAGGTCTCGATCTTGCCGTTGTACTGGGCGCAGGCCGAGGCCATAAGCAGTATCGTCACAATCTTCGATGGCTCGGAGGGCTGGAACCTAAACCTGACCAGCGGGATTTGCACCCAGCCCGTCATGCCCTTGGCCGAGTAACCAAGGCCAGGTATATGCGGCATGACCATGAGCAAGCAGTCGAAGATTAAAAGAGCCGTCGTGAGATTGGCGAAGTTGCGGTAGTCGTAGCGCCAGATGACCGCGGCGGCAACGATGCCCAAGGCGATACCGATGAGGTGGCTTTTGAAGTTTGCCTCGTCGATCGTGAGGGACGCCGACCAAATGGTGACGGTTCCCATGATGACGAGAAGGGCCGCGGGGATGAGCTGGGAAAAGTAGAGCTTAGAGGTAAGCCCGGTGTTCTTCTTGACGCTCGAATGGGCGCCGCCGCGGGCCGTGCCGCGATTGCCGAGCGCAGAGAAGAACCCCTGCGCCGTGCCGACGCCCGTCATCTCTTGTGCCATGGGCCTTACGCCCCCTTTCTGGTCTTCTCGCTTGCCTAGTCTCTTGAGGAAGAGGTGCCGATGGTCTGGTCGACGTCGTCGGGCTGGCCGTAGATCGCGCCAAAGATGTCGCGGACCACGAACATGCCCGAGGTAGCACCCGCAGACACGCCGTCGACGTTGGCGCCGATGACGTACTTGGGGTTATCGGCCGGGGCATAGCCCACAAACCAGCCCAGGGGGTCGCCCTTGGTGGTCTGCTCGGCAGTGCCCGTCTTGCCGTTGACGGTGACGTCGAGGTTGGTCCAGTGGACGGTCTGGCTTGCCGATTCCTCGTAGACCACGCCGTACAGACCGCTCTTCACGATGTCGCGGTAGGTCTGGTTCTCCTCGACGGTGCGCACCTCGGAGGGGTTGTAGTCGATGACCGAGCCCGAGCCCAGGCGGCTCTTAACGCTCTTCATGACGTGGGGCTTGTAGACCGGCCCCTGGTTGGCGATGCTGCAGTAAGCCTGCACCATCTGCAGCACGGTGACGAGAAGGTCGCCCTGGCCAATGGCGATGTTGCAGTTCTCGCCGCCCTGCCAGGTCCTTTGGTCGTCTGGGAGATTGGAGAAGTAGTTCCACTTCCACTCGGCGTCGGGCACACGGCCCGAGGCCTCGCCGGGCAGGTCGATGCCGGTGGTGGAGCCCAAGCCGTAGCGACGGAAGGTCTCTTGCAGGCCCTCGCTGTTGTCTGAGTAGTAGAAGCCCTTGCCGATCTCGTAGTACACGATGTCGCAGGAGTTGGTGAGGCCGGTGGAAAGGTTGACGGCGCCGTGGCCGTACTTGGTCCAGCACGACATGCCGTAGTCCTCGCCAAAACCCGTCCACCAACCGGTGCAGTAGAACGAGGCGTCGGTGCTCACGATGCCGTAGTCAAGGCCTGCGAAAGTGGTTAAAGCCTTGATGGTGGAACCCGAGGGGTATTGACCAGCGATGGCACGGTTCATCAGCGGATAATTGGCGTTCTCGTCCTGCAAGGCAGACCAGTCGGCGCTCGAGATGCCGCCAACAAAGATGTTGGGCGAGTACGTGGGGTAGCTTGCCAGGCAGATGACCTCGCCGTTGGTGCAGTCGACGGCCACGCACGAGCCGCCGGTGCAGTCGTAGCCCGACTCCTTGCACATGGCGACGATCTTCTCGAGCGAAGCCTCGGCCGCGGCCTGGACGTCGGCGTCGATGGTGAGATAAAGGTCGCTGCCGCTTTGCGGGTCGATTGTGGTTGAGGTATCCAGGACATTGCCGCTGGCGTCGACGTAGACGGTCTGCTCGCCGCGGATGCCCTGCAGGACGCTCTCGTACATGAGCTCAACGCCCGACTGGCCCACGACGTCGCCCGACTTGTACTCGACAGCGTCGTCATCGTCGGAGGTCTGCTTGAGCTGCTCGGCGGTGACGGTGCCGGTGTAGCCAACGACGTGGGCGGCCAAGGAGCCCAGAGGATAGCTTCTCTGCGTCCTTTCCTCAACCGAGACGCCGCTAAAGAGCGCGGGGTGCTCACCGATGTAGGCCACGACGCGGCGCGACACGTCGACCGAGACGGTGCGCGCGCTCTGGGCGCCCTGCGAGGTGTCCTGGATCTTGCGGCGAACGGCCTGCATAGGCATGCCAATGAGGTTGCCCAGCAAGGTCATCTCGATCTCGTCGTCCACAACGTCGGAGGTGGCCGTGACGGTGAGGCACGGACGGTTGGTCACGATCTCTTTGCCGTTGCGGTCAAGGATGCGCCCGCGCGGGGCTGCCGTGGTGACGGTGCGCGTGCGGTTTGACTCGGCAAGCTCTGCGTACTCGTCGCTCGAGACGAGCTGCATAGACCACAAGCGGGCCGCCAGCGCGGCAAATACACCGCCGATGACCACGCAAAAGCCTACCAGACGAGAAGAAATGCTCTTCTCGCCGGATTCATCGGAGCCGCCCGCGGCGCGCGGGGCCCCGCCGCCGATATCCAGCGTGAAGTGCGCCTCTTCCCTGCCAAAGACAAAGAAGATGGCGAGAAGCACCGCCGCCAGGACGACGCAGACGATGATGATGACGAGCGAGAGGTCCATAAGAGCCTAGAGACCTCTCTTAGAGAAGTGGCCGCCACCCGCCCCCAGGTTGGGGCCCGAAGTGCGCACGCGCGAGTAGTAGTAGGCAAACGGGAGAAACCCGATGACGGTGAGAAACGCCATGGGCAGCGCGCGCAAAAAGAGCGCGTCGACAAAAGACGAGGTCTGCCCCACCACAAACATGCAAAGGCAATAAACCAGGCTCGTGCCCAGGGCAGCGAGCGCCGCCTGGATAACCGAGCCGGCAAAATCGCCGGACATCCTGTTGCGGGACTCGGCGCCCAGCAAATAGCTGGAAACGGTAAGGCAAAACGCCATGAGGCCGATGGGCGTGGTGCCCGAAAGATCGAAGATGAGGCCCGAGAAGAACCCCACGACGGCCGACCTGGGCCCGCCCTGCGTCAAGGCGAAGCATGCCGAGAAGACCAGCGCAAAGTTAGCACGGCCGTTGCCCAAGGCGATGTTGGGGGCAACCGCCAGCTGCAAGACAAGGCAGACCACGGCCAGGATGGCAGTGCCCTTGAAGTCCCTGTGTTTATCGGCTATCTGCATTACGGCAAACCCGTCCTATTCGGTGCTGGTGGTCGAGGAGTCGGTCGCGTCGCTCGACTCGGTCGTGGTGGTCTTGCCGGCGTTTTCCTGCGCGTCGGCGGCGGCGATGTCCTCGGCAGAGGCCTCCTGGCCCTCGGTGAGCGAGGTGATGACCAGGACCTCCTCGTTGTTCTCGGTGTGGGCAAAGGGCTCGACCACGATGTCGAGGTAAAGCGAGCCGGGGTTGTTCTCGACGGAGGTCACGCGGCCCAAAGGCAGGCCCTTGGGAAAGACGCCGCCCAGGCCGCTCGTCACCACGACGTCGCCCACCTCGACGGTCTGCCCCGTGCGGATGAGCTCGAGCGTGACCTGGCCGGTGGCCGAGCCGTTGATCATACCCTGTGCCCTGCTCGACTGAACCATGGCCGAGATGGACGAGGACTCGTCGGTGACCAGGCGAACCACCGAGGTGGTGGGGTTGCACTGGATGATCTGGCCGATGATGCCGTTGGAGGCCATGATGGGCATACCCACGGTAAGCCCCGAGGTCGACCCCTTGTCGATGGTGACCGTTGAGGTCCAGGAGTCGGTGGAGCTCGAGATGATGCGGGCCGCCGTGGACTGCAGGCTGTAGCTGTCCTGCAAATCAAGCAGGCTCTGCAGGCGCGAGGCGGTCTGCTCGGCTTCCTCCAGCTCGGCGTTTCTCGCCTGCAGACGCTCGTTCTCGGCCTGGAGGTCGGACAAGGTCTGTTGATCGGTGGTGAGGTTGGTAATGACGTTGCCCAGGCCCTGGAACGGCGCGGACACCGTGGAGCCAAGGTAGCGCACAGGCGACGTCACCGTTTGGAAGGCACCGCGCACAACCTCGAACGGGCTGCTCGACCCCATGCGGCAGCTCACCGTGAATATAACAAGAGAGACAGCAACGCAGACAATGAGCTGCTTGCCGCCTCCGCTTGTGTTGTTGTTTCCCAACGTCGGCGCACCGTGCCGACCAGGCGTAGAGAAAGCCACGTTTACTGACCCGTGCTCTGGACAAAGCCACCGGACAAGGCGTTGGCCTCAAGGACCTTGGCGCAGCCGTTGACGACGTTTTCCAGGGCCGTGGGGCTCACGTTGACGGGCACGCCCGTCTCCTCGCGAAGGCGCTGGTCAAGGCCGCGCAGCATGCCGCCGCCACCGGTCAAGAGGATGCCGTAGTACATGAGGTCGGAAGCCAAGTCGGGCGGCGTGACGTCCAGGGCGTCCTTGACGGCCTTGGTGACCTCGTCCAAGGGCCGATCGAGGGCGCGGCGGATCTCCTCGCTCTCGATGCGTACGGTCTTGGGCAGACCGCTCATGACGTCACGGCCGTTGACCTCGACGTCCAGCTCCTCGGCCAAAGGCGCGGCCGAGCCGACCTTGATCTTGATGTCCTCGGCCGTGCGCTCGCCGATGGAGAGGTTATAGGCGTCGCGGACGTGCTGCAAGATGGTGGCGTCGAACTCGTCACCGGCGGTCCTGATGGACTGCGAGACGACGATGCCGCCCATCGAGATGACGGCGACCTCGGTGGTGCCGCCGCCGATGTCAACGACCATGGAGCCGGTGGGGTCCTCGATGGGGAGATCGGCGCCGATGGCGGCGGCCATGGGCTCCTCGATGAGGTATGCCTGGCGAGCACCGGCCTGGATGGTGGCCTCGAAGACGGCGCGCTTCTCGACGGAGGTGACGCCCGAGGGGACGCACACGACCACGCGGGGGCGCGGAGACCAGGGGTAGCGGCGCTCGCGGGCCTTCTCGATGAAGTAGCGCAGCATGACCTCGGTGA
>CAVKOL010000013.1:0-24158 GCA_963658035.1 Bacteroidaceae bacterium
GCCCGCCAAGGCCGAGCGCGAGGACCGCGCCGAGAAGGGCGAGCGCAAGGACAAGTCCGACCGCAAGGACAAGTCCGACCGCGCCGAGAGGAGCGACAAGCCCGAGCGCGACCGCGGCGACAGGGCAGAGCGCAACGGCCGCTTCGACCGCAGCGACCGCAACGACCGTCGCAACCGCAACCGCAACCGCAACCGCCGCGGCCAGGACGTCCAGGCGGCTCCCAGCCTTTCTCGCGAGGAGCTTACCGAAATGAAGGTGGCCGAGCTTCGTTCCAAGGCCGCCGAGCTGGGCGTCGAGTACGTGGGCGTCCGCAAGCCCGACCTCATCGAGGCGATCTACGCCGCCGCGGCCAAGGCCGAGGGCTTCCGCACCGTCGAGGGCGTCCTTGAGATGTCCAACGAGGGCTACGGCTGGGTGAGGACCGGCAACTACATGGAAGGCGACGACGACGCCTTCGTCCACCAGCAGATCGTTCGCAGCCTCGGCCTTCGCCCCGGCGACTACATCTGCGGCAACGTGGGTCCCGGCCGCGGCAACTCCAAGTACCCGCCGCTGCAAAGCGTCGCGACCGTCAACGGCGGCCCCGCCGAGAACCTCAAGTCCCGCCCGCGCTTCCGCGACCTCACGCCGGTCTATCCCAACGAACGTCTCACCATGGAGTGCGGCAAGGACTCCATCACCGGCCGCGCCATCGACCTGGTGAGCCCCATCGGCAAGGGCCAGCGAGGCCTTATCGTGAGCCCGCCCAAGGCCGGCAAGACCACCGTGCTCAAGAAAATCTGCCAGTCCATCGCCTCCAACAACCCCGAGGTGCATCTCTTCTGCCTGCTCGTGGACGAGCGCCCCGAGGAAGTCACCGACATGCAGCGCTCCATCAAGGGCACCGTGGTGGCCTCCACCTTCGATATGCCCGCCGAGAACCACACCCGCGTGAGCGAGCTTGTGATCGAGCACGCCAAGCGCCTGGTCGAGATGGGCCAAGACGTCGTGGTGGTTCTTGACTCCATCACCCGCCTGGCGCGCGCCTACAACCTGGCGCAGCCCGCCAGCGGCCGCATTCTCTCGGGCGGCGTCGACTCCGCGGCGCTTTACCCGCCCAAGAAGTTCTTGGGAGCCGCGCGCAACATCGAGAACGGCGGCTCGCTCACCATCATCGCCTCTGCCCTGGTCGACACCGGCTCCAAGATGGACGAGGTCATCTTCGAGGAGTTCAAGGGCACCGGCAACATGGAGCTCAAGCTCGACCGCGACCTGGCCGACAAGCGCATCTTCCCGGCCATCGACCCGGTCTCTTCGGGCACGCGAAACGAGGACCTGCTCGTCTCGCCCGATTACCAGCCGTTTGTTTGGGGCATCCGCCGCATCCTCGCAAACATGAACAACGTCGAGCGTGCGGCCAACGCCTTGGTCAAGGGCCTCAAGGGCACCGACAACAACAAGGAGTTCCTCATCAAGAGCGCCAAGAAGGCCCAGCAAAGCGACTACATCGCATAAAGCGCGGCGCACTTCTCGCCATAAAAAAGATTCCAAGGCCCGGGTCGCCATGACCTGGGCCTTATTCATTTGTTGACGTGCCCGTCTTTTAACAAATCAAGTCTTGCAACCAAACAAAATGCAGGTATAGTTGCTTTAGTTTCACCTATTAGATGTGTCACGCGGTTAATGAAGATAAAACGATGCCCTCCGCAGACACCATATCACCGCCTTATGGGCGGTCCCTTTGGTACACAACCGTCCTGGTTTCGTGGGTCGTCGCTTTGCTTCCTCGCCGCTTTTTATGGAGGAGGTCACAAGCCATGGCTAAGCGCGTCAACCCTGCTGTGGTCGCAGGTCTGGTAGCGGCGGGGGCAGTTGCCGTCCCGCAGCCAGCGCAAGCCATGCCGGCCGTACTCCAAGACGTCGCCGATGTTGTGTACTCCTCTCCGCAGACCGCGCTGGCCTGCGGTTTTGTTGGCGGCGTGATGGCCTGCGCAGCAACCTTCCTTGTTGCCAGCGGCGTGGGCTCCCTTGCCGAGAAGCGCCGCGAGCGCGATGTGCCCCAGCTCAACTTTGGCGAGACGCAAAGGCCCTGGTTCGACGACGAGGCGACTAACGCCCCTGCCGCTCCCGCTGCCGTATCGCCCAAGAAACCCGCCGCGCGTTTCTCGCCGCAGCCTGCGGCACAGCAGCCCCTGCCCGCCAAGGCCCCCGCGGCCCGCAAGGCGCACGAGGCCACCGACTACGAGGATATCGCCACTAACTACGTGGGCCGCAACACCTTCAAGCAGCGCATGGCCACCCGCGCCGCCGGCGTCGCCGAGACCCTGCGCGCCCGTATCGACGCCGAGCGCATGAGCGACATGCCCGTGATCACGCGCGCCGACGGCTCGGTGGGCGACGTTGGTACCGGCTGGTGGACCGCCACGGTGGGCCAAGACGCCATCTCTTCCAACAAGGGCTACGCCGAGGACTCCGGCTCGCTTGAGATTCCTTCCGATTTCACCAACCCCGGTGCCGAGAAGTTCTTTGTCGAGGCCCGCAAGAAGAGCGCCGGCGTGAGCATCTCGGAGCGCATCGCCTACGTCGACGAGGGCGTCTACCCCGAACACCGCAGCGTTGCCGACATAAACGACGAGGCCGACGCCTGGGCAACCTCGCTTCGCTCCCTTGACGAGAAGATCGCCGCCGAGTCGGGTGTGGCCAAGGTCGTGACCGCTCCCTCCGAGACCGGCGCGGCTGCCCCGGTGCACGCCGCCTTCTTCGACAACATCGGCGACGCCGCCACCTTGGACGAGCCCGACAACATGGAGGCGTCGACCTCGTTCCTCATGTTCAAGAACCCTGCGGGCCACCCTGAGGTCCACGACGCCGAGAGCTACGTCGACTACCTGATCGACGACGAGTTCAAGCGCAACTCCTCCAAGGCCGCGCGCGTGAGCTCCAAGAACTTCCTGCGCCTTGTCGAGGGCGGCACCCAGGCGGGCAAGACCGGCTCTTCTCGCCGTCACGATGCGTCGTCCAGCGCCTCTTTGTATGTGGGCAAGCACTTTGCCGTGCCTAAGGCGCAAGAGGCATAAAACCTATGACGAATCACCCCGGGTCCAGCCGCTCGTGCGCGACGCGCGGCTGGACCATCTTCCTTATCCTGTGGGTCCTCTTTATCTGGGGCCACTCCTTGGTGCCCGGCGTCGACTCCAGCGCCGAGAGCAGCCGTTTTGTCGACATGTTCTACGGGGTCTTTGTTGCCCTGGGCATCACCGAGCGAACCTTCATGACCTTCCTGGTGAGAAAAGCCGCGCACTTCTCCGAGTACGCCGTCTTGGGCTTCGCGGCCCGCAGCCTGGCTCTGACCCTGCCGCAAAAGACGGCCCCGCGCCGCGCGACCGCGCTTTTTGCCCTGGTCCCCGTTATCGACGAGACGATTCAGCTCTTTATCCCCGAGAGAAGCGGCCAGCTAACCGACGTGTGCCTGGACCTTTGCGGCATGGCCTTTGGCGTTCTTCTCTGCATCTGTGTGCGAGAAATCGGCAAAAGGCTCAAAGCTGGTCGTAAACGCTAGTTTTTAGGCCCCAACTGTTTCTAAACGGTTCTTTATTGTTTCCCTCGGTTTAAGGTTGCGCGCCTGGTGTAGCCAACTTAGCTGGGGTGAAGCTACTCTTCTTTCAATCACTTTCACACAGGGAAGTGGCTTTTGAAGGAGGAGATTTTTATGATCAACAACGTTTCTCGTCGACAGTTCGTCGAGCTCTCTGGCGTCTTGGCCGCCGGCCTTGGCCTTGCTGGCTGCTCCGGCAGCTCCTCGTCCGATTCCTCTTCGTCTTCTTCCGACTCCATCAAGGTCGGCATCATGGGCCCCCTGACCGGCTCCGTCGCCCAGTACGGCGTTGCCTGTCGTGACGGCGCGCTGCTCTACTTCAAGCAGCTCAACGCTGACGGCGGCATCAACGGCAAGCAGGTCGAGACCGATGTCCAGGACGAGAAGGGCGACGCCACCGAGGCCGTCACCGTCTACAACAAGCTCGTCGAGGACGGCGTGACCGCCATCGTGGGCGACGTCACCTCCAAGCCCACCATCGCCGTGGCCCAGAAGTCCGTGACCGACAACATGCCTTGCGTCACCGCCTCCGCCACCACCGCCGACGTCATCTCCTACGGCGACAACTACTTCCGCGCCTGCGTGACCGACCCGTTCCAGGGCAAGGTCATGGGCGAGTTCGCCAAGAAGCAGGGCTTCAAGAAGGTCGCCACCATCTTCGACTCCGGCGACGACTACGCCTCCGGCGTTGCCGACGCCTTCGTCGAGCAGTGCAAGTCCGACGGCATCGAGGTCACTTCCGAGCAGGGCTATCCCTCGGCTTCCACCGACTTCAACGCCCAGCTCACCGCCATCATCGCCACCAGCCCCGACGCGATCCTCTCCTCTAACTACTATCAGGAGGACGGCCTGATCGTCACCCAGGCCCGCCAGCTGGGCTTCACCGGCGCCATCATGGGTGCCGACGGTTGGTCCGGCATCATCGGCGGCGAGCAGGACTACGCCTCTGCCGCCGACCTCGAGGGCTGCTACTACTGCTCCTCCTTCGTCGCTTCCAACCCCGACGAGTCCGTACAGAAGTTCATCGAGGACTTCAAGGCCGAGTACGGCGACGCCCCCACCAACTTCAACGCCCTGGGCTATGACGCCGCCGCCATCGTGGCCGCCGGCCTCAAGGCCGCCGAGGAGGCGGGCGGCACCCCCGGCTCTGACGACTACAAGCAGGCCGTGATCGACGGCATCGCCGCTTGCAAGGTCGAGGGCGTCACCGGCACCATCTCTTACTCCGGCACCGGCGACCCCCAGAAGTCCACCCTGGTCATCACCTTCAAGGACGGCGTCGAGGAGATCTTCGACACCATCGATGCCTAATGCCTTATCTCTAGGCTCTAATCTGGCACCGAAACCCCTCGTTAACAGGTGTTTCGGTGCCTGTGTTGTATCTATTGGACCTGTTGTAGAAGGGATGTGTGTGTCGTGACGTTTTTAACGCAGCTGCTCAACGGCTTGTCTCTTGGCAGCATCTACGCACTGGTGGCCTTGGGCTACACCATGGTGTACGGCATCATCTTGCTCCTCAACTTCGCCCACGGCGACATCATCATGGTGGGCGGCTACCTTGCCTGGATCGCCTTGTCTGTCCTGGGCCTTCACCCCGCGTTGGCGGTCATCATGTCTGTTGGCGGTTGCATGCTCTTGGGCGTCGTCATCGATAAGATCGCTTACGCGCCTCTGCGCGACGCGCCCCGCCTGTCGATCCTGATCACGGCCATCGGCGTCTCGTACTTCCTCGAGAACGGCGGCCAGCTCGTCTTTGGCGCCGCGGCTAAGGTCGTCCCCTCTTTTGGTGACTTTGGCTCCATCTCGCTGGGCGACGCCACCCTCAAGGGCTCGTCGATCCTCACCATCGTGGTTACCGCCGCGGCCACGCTCATCCTTACCTTCCTGGTCCAAAAGACCAAGCTCGGCAAGGCCATGCGTGCCGTCTCGGAGGACATGGGCGCCGCCCGCCTCATGGGCATCAACGTCAACAACACCATTTCCTTCACCTTTGCCGTGGGTTCTGCCCTGGCCGGCATCGGCTCGGTCCTCTACTGCATGGCCTACACGCAGATCACCCCCACGATGGGCATCATGCTGGGCACCAAGGCCTTCGTCGCCGCGGTTCTCGGCGGCATCGGGTCGATCCCCGGCGCCGTTATCGGCGGCCTGATCGTCGGCTTGGCCGAGGTCGCCGTCTCTGCCGTGGGCCTGTCTGTGTGGCAGGACGCCGTGGTCTTCTTGCTGCTCATCATCGTCCTCGTCATCAAGCCGACCGGTCTTCTCGGCCGCCCGATGACGGAGAAGGTCTAAGGAGGTGCGCAGCATGAAGGAGAAGAACGTGAGCCAGACCGAGGACAAACCGGTCATCTCCGCCAAGTTCGGCGGCGTCTCGGGCGCGTACCGCACGCTTCCCATGCCCGTCCGCTACGCCATCAACGCCGTTCTCGTCCTGCTCTTCCTTGTCGTGGGCGAGCTCATGGTCTCGGGCGGGGTCGTTTCTCGCTACCAGACCGGCGTCCTTGAGCAGGTGGGCATCTACATCATCATGGCGGTGTCCTTGAACATCGCCACCGGCTACCTGGGCCAGCTTCCGCTGGGCCACGCCGGCTTCATGAGCGTGGGCGGCTACTCGTGCGCCCTGTTCATCATCCACATGATGCCGGTCTTTGGCCTGACGGCCAAGACCATGGCGGCCGATAACCCCGCGGCCATTCTGCTGCTTACCTTGGGCATGGTCTTTGGCGGTTTGTGCGCCGCCCTCTGCGGCCTGATCATCGGCATCCCGGCGCTTCGCCTTAAGGGTGACTACCTGGCCATCATTACCCTTGGCTTTGCCGAGATCATCCGCGTCGTGATCAACAACATCGACGGCGTCTTGGGCTTCGACCTCACGGGTGGCGCCAAGGGCCTCTCGGGCATCCCGAGCTACACGAGCTTCCTTCGCGTCTTCATCGCCGTCGTGGTCGTGCTCTTCCTCATCCACACCATGATGAAGTCGCGTCACGGCCGCGCCATTCTCGCCATCCGCGACAACGAGATCGCGGCCGAGGCCTCCGGCGTCAACGTCACCTACTACAAGACGCTGGCCTTCGTGGTCTCCGCGTTCTTCGCGGGCGTAGGCGGCGCGCTTTACGCCGGCTGCATCGGCGTCATGGACCCCTCGAAGTTCGGCTTCATGAAGTCGGTCGAGATCTTGGTTATGGTCGTCCTGGGCGGCATGGGCTCTATGCTGGGTTCTGTCATCTCCGCGACCGTCCTCACCATCTTGCCCGAGGCCCTTCGCGCCTTCGCGACCTACCGCATGGTCGTCTACGCCGTGGTCTTGATCATTGTCATGATCTTTAGGCCCCAGGGTCTTTTGGGCAGCTACGACTTCTCGCTGTCTCGCATCATCGAGCGCTGCATGAACGGCGACTTTGTTTGGAAGAAGAAGGCCGCGGCCAAAGACGGCGAGGCTGCAAAGGAGGTGGCTTCCCGTGACTAAAGACCCGTACAAGAGCGTCCTTGTCCAGACGGAATCCCCCAACCTCATCCCCGAGCGCGACCTGGGAAAGACCCCGGTTCTCGAGGCCCACAACATCGGCATCGACTTTGGCGGCTTAACCGCCGTCGACGAGTTCACCATCGCCTTGGGCCGCACCGAGATCTCTGGCCTTATCGGCCCCAACGGCGCCGGAAAGACGACGATCTTCAACCTCTTGACCAACGTCTACAAGCCCACGCGCGGCTCCATCATGCTTGACGGCGTGGCCACCGCGGGTAAGTCGGTCACCGAGGTCAACCGCATGGGCATCGCCCGTACCTTCCAGAACATCCGCCTCTTCACCCAGATGACGGTGGAGGAGAACATCCTGGTGGGCTACGGCTCTTCCATGAAGACCAACCTGCTTACCGATGTCTTGCGCCTGCCCGCCCACTGGAAGCAGGAGGCCGAGTTCCACGACAAGGCCATGGAGCTTCTGGACATCTTTGACATGCGCAAGTACGCCGATGCCAAGGCCGGCAACCTCCCGTACGGTGCCCAGCGTCGTCTTGAGATCCTGCGCGCCCTGGCTACGGGCCCCAAGGTCTTGCTGCTCGACGAGCCTGCGGCCGGCATGAACCCTGCCGAGACCGAGGAGCTCATGGAGAACATCCGCCGCATCCGCGACGAGTTTGGCATCGCCATCCTGCTCATCGAGCACGACATGTCGCTGGTAATGGGCGTCTGCGAGGCTGTTGGCGTCCTGGACTACGGCCGCATCATCGCCAAGGGCACGCCCGAGCAGATCCAGAACGACCCCAGGGTTATTGAGGCTTATCTCGGCAAGCAGGCGGTGAAATAACATGGCAGACAAAACTGAGACCTTGCTTTCTGTCAAGGACCTGCACGTGAGCTACGGCGCCATCAAGGCCGTGCGCGGCATCTCCTTTGACATCCACGCCGGCGAGATCGTGACCTTGATCGGCGCCAACGGCGCGGGCAAGTCCACTACGCTTAATACCGTCGCTGGCCTGATCAAGCCCGATAGCGGCTCGGTGAAGTTCAAGGGCAACAATATCGTGGGCGTGAAGTCGCACAAGATCGTGGCCCAGGGCATGGCGCTTTGCCCCGAGGGCAGGCGCGTCTTCTCGCAGATGAGCGTGGCCGAGAACCTCGAGATGGGCGGCTATACCCAAAACGACGCCGAGAACAAGAAGACCATCGAGCACGTCTACGAGCGTTTCCCGCGCCTGAAGGAGCGCGTGGGCCAGATGGCCGGCACCTTGTCCGGCGGCGAGCAGCAGATGCTAGCGATGGGCCGCGCGCTTATGAGCAAGCCCGACCTGCTGATGCTCGACGAGCCCTCGATGGGCCTGGCGCCGATCCTGGTGCAGGAGATCTTTGACATCATCAAGGAGCTCAACGAGGCCGGTACCACGATCTTGCTGGTTGAGCAGAACGCCAACATGGCGCTTTCGGTCGCCGATCGCGCGTACGTGCTCGAGATCGGCACGATCAAGAAGTCTGGCACGGGCGCGGAGCTGCTCGTGGACGACGACGTGAGGAAGGCCTACCTGGGCGGGTAAGTCATCGTAGTTGACCTGGCGAATCCGGGTTCCTTGTCCCACCTAGTCATCTCCAGGCTCAGACAGTCCTCGAAAAAGGCCTTCTCCTCAATGAGGAGAAGGCCTTTTCTGCGGAACTCGCCTGGAGATGACTAGGTGGGACGGGCATGTGGGGTGGCGGCTCATCGCGGGCTACCCTCCCTGGCAGAGGGCGCTTGAACAGTGCGGTGCTGGCTGGAAGTCAATAAAAATGCCCCTTCGTTTCCATTGAAGGGGCTTTAGATAGCTAATTTATCTATTTATTAGTTGATTACCTCTACCGTGGTGCCTAGGGAGTTGGCGGTGAGGGTTTGGAGCCAGAAGGTGGGGCAGGTGGCGCAGAGGGCGTCGTGGACGCGGGAGGCCTTCTCGTCGCCGTCGGCGATGGCCAGCATTGTAGAGCCCGAGCCGGAGATGAGGAAGGCGGCGGCACCTGCGTCAAGGGCGGCTTTTCTCAGCGGCTCGTAGTCGGCGATTAGCTTTGAGCGGTAGGGCTCGTGCAGCTTGTCGTGGCAGGCCTTGGCGAGAAGTTCGGCGTCGCCGGTCTCGAGTGCGCGCACCACGGCCACGCAGCGGCCCATCTGCCAGACGGCCGTGGCCATCGAGACTTCGGTGGGAAGCACGCGGCGGGCGTCGGCGGTGCGCACCTCGTAGGGCGGCGCGATGGCAATGAAGCGCAGGTTGTTGGCGATGCTCATGGCGGTCGAGGTCGTCTCGTCGCCCTCGATGAACGAGCTCACCAAGCCACCCATGATGGCCGGCGCCACGTTGTCGGGGTGGCCCTCGATCAAGGTAGCCAGCTCAAGGCAGGCCTCGCGGTCATAACCCTCAGGTGAGAGGGCCTGCGCGGCCGCCACGCCCGCGATGACGCAGGCAGAGCTCGAACCCAGGCCGCCCGAAAGCGGGATGGGGGAGAGGATCGTGATGTGCAACGGCGTGCTCTCGAGGCCCAGGCGCTCGCAGGCCTGCAGGTAGCTCTGCCACACGAGGTTGTCTTCGCCGCGGAAGCGCTCCTCGCAGCCCTCGATCTTGAGCTTGTCTGTGGGCGTCATCAAAAACGTGGCCGTCAAGGAAAGCGCGATGCCTAGGCAGTCGAAGCCCACGCCCACGTTTGCCGAGGTGGCGGGCACACGTACGATGACCATGGGTTTGTCGTTTGCCATGCCCGTCATTAGAGGAACACCCTTGCGCAGGAACCCTCGACGAAGGCGGCCATCTTCTCGCGGTCGCAGACGTCCTCGTGAAGCACGATGCCGGCGCGAAGGCCCGAGAGCTGCTCGGGGGCGCAGGTCTTGGTGGTGTGGGCCAGGGCGTCCATGCAGGCGAAGTCGTTCATGCCGCAGGTGTCGGTGCCCAGGGAGGCCAAGACGTCGGAGGAGAACTTATAGGGGCTCGCGGTGGAAAGGCACACGCGGGCGCTGCCGTCTGCGGGCAGCTCGTCCAGGACGCACTTGGCCACGGCGGTGTGGGTGTCGATCAAGACGCCCAGGTTCTCCCAGGTCTCGCGGATCTTGGCCTCGGTCTGCTCGTCGTTTGCACGGCCGCACGAGAAGGTCTCCTGGATCTTGGCCAGGACCTCGGCGGGAACGGTGTAGGAGCCCTTCTCGGCAAGGTCGGACATCAAAGACGCAACTAGCTCGCAGTCGCCGCCCGAGACATAGTAGAGAAGGCGCTCGAGGTTGGACGAGACCAGGATGTCCATCGAGGGACTGATGGTCTTGTTGAAGGGACGCACACGGTTGTAGGTACCGGTGGTGATGAAGTCGCACAGGACGTCGTTGGAGTTGGAGGCCACGACCAGGCGGCGCACGGGCAGGCCGAGCATCTTGGCGTAGTAGCCGGCCAAGACGTCGCCAAAGTTGCCGGTGGGCACGCAGTAGGTGACCTCGTCGCCCAAGGTGATGGCGCCCGAGCGCACGAGCTGGGCGTAGGAGTCGAAGTAGTAGGTCACCTGCGGGGCCAGGCGGCCGACGTTGATGGAGTTGGCGCTGGAGAGAACGACGTTCTTCTCGGCGAGACGATCTTTCAAGGCGGTGTCTGCAAAGATGGACTTGACCTCGGACTGGCAGTCGTCGAAGTTGCCGCGCACGGCGCAGACGGCCACGTTGGTGCCCACCTGGGTCACCATCTGAAGGCGCTGCACGTCAGAGACCTTGCCGTCGGGGTAGAAGACGGTGACGCCGGTGTGGGGCACGCCCGCGAAGCCGTCAAGGGCGGCCTTGCCCGTGTCGCCGGAGGTGGCGGTCACGATCATGATGTCGCGGCCGTCGCCCGCGCGCGCCACGCTCATGAGCTGGGGCAGCATCTGCAGGGCGACGTCCTTAAAGGCACAGGTGGGGCCGTGGTAGAGCTCGAGCAGCCAGTCTGTGCCCAGGGGCGTGACGGGGCAGACGTCGGGGGTGTCCCACTGCTTGCCGTAAGCGGCCTCGACGCAGGCAGAGATCTCGTCTTCGGTGTAATCGGGCAACAAAGTGCCCAAAACCAGCTTCGCGTTGTCAAGAAAGCCCTGCGAGCAGACTTTTGCGAGGTCAACGCTCTTCTCGCTGATCCAGTCGGCCACAAAAAGGCCCCCGTCGGGAGCGATTCCGGTGAGAATAGCTTGCTTGCTTGTTACGGATTCGTGAGAGCTGCGCGTGCTGTGGTAGAACAAGTTCACTGCGGACTCCTTGCGTTTGGTGGTCAAATAGCCGTCTTGTGCAAGTATGATACCTGTGGTGTTGTTGTTTAGGTCATAAGGACACACACTCGAAAGATTGGATGCCCATGAAGATTGCGCTCCTCGGTTACGGTACGGTGGGTCGCGGCGTCGTCAAGATCATCGACGAGCGTCTCGACTCTGTGGAGGTGGCCCGAATCCTCGAGCTGCCCGACCGCATCTGCGAGCCACGCATGACGTCGAGCTACGACGATATCTTGAACGACAAGGACATCGAGCTTGTCGTGGAGTGCATGGGCGGCCTTGAGCCTGCTCACACCTATATTATGTCTGCCCTCAAGGCGGGCAAGCACGTCGTGACCTCCAACAAGGCCGTCGTGGCCGAGTACTTCGCCGAGTTCGCGGCGACCGCGCTCGAGAACAACGTGAGCCTCTTCATCGAGGCTTCCGTCGGCGGCGGCATCCCTTGGATCGCCGGCATCGAGAAGGCCCGTCGCATCGACGCCGTGTCTTCCTTCAGCGGCATCATGAACGGCACCACCAACTACATCGTCTATTCCATGCTCAAAGAGGGCGCCGAGTTTGGCGACGTTTTGGCCGAGGCCCAGCGCCTGGGCTACGCCGAGCGCGACCCGTCCGCCGACATCGACGGCATCGACGTCAAGAACAAGACCATCATCACGGCCTCCGTGGCCTTCGACGTGGCCTGCACGCACGACCTGCCCGTCAGCGGCATCCGCAACCTCACCAAGGCCGACCTCGACCTCTTTGGCGAGCGCGGCCTCACGGTCAAGCTTTTGGGCCGCGGTGTTGAGAAGGACGGTCGCTACGCCGTGGCCGTCGAGCCGGTGGCCGTGCCCGTCCACTCGCTTGAGGCCAACGTGCCCTCCAACTTCAACCTGGTGACCCTGGACGGAGCCACCGTGGGCGAGCTCAAGTTCTACGGCCAGGGCGCCGGCAGCCTTCCCACGGGCAACGCCATCGTCCAGGACGTCCTTGACTGCGCGAGCGGCACGCGTCGCCCGGTCTACGACTTCTCGCGCGGCATCGAGTACGACCCCGCGCTTCTCAGTGCCGATTACGTGCTGCGAACTACCAGCGCGCCGGCCGGTGCCGAGGCCTATGCGCCTGGTGCCTGGCTTGTGCGCGACATCACGGCGGTCGCCGCGAGGGAGCTTCTTGACAAGGCTCTCGAGTCCGACCCCACCAGCTTCATGGCAGCACTCGTCTAACCTACGTAAAGATTTGGAATCCACCACATGATCAAGATCGCGAAGTTCGGCGGCTCCTCTGTTGCGAGCGCCGAGCAGTTCAAGAAGGTCAAGGCCATCGTCGACGCCGACCCCGACCGCCGTTTTGTTGTTGTCTCGGCCTCGGGCAAGCGCTTTAGCGGCGACAACAAGATCACCGACCTTTTGCTTCTCGTCAACGCCCACATCCAGTACGGCGTCGACTGCACCGCTCTTCTGGGCGACATCCAGCAGCGCTACCAGGACATCTGCGACGAGCTTGGCCTCAAGTACCCCCTGGCCGATAAGTTCGAGGCCTTCATCAAGAACATCAAGAAGCACTCGCCCGAGTACGTGGTGAGCCGCGGCGAGTGGTTTACCGCCAATCTTATGGCCGAGTACCTGGGCATGCCCTTTGTCGACGCCGCCGACGTCGTGGTCTTCCACCACGACGGCTCCGTTGACATGGAGCGCACCGCCAGTCGCTTGAAGGACGTCATGGTGCGCAAGGGTTCCTTTGTCCTGCCTGGCTTCTACGGCGCCACCGTCGACGGCCGCATCAAGCTCTTCCAGCGCGGCGGCGGCGACATCACCGGCGCCATCCTGGCCCGCTGCATCGACGCCAACCTCTACGAGAACTGGACCGACGTCTCGGGCTTCCTCTCGGCAGACCCCCGCATCGTCGAGAACCCCCGTTCCATCCGCCGCATCACTTTCGACGAGATGCGCGAGCTGTCCTACATGGGCGCCTCGGTTTTGCAGGAAGAGGCCATCTTCCCGGTGCGCGAGGTCAACATCCCCATCCAGATCAAGAACACCAACCGTCCCCAGGATGAGGGCACGATCATCCGCGAGTCTGCCGAGGCGGGCGAGGACGAGCACCTGATCACCGGTATCGCCGGCAAGCGCGACTTCATCTCGGTCCACGTCAAGAAGGCCCACATGTCCGGCGAGGTCGGCCTGGTTCGCAAGACCTTGGCGATCTTTGAGCGCTACGGCGTCTCGGTCGAGCATATCCCCACGGGCGTCGACTCGTTTGGCGTCGTGGTCAACGGCGCCGACGTGCGCGACTCGATCTACTCGATCATCTCGGACATCCGCAAAGAGATCAAGCCCGACGACGTCTCGATGGTCGACAAGCTGGCGCTTATCTCGGTCGTTGGCCGCAATATGTCCAAGCGCAGCGGCACCTCGGGCAAGATCTTTGGCGCCCTGGGCGATGCCGGCGTCAACATCCGCATGATCACGCAGTCCTCGCAGGAGATCTCGATCATCATGGGCGTCAACAACGAGGACTTCGATCGCGCCATCCAGGTCATCTACGACCGCTTTGTGCGCGACGAGTTCATCCAGGCCTCGCAGGCTGCCGAGCAGCAGTAAGCTCTTCTCGGCTGCTGCTTTTGTATCAACTAGTCAATTAGCTTGCATCAAGCTTTTATCTTTAAGGAGAAACCCATGGCAGGTAAGACCGTCGCAATCCTGGGCGCCACGGGCGTTGTGGGCACCCAGATGCTCCAGTGCCTCGAGGAGCGCGATTTCCCCGTCGAGAAGCTCGTTCCCCTGGCCTCTGCCCGCTCGGTCGGCAAGACCGTGACCTTCCGCGGTGAGGAAGTGCCCGTTGTCCTGGCCGAGCCCGACGCCTTCGAAGGTGTCGACATCGTCTTGGGCGCCGCCGGAGACGCCACTGCCAAGGAGCTTCTCCCCGAGGCCGCCAAACGCGGCGCCGTGTGCGTCGACAACTCGCACGCCTTCCGCCTGGACGCCGACGTGCCCCTGGTCGTCCCCGAGATCAACGCGGCCGACATCGCCGACCACCCGCGCAACATCATCGCCAACCCCAACTGCGCCACCATCATCGGCCTGGTGCCCGTGTGGCCGCTTCACCAGAAGGCCGGCCTCAAGCGCCTGATCGTGAGCACCTACCAGGCCGCCTCGGGCGCCGGCATGCCGGGACTCAAGGAGCTTGAGCGCGAGAGCAAGGCCCTGGTCGAGGGCGATCAGATCGGCGACACCGCCCCCTTCGCCTACCAGCTTGCTTACAACCTCATCCCACAGATCGGCGGCTTCAAGGACGAGATGTACACGTCCGAGGAGCTCAAGATGCAAAACGAGGGTCGTAAGATTATGCACCTGCCCGAGGTCCGTGTGAACTGCACCTGCGTGCGCGTGCCCGTCATGCGCTCGCACTCCGAGTCCATCACCGCCGAGTTCGAGCGCCCCATCACGCCCGATGAGGCCCGCGAGATTTTGGCGGCCGCCCCCGGAGTCAAGGTCGTCGACGACCCGGCGAACCTCCAGTACCCGATGCCGCTCGACACCTCTGATCAGGACCTGGTTTACGTCGGCCGCATCCGCCGCGACCTGTCTGCGCCCGATGGCGTGAACTCGCTCACCTTCTGGTGCTGCGGCGACCAGATTCGCAAGGGCGCTGCCACCAATGCCGTCCAGATCGCCGAGTATCTGGTCTAGGACCTGCACAAACACAGCGCATCCCCGCGCCTTTGGAAGCCCTCTTCACGCAAGGGGGCTTCCTCTTTTTATGTCATGGCCGCGATGTATCATGTTGAGCGTCTAAAACCAGCCGTTAGTTAGGAGCAACACCCATGGCGCTTCTCGCTTCGTATTACCTGCCTGGCCTCTACGTCGAGGACCACGCGATCGACGTCCCCCTCGATTGGCGCGGCACCACGCCGGCCCTTCTTGCCACAGGAGAGGACCTGGCGCCTTCGCGTCTTAGTGCCCAGTCCGCGGCGCTTGAACCAAACCCTGCTTTTGCCGAGAAGAGCATCCGCCTGTTCTACCGCACGCTGTGCCTGCCACAGAACAAGGGTCGCGACCTGCCTCCCATAGTGTATCTGCAGGGCGGCCCCGGCGGCTCGGGCCCCCGCGTGCAGTCTGCCACGTCTGACGGCTGGATCGAGGAAGCGCTCAAGCACTTCCTGGTCGTGCTGCCCGACCAGCGCGGCACTGGGCGCTCCAACGCGGTCGACGGCCAGCGCATGGAGGCCGTGGCGGCCCAGGCGGCCGAGCTTGGCCTTGACGCGCCCACCCTGCAGGCCGAGTACCTCAAGCGCTTCCTGGCCGATTCGATCGTGCGTGACTTCGAGTACCTGCGCTTGACGGAGTTTGGCGGCAAGAAGTGGGTCACCCTGGGCCAAAGCTACGGCGGTTTTCTCACCTTGTGCAACCTCTCGACCTTCCCGCAGGGTGTGGCGGCCTCGTTTACCTGCGGCGGCATCCCGCACGTCCCGGCAAGCGCCGCCGAGGTCTATGCCCACACCTTCCCGCGCATGGTCACTAAAACAAAGGCCTGGTACGAGCGCTATCCCGAGGACGAGAAGCGCATGAGCCTTCTTGCCGATGTCGCGGCTGCCCAGGACCTTCGCCTGCCCGACGGCAGCCCCCTGAGCGTCCGTCGCCTTCAGCTCTTGGGTGGCGGCCTGGGCATGAAACCCGCGCCCGAGCGCCTGCATGTCCTTCTCGACACCGCCTTTGTCGAGGGGGACGGCACGGCCGAGGCCGCGCTTGCCGCTGCGGGCGGCGACCCGGCGCAGGTCAAGGTCTCGCTGGGCTTCCTCTACGACGTCATGAACAAGACGGCCACGCCCTCGAACCCGCTGTACTGGACCCTGCAGGAGTTCATCTACGCAGACGGCCAGCTAGACGCCCCCATCAACTGGGCCGCGCAGGCCGAGGCGGCCTCTCGCCCCGAGTTTAGCGAGGACGCCCGACCCCTCATGTGCTTTGGCGAGGCCATGTTTAGGTGGATGTTCGAGGAGGACCCGGCGCTTATGCCCTTTGCGGCGGCCATGGACGTCCTTATGGCAGACACCTCGTTTGGCGCCCTCTACGACACCGAGCAGCTTGCCGCAAACGAGGTGCCGCTGCAGGCTGCTGTTTACTTCGATGATCTATACGTTGACTCGGGTTTGCAGCTCGATACCTTAAGCCGTGTGGGCAAGAGCCATGCCTGGGTGACCAACGAGTTCGAGCACGACGGCTTGCACGGCAGCAAGGTCTTTGTCCATCTCTTCGAGGAGGCCTATAACCGCGGCGACCTTGAGGGCGTTCTTTAGAGCCAACGACCCTAAGCCCTGCTCGCCACCGTTTGCACGAAAGGACCCGCGTGCTTGTCGACCAGATCATAAAGAACCTCAAGGCCGAGGCCGCCTTGTCCAACACCTATCAAAAGGGCTGCAAGCTCCAGCGGGGCTTCTATGTCTCGGGACTGGACTTTCTCAACGGCTCCATCGGCTCGTGCCTGCACATAACCGGGCAGGTGGAGGGTTCTTACGACAACCTTTACTCGACCAGCGTCGATTTGGACATCGGCACGGGAGAGATCGTCGACTACTCCTGCACCTGCCCGGCCTCGGTCAAGTACCCCGGCATGTGCAAGCACGAGGTGGCCGTTGGCCTGGCGTTTCTCGCCGCCTTTATGGGGCAGGGCGCCAAGGGCACAAAGTCACCCAGCGGCACCCCGATGCCTCGTTACGAGAAGCCCTCGAGCTCGGCTATCTCTGAGCTTCTGCGCGACTCCGATGCCCGACGGCTTGACCAGGCGGCCGGTACTAGAAGGCGCCGGGGAGACGCTGCGGCGGCCGGCGAGATGGCGTCCTTCTCCGTTGCCTTTGTGCGCCCCGCCCGCGCGGCGTCCTATTCACAGTTGGCGTTGAAGCTCACGGTTCATTTGGGCGGCGCCAAGTACATCGTAAAGAACGTGGGCCAGGTGGTGGACGCATGGCGCTCGGGCGCAGTTTATAGCTATGGCCCCAAGATCTCGTTGGCCCACGTGCGCAGCAACTTTGACGAGCGCTCGGCCGGGTTGCTCGACCTTCTTGCCCGCGTGGTCGACACGCAGAAGGCCCTCTATCTCTCGCGCTGGGACTACATGGACGGCGGCCGCGGCACCGACGTCAAGGAACTGCCGCTGGGCCCCAACAACATTTGCGACATCCTGGACCTCATGCAGGGCCAGACGGTCGAGATCGAGACGGGCGGCTACGACTACTACGGTCGCCCCTTGTACAAGAAGCCGCGCCCGTATGCTGTTGGCGAGAAGGACGCTGCGGTCGAGTGCCGCATCGTGGACTCTCCCGATGGCGGCTACGACATCGATTTGCCCGATGACCTGTGCGTCTTTAGCGACGCCGCCCGCAGCTACGTTGCGTGCGCGGGCCAGGCCCTGCGGCAGGACGAGGAGTTCTCGCGCTCGTACGCCCCTCTATTGCAGCGCCTTGCCGAGGCGGGGAAGATCGGCCGCCACGTGAGCGCCGCCGACGCCCCCAACCTTTGCCGTGCACTGCTGCCCGCGCTGCGTGCCTGCACCGATCTCGAGGCCGCGCCCTCGCTTCTTGAGATTCAGCCGCCCAACCCCGAGTTCTCGTTCTCGGTGGGGCTGGACGAAGGGCTTGTGACCTGCGTCGCATTGGTTGCCTACGGCGACTGGAAGGACGCGGTGGGCACGCCCGAGAACGCCCGGACCCAGCCTGCCCGCGACATGGCGGCCGAGTACCACGTGCTCGACGTCCTTGAGGACTACTTCCCGTATGTCAACGGCGTCTACGCCTTCGAGGAGGCGGACGAGGAGCTGCTCTTCTCGCTTCTCACCGACGGCCTGCAGGAGCTCTCGCAGCTGGGCGAGGTCATGCTGTCCGAGCGCCTTCGCTCGATCGACGTGCGCCCCGCGCCTAACCTGAGCGTGCGCGCCACCTTAAAGAGCGACCTTCTCAACCTCGAGCTGGGCGCCTCGGGCTTGACCGAGCGCGAGCTGCACGAGTACCTCGACGGTTTCAAGCGCAAGCAGAAGTTCGTGCGCCTCTCGTCCGGCGACATCGTGCGCATAGGGCAGAACCTGCAGGTTGCCGAGGAGCTTTCCCAGGGCCTGGGCGTCGACGTCGACAAGCTCGTGGACTGCGCCGTGGGCCTTGCCAGCAGCCAGGCCCTTCTCGTCGACGCCTTGATGAGAAAAGCCGACGGCGTGCGCTTCTCGCGCAACAGCGAGTTTCGCCAGCTCGTGCGCGACCTGGAGACCTTCTCGGACGCCGACATCGACGTGCCCGCTGGCCTTTGCGCAGACCTTCGCGCCTACCAAGAGGACGGCTTTAGGTGGCTTGCCACCCTCGAGCGCTTTGGCTTTGGCGGCATCCTGGCAGACGACATGGGCCTGGGCAAGACGCTGCAGGTCATCGCCTTGATTTTGCATCAAAAAGAGGTGGCCGCCGCCAACGGCGAGAAGGCCGCCCCCACACTGGTAGTGTGCCCGGCCTCGCTGGTATACAACTGGATTAGCGAGATTGGCCGCTTTGCCCCGTCCCTCAATGCCGTGGCCGTGCTGGGCACCAAGACCCGCCGCGCGGCGCTTTTGGGCGGCGCGGCCGAGCACGATATCCTGGTCACCTCGTATGACCTGCTGAGAAAAGACGTCGAGACCTACTCGCACATTAGCTTTGCGCGCGTCATCCTGGACGAGGCCCAGTACGTCAAGAACCCCAAGGCCCAGGTCACCAAGGCCGTGAAGTGCCTGGATGCCCGCGTGCGCTTTGCCTTGACCGGCACGCCCATCGAGAACCGCCTGCAGGAGCTGTGGAGCATCTTCGACTTCCTCATGCCCGGCTACCTGGGCAGCCGCGACCAGTTTGCCAAGCGCTTCGAGAGCCCGGTCGAGGCGGGGGAGTTCGACTCGTCTCGCCTTTTGCGCAGCACCATTGGCCCCTTTGTCCTGCGTCGCCTTAAGCGGGAGGTCCTGGCCGACCTTCCCGAGAAGACCGAGAGCGTTGTCATGGCCCAGATGGAGGCCAAGCAAAAGAAGCTCTATTTGGCCACGCAGGACCGCCTGGCCCTGCAGGTGCAGCATGCCCAGGACCGCGAGTTCAAGAAAGACAAGCTCAAGGTCCTGGCCGAGCTCACGAAGCTTCGCCAGATCTGCTGCGACCCATCGCTCTACTTCGACGGCTACGACGGCGGCTCGGCCAAGCTCGACACCTGCATGGAGTTGGTCTCTCAGGCCATGGACGCCGGCCATCGCGTGCTTGTCTTCTCGCAGTTCACAAGCATGCTGTCGATCATCGCCGGTCGCCTGGACAAGGAGGGCATAGGCTACTTCACCCTCACGGGCTCTACCAGCAAAGAGGAGCGTGAGCGTCTGGTCAAGCGTTTCCAGGCAGGCGAGAAGGACGTCTTCTTGATCTCGCTCAAGGCGGGCGGCGTGGGCCTCAACCTCACGGCTGCCGACGTCGTCATCCACTACGACCCCTGGTGGAACACCGCCGCCCAGGACCAGGCGACCGACCGCGCCTATCGCATTGGGCAGCGCCGCGACGTGAGCGTCTTCAAGCTCATCGTCGAGGGCACCATCGAGGAGCGCATCCTCAAGATGCAGCAGACCAAGCGCGACCTGGCAGACAACGTTTTGAGCGGCGAGGAAGTCAAAAGCGCCCTTCTCACCAAGGACGACCTGCTTGGACTTCTGGGCGTCTAACTGGGCTTTCTTTGCCCGTGGCGGCTCGTTATGGCGGCGCGAATCAAAAATTTTGAGATTTGCGAAAAAAGTTCTTGCAAGTTCGCGGCCGTCTTTGCATAATAGACAAGCTGCCTGACAGGGAAGCGGAAATGGTGGGTGTAGCTCAGTTGGTAGAGCGACGGACCGTGGCTCCGTAGGTCGAGGGTTCGAGACCCTTCACCCACCCCATTTACAATTGGATATGGATCGTTAGCTCAGCTGGTAGAGCAGGGGACTCTTAATCCCAAGGTCCAGGGTTCGAACCCCTGACGATCCACCATTTTTGGATCGTTAGCTCAGCTGGTAGAGCAGGGGACTCTTAATCCCAAGGTCCAGGGTTCGAACCCCTGACGATCCACCATTTTTGGATCGTTAGCTCAGCTGGTAGAGCAGGGGACTCTTAATCCCAAGGTCCAGGGTTCGAACCCCTGACGATCCACCACGAATTTTAGAAGGCGGGTGCTTAGGCACTCGCCTTTTTTCGTCTATCGAGAAGGGCGGGGCGCATGAGGCCTAGGGCTGGGCTAGGGTTGAAAGGCCGGGGACGCTTCTCGCTGGCGGCGCTTCTGGCTGCGGTGCTCATTGCCGGTGCCGCCGGGTCGGCCACGCCGGGGCTCCTCTCGCGCTTTTCCGGGTTTCTGGGGACCTCGGCCTCGACGGGCTTCTCCGCGGCCTCTGATGCCCGCGAGCTTACCTGGACCGCGTGGGACGAGTCTGCGGCGCCCGAGTACTACCGCGTCATCGGCGCGGCGCAGGTAACCGTTGACCTGCAACTCGGCGAGGTCCGCTATGCCGAGTTGGACGACCTCGGCCGTGCCGGGGGAGCCTGGGCAAACGTGACGGCAGATCTTGCGAGCCAAGGGTCTTCTCGCCAACGAGAGGACATGTCGGGCTTGAGGCCCAGCGGCTGGGGACATAATCGCGAGGTCGACATCGAGCTTGCGGACGGCACTCTCTACCACGGCGTCTTTTACAACCGCAGCCACCTTTTGGCAAAATCCCTGGGCGGGGAGGAGAAGCTCGAGAACCTCGTGTGCGCCACGCGCATGCAAAACGTGGGCAGCAACAAGGGCGACGGTGGCGGCATGGCCTATACCGAGGGCCTGGCCCGCAACTGGCTCAAACATAATCCCGCGGGTACCGTCTATTACAGCGCCGTGCCTGTCTACGAGGGCACAGAGCCCGTGTGCCGAAGCGTCATCGTTGACGTCAAGAGCTCCGACGGCTCGCTTGACCTTGAGGTTGAGGTCTACAATGCCGCCAAAGGCTATACCATTGACTACGCAACCGGTGAGTTTTCCCAAGACTAAGGAGCCCACGTTGGACAAGGACACAAGCACGTTTCCCGACGTCGAGCAGGCTTTGCGGCCCGATTCCCAGCTTGTCGAGAAGACCCTTTCGCGCTCAAGCGAGTGGGAAGGAAAGATCTTTCGCGTCGAGAAGCGCCTGGTCGAGTTCCAGGGGCCCTACGGCCAACCCATGACCGGTGCCCGCGAGCTGGTCTTTCACCACGGGGGCGCCGGCGTGGTGGCCGCGCGCGACGGCAAGGTCTGCCTGGTGCGCCAGTACCGCGTGGCCCTGGGACGCGTGACGCTTGAGATCCCCGCGGGCAAGGTCGACCCGGGCGAGGAGCGCGCCGTCTGCGCTGCCCGCGAGCTCACCGAGGAGACCGGTCTTGTTGCCCAGGGGCTGGTTCATCTCTCCAGCGTCTATGGGTCTCCCGGTTTTACCGACGAGCACACCGACGTCTTCTTTGCGCAGGGCCTTTCCCAGGGCACGGCCAACCCCGACGCCGATGAGGCCCTGCGCTGTCTTTGGATCGATAAGCAGCAGGTCATCGATGCGATTCTGGCCGGTAAAATCTGCGACAGCAAAACCGTCGTGGGAATCCTTGCTGCATCGGCGCGCGGGTTGCTATAGAATACAAACTTGTTTGCGTCCTTAGCTCAGGTGGATAGAGCCGCGGACTTCTAATCCGAAGGTCGGGGGTTCGAATCCCTCAGGGCGCACCATCGACGTTAAGGCGGGCGGGTCACGTTATTAAACGTGCCCGTCTGCTTTCTTTTTTTGCCGCGGTGACAGACGCCTCAGCGGGCTTCTCTGTAGGTAAGCCCGCCCTTCTCGGTACCGCAGCGCTGGCCACGGCTCTTGTCTCTGCAAGGAAGAAGCGCAGCAAGTAACCAAGCACCCTCGCCCAGCGCAAAAATAAGTTTCCTGGGCCGCCTTGTGCGGCCCTTTTTATGCCCTGGGACCAAGACGGCCGAGGGATAATGGGGCTCAATCACAACCCGTTCGACTTATCCCATAGTAAACTCGGTTTCGATGAGTAGGCCGCTTATCGCATCGACTTGCCAACTGGGCAAACGTCACTTCTCGGTGTCTGTCTACTCGCCAAAGTTCTGTTTACTATGGGATAAGTCGGGCGGGCTGCAAAACCGGTCTCGAAACGCGTCCAAACCGTCTCTCGTGCTCTTCTCGCCGCCAAAATGTTCCCCCGGTTTTGTACGATACTTTAGGAACATTCTGCACACCCTTTACGGCAAATGACCTTGAGCTTACGGTGTTGTTGCATACTAAAACCGCTGTGGATTTTGCCGAAAGGAGCACGCCTTGATTTACACCATGACGCTGAACCCTGCCCTTGACTATGTTATGCACCCCCTCACCTTGGACATGGGTTTCACCAACCGCTCTTCCTCCGAGGAGATTTACTGCGGTGGTAACGGCATCAACATCTCCACGCTCTTGAACGAGCTCAACGTCGTCAACGTCGCCATGGGCATCGCGGGCGGCTTCACCGGCGACTACCTGCTGCAGACCCTGCAGGACAACGGCGTGGCCAGCAACTTCGTGCGCCTTGACCACGGCAACACCCGCATCAACGTCAAGCTCAACGGCATCGTCATGACGATGTGCAACGGCATGGGCCCCAAGATCCCCGCCAAGAAGGTCGACGAGCTTCTCGGCCGCATGGATGTCGTGCGCTCCGGCGATACCCTGGTCCTTACCGGCTCGATTCCCAACTCCTTGCCCGAGAACCTCTACACCCAGATCATGGAGAAGCTCGACGGCCGCGGCATCCAGTTTGTCGTCGACGCCCCCGGCCAGCTCCTCATGGAGTCGCTGAAGGCCCGTCCCTTCCTCATCAAGCCCAACAACCACGAGGTCGGCCGCATCTACGGCGTCAACATCGAGTCCCCCGAGGAGTGCATGCCCTACGCGCACAAGCTCCACGAGGAGGGCGCGCGCAACGTCATCATCTCGTGCGGCGGCCACGGCTCGCTTCTCTTGGACGAGAACGGCGTCGAGCACATCGTCCCCACCGCAAAGGTCAAGCTCGTCAATGCCACCGGCGCCGGCGACTCCATGGTCGCGGGCTTCCTTGCATGCGTGACCCAGGGCGAGGATTACGAGACGGCCCTCATCTTCGCCTCTGCCTGCGGTACCGCCACTGCGGCCAGCAAGGGCATCGCCAAGCGCGCCACCATCGACCGCGTGGTCACCGCCCTCTACAAGAAGATGGGCCGCGCCATGCCCGGCACCCTTGCCCGCGATATCCAGGCCAACAAGGACAAGGAAGAAAAAGCCGATGCGGTCGCCGATGTCTTGGTAGACTAGCTCATCTAAATCGCTACAATTAACCCGTACTAACCGCAATGCGTCCAGAGATGGGCGCATTGCGTGCTGTATTGGGAAGGGGCCGCGATGGAGCGGCCATGCACTAGGGGGCAAGAATATGTACGAAGGTGTTAACGCATCCGACGGCATCGGCATCGGTGTCGCCCGTGTGGCTGTGGAGCCCGACCTGTCCTTCACGCCGCACGCTCCGGCCGACGCCAAGGCCGAGGAGGAGCGCTACCAGGCTGCCGTTGCCAAGTTCATCGAGCAGACCAACGCGCAGATCGACCGCATGACCAAGACCGTTGGCCCCGAGGCCGCGGCCATCATGGGCGCCCACATCGAGTTTGCCGAGGACGAGGGCATCCGCGATATGGTCAACGGCTCCATCGAGAGCGGCATGTGCGCCGAGCAGGCTGTCTCCGAGGCCTACGACATGTACTACAACATGTTCGCCAACATGGAGGACGAGCTGTTCCGCGAGCGCGCCGCCGACGTCGCCGACGTCAAGACCGGCCTTCTCGCCGACC
>CAVKOL010000013.1:25074-27299 GCA_963658035.1 Bacteroidaceae bacterium
CGACTTCTTCTCCATCGGCACCAACGACCTCATCGGCTACACCATGTGCGCCGACCGCGGCAACGACAAGGTCGGTTACCTCTACGAGGTTTACCAGCCCGCCGTCCTGCGCTCCCTCAAGCGCATCATCGAGGAGGGCAACAAGGCCGGCATCATGGTTGGTATGTGCGGCGAGGCCGCGGCCGATCCGCTGCTCATCCCCGTGCTGATTTCGTTTGGCCTGGGCGAGTTCTCTGTCTCTGCCCCCTCGATCCTGCGCACCCGTCGCATCATCTCTGAGTGGACCAAGGCCGAGGCCGACGAGCTTACCGAGAAGGTCATGAAGCTCAAGACCGCTACCGAGGTCAAGGCTGCCCTTCAGTCTGCTCTGCGCTAAGCTTCGCCCGCGCAACAAACAAGCACCACAATAAAGCCCCAGGCACCGCGCCTGGGGCTTTTTCATAGCTATTTGGTTCTTTGATGATAGGCAGGGCTACTGCGGATAGATGACGTTGAGGGCTTGGGGGATGACGGTGATGTCGAAGTGGGTGCCGGTGAGCTTCTCGCCGTCTATTTGGCAGGGAGGCTCGGTCTCAAAATCCAATGAAGCGCAGGCCATATGGCGTAGTGACACGACGTTGGAAGTCGCATGCCTGCCAAACCGAGCCAGTCCAAGTAAGCCCAGCAGCAGGGGAGTGGGCGGCAGTTTAACGTTGTAGCAGACGTCGAGAAGACCGTCTTGCGGGGTGGCGTTGGGGCAGATCTTAAAACCGCCTCCGTAGCTGGGGCCCACCTGCACGGCAAAGATAATCGTTGAAAGGTCGATTGTGTCCTCGCCGTCAAAGGAGGCCTTGACCGGGTAACCCTGCTTGGCCTTAGAGAGGATGCGTAACGCCGAGCGAACAAAAAGCTCCTCGCCTTTTTGGCTTGTGCCTGCGGCTCGTTTGTCCATGGTGTCAAGGGCAATCGCGGCGTCCAGGCCAAACGAAAGCGTCTGCATGAAGCAGTGGCCGTTCACGCAGCCAACCTCGCAGGGCCGAGAAACGCCGCGGACAAGTTGCGCCCAGGCGCCTTGGCAGTCGTTTCTCTTTATGCCCAAGGTACGGGCGTAGTCGTTGCCGCTGCCCATGGGAACGACGCCCAGCTGTGGGCGCGTGCCCTTCTCGATTTGCATGAGGCCTTGGACGACCTCGTGGATCACGCCGTCGCCGCCGAGTGCCGCGACGGTATCGAAACCGCCTGCCTGCGCGGCAAGCCCCGTGGCGTCAGTGGCTCCCTTGGTCAAAACGACCTCGAACCCCTTGGTCGCCGATTCATAGCTGCTGAGAAAATCCCTGGTAAAGCGTGCTCCTTCCAGCCCGTCGCCGCTGTGCGCGGCGGGGTTAGCGATGACGAGAGTCTTGCCAAGAGGGGAGTGCGCCATGGGATTTCCTTAGAGTTGAGGTTTCGTACCCCTCGATTCTAACGGGGACGCCCTGCGCGCGACATAAAAATAGGCCAGAGGGGCGTTTTGTTTCGCCTGACCTCTGGCCTTGAATTTCATGGAGCGGGTGACGGGAGTCGAACCCGCGTTGTCAGCTTGGAAGGCTGGAGTTCTACCGTTGAACCACACCCGCATATGTTAAATGGTCGGGGCGAAAGGATTCGAACCTTCGACCCTCTGCTCCCAAAGCAGATGCGCTACCAAGCTGCGCCACGCCCCGAACCAGGAATTGAGTATATGAAAACCACCCTGTATCTTCAAGCGTTTATTTCATAGAGACATAAATCGCTCTTGCCGTTGACGCCGCAAAACAGGCCGTTCAACCTGGGAAGATATCCAAAAGATTTCCTAACAAGTTCGGTGCTGTTACACCTTAATACCAGTCTCGTAACTGGTCTGCCGCCGAACGTATTCTAGTCGGTGGCGAATCTGTTGCGCAGTGTTTCGCCTTTGTTAACCCAACGATTGGAGTGCACATGTCCTACTGCGAGAACGTCCTTGAAGACCTTAAGGCCCGCTATCCCGAGCAGACCGAGTTTCTCCAGGCTGCCACCGAGATTTTGAGCACTCTTCAGCCCGCCCTCGACGCCCACCCCGAGTACGAGCAGGCCGCCATCCTCGAGCGCCTGGTCGAGCCCGAGCGCATCGTCATGTTCCGCGTGCCCTGGGTCGACGACTCCGGCAAGGTCCAGGTCAACCGCGGCTACCGCGTCGAGTTCAACTCCGCCATCGGGCCCTACAAGGGCGGCCTGCGCTTCAACCC
>CAVKOL010000014.1:0-18449 GCA_963658035.1 Bacteroidaceae bacterium
GTGAGGGCGGCTACTCCATCGACGAGATCGACACCATGATGAACAAGCAGTCCGGTCTTCTCGCCGTCTCGGCCAAGTCCAACGACTCCCGCGACATCGAGGAGGCCGCCAACGCCGGCGACGAGAAGTGCCAGATGGCCCTCGAGATGTTCTACTACCGCACCGCCCAGCTCACCGCCGAGATGGTCTGCTCGATGGAGGGCGTCGACACCATGGCCTTCACCGCCGGCATCGGCGAGAACTCCGCCACCATGCGCCAGGGCGTGGCCGACCGCCTGGCCTGGATGGGCGTCAAGCTCGACCCCGAGCTCAACGCCATCCGCTCCGACGACCCGCGCGTGATCTCTACCCCCGACTCTAAGGTCAAGGTGCTCGTGGTTCCCACCAACGAGGAGTACATGATCGCCCTCGACGTCGCCGAGCTCCTGAGCAAGTAGTTTTCGCTCGCTTTTCCCAATAAGGCGCAGCTTGAGGCCCCGTTCTTACGAGCGGGGCCTTTTGTGTAATGTGAACGTTTTATTTCATACCTGCGGGGTGGGATTTTAAGACTCTCTTTAGTTGGGTACAGTAAGTGCCACGTCCCGTCCAGACAAAAGGGGACAAAGTAGGGGAGAAAGGAAACCATCCTAATGCAGAAGTTTATGCTCGATCGTCGCCAGGCCGTGGGCCTTGGCCTTTCCGCCGTCGCAACCCTGGGCCTTGCCGCCTGCTCCGACGGCCCGTCTTCTTCTGACTCCAGCTCCAGCACCACCACCGAGGGCGAGAAGACCGACGCCACCGAGACCAACACCGATATCGACAAGGACGCCTTCGACAAGCTCGTCGCCTCCGTCGAGCAGGCCGACGACGCCACCATCGAGGCCAACGCCTGGGCCAAGGCCATCAAGGAGGCCGGCACCTTCCGTCTGGGCGCCACCCGCACCTCTGTGCTCTTCTCGCAGCTCAACGAGCAGGACGGCGTGGCCCGCGGCTTCGACGCCGGCGTCTACCTGTCGCTCATCCGCTACATCCTGGGCGACGAGACCAAGTACGAGTACACCCAGGTGACCTCCGATACCCGCGAGTCCGTCCTGCAAAACGACAACGTCGACGCTGTCTTTGCCACCTACTCCATCACCGAGAAGCGCAAGGCCGTCATCTCGTTTGCCGGTCCTTACTTCACCACCCAGCAGGGCATCCTCGTTGCCGCCAGCAACACCGACATCAACTCCGTCGATGACCTCAAGGGCAAGAAGGTGGCCGTCCAGTCCGGCTCCACCGGTCCCTCGGTTTTGGCCGAGTACGCCCCCGAGGCCGAGGCCCAGGAGTTCACCAAGGACGACGAGTGCCGTGCCGCCCTTGAGCAGGGCCGCGTCGACGCCTACGTGGTCGATATGACCCTCCACATGGGCAACGTCGTCAAGAACCCCGGCAAGTACCGCATCGCCGGCGACGCCTTTGGCCCCGAGGACAACTACGGCATCGGCATCAAGCTGGGCTCCGACGGCGTCGACTTTGTCAACGACTTCCTCAAGAAGTTCGAGGACGACGGCAAGTGGGCCGAGCTCTACAAGATCGCTATTGCCGACCGCACCGGCGTTTCTGCAGTTGCCGAGCCTCCCGCGATTGGCGCTTAGTTACAGGATTTATGCACATCCGTGTAACATCGGCGTAATGAGCTTCGCTTAAGATAGGGTCTTCCGTCGCATACGTCGGCGGAAGACCCTTTTTGTCGGCAAAGGAGGAACCATGGGGCTCCCTGAGCTTCTCTCCACCTATGGGCAGAACTACCTCACTGCCCTTCTCACCACATGGCGCATCACGTTCTTGTCGTTTGCCCTCGTGATGGTCTTGTCGGTCTTAATCACCGTGCTGCGCGTCTGCCCGTTCAAGCCGCTGCGCCTCTTTGGCGACCTGTACGTGCAGATCTTCCGAAACATCCCCGGCGCGGTCTTTCTTCTCATCGTGGTCTACGCCCTGCCGCTTTTGGGCCTGGTCTTGGACTACGAGCCCAGCGTCGTGGTGGTCACGGTGATGCTGGGCTCGGCCTTTGGTTCCGAGAACTTCATGAGCGGCATCAACACCATCGGCGTGGGCCAGATCGAGGCCGCGCGCTCCATAGGCCTTTCCTTCACGCAGATCCTTCGCAAGATCGTCATTCCGCAGGCTCTGCGCTCGACGGTGCTTCCCATGACCAACCTCTTCATCGCGGTCATGCTCACCACGGCCCTGGGCTCGCAGGTCCCCATGAGCCCGCAGGAGCTTACGGGCGTCGTCTCGTACATCAACACGCGCGAGTCGGCTGGTATTCTCACCTTTGCCCTTTCTGCCTGCGGATACATCGGCACGGCGCTGGTCGCCGGCTTTGTTGGCAATAAGATCGACGAGAAGGTCAGGGTGGTCCGATGAGCGCTCACGTCACTTCCATGCGCGACGCCCTCTACGAGGCGCCCGGTCCCAAGACCAAGAAGAAGATGCTGGTAGGCACCGTTGTGTCCTTGGCCGCCGTCGTCGCGCTGTTTGCCTGGATCGTCTACCGTTTTTGGGTGAAGGGCCAGCTGTCCTACCGCTACTGGAAGGTCTTTAGCTGGAGGACCACCTGGGCCTACTTGGGGCAAGGCCTCATTGGCACCTTCGAGGTTGCCTTGACCGCGGGCGCCATCGCGCTTGTGCTGGGCATGGTACTCATGCTCGGGCGCACTTCTCGCTTCAAGGTCCTGCGCGGCGTCTGCGCGGTGGTCACCAACTTCTTCCGCGGCGTGCCCAGCCTGCTGTTCATCTACGCGTTCTTCTTCGTGATTCCCTCGATGGGCCTTAAGATGAGCTCGTTTTGGATGCTCACCCTGCCCATCGCCTTCGCGGCCTCGGGCGTGCTTGCCGAGGTCTTTCGCGCGGGCGTGAACGCCGTGCCGCGCGGCCAGACCGAGGCGGGCCTTTCCATTGGTTTGTCTCCCTGGAAGGTCAAGAAGAAGATCGTGTTGCCGCAGGCCATCCGCTTTGTCATCCCGTCGCTGATCAGCCAGCTGGTCGTCGTGGTCAAAGACACCGCCTTGGCCTATGTGGTTACCTACCCGGACCTCATGCAAAACGCCCAGGTCCTGCGCACCAACTACGACGCGCTTATCCCCACCTACCTTGTGGTGGCCGTGATCTACATCTTGATCAACTTCGCTATCAACAAGATTTCTGTCTACGTCTCGCACCGCACCGGCGCCAAGATCATCCGCTAGCGGCCTTTTGATTGGAGAACCATGAGCGATTCCGCCTCTTCTCAAGCCATCATCGAGCTTCGCCACGTGGATAAGCACTATGGCGACCTGCACGTCTTAAAGGACATCAACCTTAGCGTCGACCGCGGCGAGGTCGTCGTGGTCATTGGTCCCTCGGGCTCGGGCAAGTCGACGATGTGCCGTACCATCAACCGCCTTGAGACCATCGACTCGGGCCAGATCTTGATCGAGGGCCAGCCCCTGCCGCAGGAGGGCGCCGAGCTTACTCGCATGCGCGCCGAGCTGGGCATGGTGTTCCAGAGCTTCAATCTCTTTGCGCACCTCACCATCCTTGAGAACGTGACCTTGGGCCCCATCGAGGTCCTGGGCATGAATAAGGACGAGGCCGAGAAGCTGGCCATGGACCTTCTCGCCCGCGTGGGCGTGGCCGAGCAAGCAAAGAAGGTGCCCGCCCAGCTTTCAGGCGGCCAGCAGCAGCGCGTGGCCATCGCCCGCTCGCTTGCCATGAACCCCAAGGCGATGCTCTTCGACGAGCCCACGAGCGCCCTTGACCCCGAGATGATCAACGAGGTCCTGGACGTCATGGTGAGCCTGGCCAAGAACGGTATGACGATGATCGTGGTCACCCACGAGATGAACTTTGCCCGCCGCGTGGCCGACCGCGTGATCTTCATGGCCGACGGCCAGATCATCGAGACCGGCACGCCCGACGAGTTCTTCGACAACCCCAAGACCGACCGCGCCCGCGACTTCCTCAACTCCATTAAGGGCCACTAGTGGTATAACTGGTTCGCATTTTTATCTACCGTGTTTTTGAGGAGTTCCCGATTTATGCCACAAGCTTGTACTGACCGACCGCTGATTTTTGTCGCCCCGCGCTTTGAGCCGGGCAAGATTTACCGAGACGAGCAGCTCTCGCCCAACGAGGCCACCACTAAGTGTTACGTCGACGCGATTTTCGCCGCCGGTGGCCTGCCCGTTATGATGAACCTCACGACCGACCCCGAGGTCATCCGCGACTACGTCGAGCGCGCCGACGGCATTTGCCTGCCCGGCGGCCCGGACGTCAACCCCACCTGCTGGGGTGACGAGAGCTTTCACGAGGGCTGCACCTTTTGCCCCGAGCGCGATGCCTTTGAGCTGCCGCTTCTTCGTCTTGCGGTCGAGCTGGACAAGCCCCTTCTCACCATCTGCCGCGGCACGCAGGCCCTAAACGTTGCCATGGGCGGCACGCTCAACATGGACGTGCCGTCGATTCCGCGCACGCCGGGGGCCACGGTGCACGACCACGCCAACTCGCTTCACGACGTGAGCCACTCCATCGACGTCGAGCCGGGCTCTCTTTTGGCCAATTCCTGCGGCGGGGTGCTGCACTACGAGGTGAACTCGGCGCACCACTGCTGCGTCGAGAGGCTGGCGCCGGGCTTTGTTTTGACGGCGCACTCCGACGACGGCATTCCCGAGTGCATCGAGCACCCCGGCTCGCGCTTCTTGCTGGGCCTCCAGTGGCACCCCGAGTACACCTGGTACTACTCCGAGCCCGATATGAGCATCTGGTGCGCCTTCGTCGACGCCTGCCGTTAGGGCCGCCGCGCAAACAAGACGATATTGGGAATCAAAACGGCGTTTGAGCGTCTTGACCAGGTTTGCGGTCGACAAAACCGCAGGTCGTCGTTAGTAGCATGTGGCTGTCAACGTGATTTTCGTGACTTGGGTTCCCAATATCGCTTTTTTTGTTTGCCCACAGCGTCTGGGCTTCCTGGATTCGGCGGATTTGCGTTGCGGAAGGGCTTTTGAGATGGACATGACGGGCGTAAAGCTGACGGAGTTGGTCGAGGCCGCGGGTTGCGCGGCCAAACTGGCTCCGGGCTATCTGTCGGAAGTCCTGGCGGGCCTGCCCCGGCTTGAGGACGAGAAGCTCTTGGTTGGCTTCGACTCCTCTGACGACGCCTATGTCTATGACCTGGGCGATGGCCGGGGGCTTGTGGGCACCACCGATTTCTTCCCGCCGATGGTCGACGACCCCTACCTGTTTGGCCAGGTCGCGGCCGCAAACGCCCTCTCTGACGTCTACGCCATGGGCGGCAAGCCCGCGCTTGCGCTCAATTTGCTTTGCTTTCCCAACTGCCTGGGCATCGAGGTTGCCGAGGCGATTCTAGCCGGAGGCGCCGACAAGTGCCGCGAGGCCGGGGTCATCGTCGCGGGCGGTCACTCGATCAACGACCACGAGCCAAAGTTTGGCCTCGCGGTGACGGGTTTTGTGGAGTTGGACCGCTTGCTGGCTAACCGTGCTGCCCAGGAAGGTGATGCGCTTCTTCTTACCAAGGCGCTGGGAACAGGCATCTTGACCAGCGCTTATAAGGGTGGGCTTCTGGATGAGGCCGGGCTTAAGGTCGCCACAGACTCGATGACCTGCCTGAACAAGCTTCCCATCGAGCTTGCGGCAGACCTCACGATTCACGCCGCGACTGACATCACCGGCTTTTCCCTCATGGGCCACGCCTGCGAGATGGCCGAGGCCAGCGGCCTGACCGCGCGTATCGACGCGCCGCTCGTTCCCATGATGCCCCGCGCCCGCGAGATGGCCCGCCTGGGCCTGATTCCCGCCGGAGCCTACCGCAACCGCGACTTCTTTGGGCCCCGCGTTCACATCGACGAGAGTCTGCCGTTGGATGCCTCCGACGTCTTGTTTGACCCGCAGACCTCGGGTGGCTTGTTGCTCTCGATGCCGGCCGCTGACGCGCAGGCTCTTGCCGCCCGCTTGGTCGACGCGGGCCTTCCGGCCGCGGTTATCGGCTCAATGGGCGCCAAAGCGTTGTATTCTGTTGAGGTCAACGCTTAAGCTTCCTAGAAAGAAGGCCTTCTCATGTCCAATACCGTGCAGGTAAATGCCCTGGGCGACGCGTGCCCCATCCCGGTTGTCAAGACCATCAAGGCTCTTGCGGGCTTGAGCGCGGGCGATGCTGTGGAGACCTTCGTCGATAACACCACGGCCGTCGAGAACCTTAAGCGCCTGGGAGCCGAGAAGAACTGCGAGGTCGTGGTCGAGCAGGTGGGCGACGCCGAGTGGCACGTCCTTCTCACCCTTACCGATAAAACTGCCGTCGCGGCCGCCGATGCCCAAGACGTCGTGTGCGAGGTGCCGCAGAAGCGAAACCTCGTGGTCCAGGTGACCTCCGAGGCCATGGGTACCGGTTCCGACGAGCTGGGCCGCAACCTCATGAAGGCCTTTATCTTTGCCGTGACCCAGCAAGATGAGCTGCCCCAGACCATGCTCTTCTACAACGGCGGCGCCCATCTCACCTGCGAGGGCTCGCCTGTCCTGGACGACCTCAAGTCGCTGGCCGACCAAGGCGTCGAGGTCATGACCTGCGGCACCTGCCTTAACCACTACGGCATCACCGATAAGCTGGCCGTGGGCGAGGTCACCAACATGTACGTCATCGTGCAAAAGCTCGAGGCGGCCACGGCCATCGTTCGCCCGTAGCCCGCTCTTACGGCAAAGGCGGCGAGAAGACATGCGTGTCCGGGTGCCCTCACTGGTCATCAGCTTCCCAACCACATCGGATGCCACGGCGTGCGAGAAGCTCTGTCGCGAGAAGGGCCTGCCGGGCCGCATCATCCCGTTGCCGTCCAGCATCTCGGCCGGTTGCGGGCTTGCGTGGAAGACCTACGTCGACATGGGGAAGCAGATGGCGGCCGAGCTTGACGCTGCCGGCGTCGCCTGGGACCAGATGAAGGTTTGCACCCTGTGGGAGCTGGTGAAAAGCGAGTGAGCGCGATCTACCTTGACTGCGCAGCCACCTCGCTGGTTCGCCCGGTCTGCGTGGGCGAGGCCGTGGCGGGTGCCCTGGGCGCCTTTGGCAACCCCGGCCGCGGCGCCTGCGATGAGTCCCTTGCTGCCGCTCGTACCATCGAGTCCTGCCGCGAGAAGGTCCTGCGCCTCTTTGGCTGCGACGGTGCCTATCGCGTTTGCTTTACCCAAAACGCCACGCAGGCCTTGAATGAAGCCGTATACGGCCTGGTCAAGCCCGGCGACCACGTGGTCTCCACCGTCCTTGAGCACAACTCGGTCCTGCGCCCGCTTAACCGCATGGCTCAAGAGCCCAGAGCGCGCCTGGCCTTTGCCGGCTGCGACCAAGACGGTTGCCTCGACTATGACGACCTCGAGTCCCTTATCGGCGAGGAGACCAGGCTGGTTGTGTGCACCGCCGCCTCCAACGTTACCGGCGAGTGCGTTGACCTGGCCCGCGTTGCCCGCGCCGCTCACGCAAGCGGCGCGCTTCTCGTCGTGGACGCGTCCCAGGCCGCCGGCTGCGTTCCCCTTAACGTGCCCGCCCTGGGCATCGACGTCTTGTGCTTCACGGGCCACAAGGGCCTGATGGGCCCTACGGGCACGGGCGGCATCGTCGTGCGCGACGGCGTCGAGATCGCGCCCCTTCTTGAGGGCGGCACCGGCGTCCATTCCTTTGACCCGCGCCAGCCGCTCGACTGGCCCGTGCGCCTTGAGGCCGGGACCTTGAACTCCCATGGCATCGCGGGCCTTGGCGCGGGCATCGACTTCCTTGACGGCATCGGCGGGCCCGCGGCCGTCCACGCTCACTGCGCGGCGCTGGCTCAGGCCCTCGCGGACGCCCTGCGGCCCCTGCCCGGCATCGGCGTCGTTGGCCCGCAGGACCGCGCGCAAACCTGCGGCATCGTGTCCTTCTCGCATGCACAGATGGATTCGGCCGAGGTCGCAGACATTTTGCTTCACGACTTTGGCATCGCGACCCGCGCCGGTGCCCATTGTGCCCCCAAACTGCATGAGGCCCTGGGCACGCAGACCCAAGGCCTCACCAGGCTGTCCTTCGGCTGGTTCAACACGCAAACCGACATCGACCAGGCAATCGCTGCCGTGCGCGAGATCGCGTCCTAGAACGGGCGCATGCTAAACGTGTAGCTGCACTTCTCGCCGGGCGCCAGCACGATGGTGTCGCGCTTTTCCTCAAAGACGCCGCTCTCGTCCAGGCAGTCGGCGACGCCGTGCCAGGGCTCGATGGCCAAAAACGGCGCGGCAGAAGATGCCGTCCAAACGCCAAGGTAGTCAAAGCCAGGGAACGCAACTTCGACGCCGCGGCCGGACTTCGTGCCCGCCAGCGTCACCTTGTTGCCGGGCACATCGGTGAACACGATGGTGAGAAGCTCGTCGATCTTCTCGTGCGAAAGCTGCCAGGTGTCCGCGCCCTCAAACAGCGTGTGCATCTGGGCGAAGTCGTGCAGGCCGTCGGGGAAGACCGTGGGCACCTCGGCCGTCCAGGGCGCCTCGAAGCGCAGCTCGTAGTCGCCAAAGCCCTCGCCCGTCTCGCCCAGCGGCACGTTGAAGGCGGGGTGCGCGCCAAAGGTGAAGGGCAAGTCGACCTCGCCGGTGTTAGTCACGGTGTAGGTCTGGTAAAGGGCGCCCTCGCGCACCTCGTAGCCCATGTTAAGGCGAAAATCGTACGGGTAGGCCGCGCGGGTCTTCTCGTTTGCGTCCAGCTGGAAAACGACGCGGTTCTCGTCCTTCTCAACGACCTCGTGCTCAAAGTCGCGGGCGCAGCCGTGGCGGGGGAGAACCACCTCGCCCTGGGCGCTTGTGGCGCGGCCGTCGCGCAGCACGCCCACGATGGGGAAGAGCACCGGCGAGCGGCGGTTCCAAAACGCGGGGTCGCCTTGCCACAGGTATTCGGTGCCGCCTAGGCCCAGGTTCATCAGCTGGGCGCCCAGGGGGTCGATGTTGGCGGTCACGTTGCCGTCCGTGATGGTGATGAGCTGTGCCATGCGTTTCTCCTTTTTGCTTGCCGTTTGGCTGGCTTCTTGCCATTTGAGTACTGGTTAACACCACTTGCGGACGCGAGCGGGCGTTTTGTGCGTGCCAGCGGTACCGTAGTCGTCGTGGGCTTTGAGTACGCCATTACTCTACCGCTTGCCCGCGCCGTCGCCGTCTTGAATAAGGCGACCGGCGCGACCTTGCGCCCACACGTATGAACCGCGTGTAGTAATGCCGCCTTTAGGAGGTTTCGCATGATCATCGAGGAACTTGCGCACTACGGAATCGCACACACCGACGACATGACCTGGATCGACTGCTCGCCCGCCGTTTTGATCGAGAAGGCCGTCGACCGCGGCGAGGGCACCCTGGCCGACAACGGCGCCCTGTGCGTCACCACCGGCCAGTACACCGGCCGCTCGCCCAAGGACCGCTTTGTGGTCGACACCCCCGAGGTCCACGACAAAATCGCGTGGGGCGAGGTCAACGTCCCCATCTCGCAGGAGGACTACGCCCGCATCAAGTCCGAGGTCATCGCGCACTTCTCCGAGAGGCGCCTCTTTGTGGTGCACGGCATCGCCGGCGCCGACCGCCGCTATGCCCGCAAGTTCTGCGTGATCACCGAGCTGGCCAGCCAGGCCCTCTTTGCACACCAGATGCTCGTGCGCCCCACCAAGAAGGAGCTCGAGGACTACGGCCTGGCCGACTTCGTGGTCATGGCCGCGCCCAAGCTCAAGCTTGACCCGGCGATCCACCACACCCACTCCGAGGCGGCGGTCATCCTCAACTTTACCGAGAAGGTCATCTTGGTGGTGGGTACCCAGTACTCGGGCGAGATCAAGAAGGCGATCTTCTCGACCATGAACTACCTGCTGCCCGTCGAGGACGGCGTGCTCCCCATGCACTGCTCGTGCAACATGAACCCGGCCTCGCACGGCACCACGGTCTTCTTTGGCCTTTCCGGCACCGGCAAGACCACGCTCTCGGCCGCCCACAACCGCCTGCTCATCGGCGACGACGAGCACGGCTGGGCCGAGGACTCCGTCTTCAACATCGAGGGCGGCTGCTACGCCAAGACCATCAACATCACCGAGGAGTCCGAGCCGCAGATCTGGAACGCCATTCGCTTTGGCTCCATCTGCGAGAACGTGGTCATCGACCCCTGGAGCCGCCAGGCCGATTACTTCGACACCTCGCTTACCGAGAACGGCCGCGTTGCCTATCCCGTGGAGTTCATTGACAATGCCGTGGTCAAGGGCAGCGCCAAGCGCACCCCCGACGTCGTGATCTTCCTTACCGCCGATGCCTTTGGCGTGCTGCCCCCGATCTCTAAGCTCGACAAGAACGCCGCCATGTACCACTTCATGACCGGTTTCACCAGCAAGGTCGCCGGCACCGAGCGCGGCATCAAGGAGCCCCAGCCCACCTTCTCGAGCCTCTTTGGCGAGCCCTTTATGCCGCTTGACCCCATGGTCTACGGCCAGATGCTGGGCGAGAAGATCGAGCACGGCGGCACCCGCGTCTACTTGATCAACACCGGCTGGACCGGCGGCCCCTACGGCGTGGGTTCCCGCATCAAGCTCAAGTACACCCGCAAGATGGTCGAGGCCGCCCAGTCGGGCATCATCGACGACTGCGAGTTTGTCCACGACGACCGCTTTAACCTCGATGTCCCCACGAGCTGCCCCTCGGTTCCCAGCGAGCTTCTGGATCCCAAGAGCACCTGGGCGAGCCCCGAGGACTACGACGTGTGCGCCGAGAGCCTGGCCGCGATGTTCGTGGACAACGCCGAGAAGCGCCTGCAGTCGATGTCTGATGAGGTCCGCGCAGCCGGCCCGCATCCCTTGGGCAACAAATAAGGCGCTGGTAGACGCCGTGCGCTAATGCGACACGATGTTTATTGCGCAGGGATTAAGGTCGCGGCAGAATAGGTCTCGTAAGGCAGCCCGCAAACGGTAAAGGAGACTACCATGGCTGACGAGAAGAAGCAGGAGCTGGCGGCTCAGGACCTCGAGAACGTTGACGGCGGCGTTATCCTGCACCGCACCAAGATCGCCGACGCCATCGCCGAGGCCGAGGGAAAGTCCGAGGCCGAGCTCGAGGGCATCCGCATCGCCGAGGGCGGCTACATCGCCGAGGGCATCCGCATCGCCGAGGGCAACCGCATTGCCGAGATGTAAGACTCGCTTAAGGTATTTGCGCTTTTTGACCGGCCCGATTCATTTCGGGCCGGTTTTTTGCGCATTGGGGCCTGTTGCGACAAGTTCAACCCCTCTTAGGTAAAATGCCACCCAGATTATGAGGAAGGTCGACGAGAGTGGCATCTGTGGGTTCCAGTGATTTTGACATGAGGGTCTTCGACGCGAGCCCTCTGGCACTTTGCGTGATCGAGGTTTTGCTCGATGAGTTGGGCAAGCCTTACGACTTTACCTTTGTCTACGCAAACGAGGCCCTGGCGCAGATCGAGGGCGTGCCGCTTGACGAGCTTATCGGCGCCCGTTTCTACGAGCTCTTTCCCGACGGCGACCGCAAATGGTTGGAGCCCTATTACAAGGCGGCCTTTGAGGGCGAGTCCAGCGAGATCGAGTCCATCTCGCCCGAGGTGGGCATCTACCTCAATATTTCTTGTGCTCCCACGGGCAAGCCCGGTTTCGCGACCTGCGTCCTTCGCGATATCAAGGCCGAGGCCCTGGAGCGCGTCAGGCGCGAAGAGGAGTTGCAGTCGACCCTGCGTGACCTCACCAAGGAAAAGCGCCTTCTCGACCGCTTGACCTACGACTTCACCGCCTGCTACTTCATCGATCTCAACAGCGGACAGGCCGAGGTCGTCAAGATGTCTTCCACCTCAAACGCCCATCACCTGCTGGGCAGTGCTGTGGCGCGGATAATCGACTTCCCAAGCCTGGTGCGCACGTATGCGGCCGCCTTCACCGTGAGCGAGGCCGACGCTAATACCATGCGCGAGTTCTTCTCGCTAGATCATCTGCGCGACGCCCTGGCCTCTAAGGATCGCCTGACCTATCGTTACGAGGCCCTTCCCAACAAAGAGGGAAAACGTTACTACGAGGGCCAGGTCACCCGCGTGCAGCACGAGGGCAAAACCTTCACGGCGCTTCTCGGCTTTCGCTACATCGACGACACGATCGAGGCCGAGCTGGCTTACGAGAAGGTCCTGGAGGAAGCGCTGGAAGAGGCGCGTCTCAACAACGAGATCATCTCGGCAATCTCTAAGATTTACGTGTCGATTTACCGTATCAACCTGGTCGCAGACTCTTACGAGGAGGTCTCGCGCGTGGGCGACCAGCACCAGGTGCACGAGACCGTCCCGGGCGCCGACGCCTATTTTGCCCACTGCTGCAAGGAGCAGATCGACGACGACTACAAGCAGGCCGTCGGCGAGTTCCTGCGCCTTGGTACCGTTGCCCAGCGCCTGGAGGGCGAGGATACCGTCGCCATCGAGTACCAGGTCAGGGACGGCAACTGGCACACAGCCCGCTTTATCGCCAAGCACCGCGATGGGGACGGACGCGCCACGCATGTGCTTCTTGTCACCTCTTCTGTGAGCGACGCCAAGCGCCGTGAGGAGCAGCTGGCCGTCATCGCGCAGGAGGCCAAGGTCCGCGCCCAGGCCAGCACCGATTTCTTGTCGAGAATGGCCCACGACATCCGCACGCCCATGAACGCCATCAAGGGCTTTGGCCTAATCGCCGCGGCTGAGGTCGAGGCGGGCGGGGGCGAGAGCCGCGAGAAGGCCCTGGGCGCCCTCAAGCGCCTGGACGAGAGCTGCGACTACCTGCAGCGCATCGTCGACAACGTGCTTGACCTCACGAGCATCGAGCGCGGCGAGCAGGTGGTGCACCCCGTTAAGACGAGCCTCAAGAAGGTTTTCTCGCCCTTTGGTTTTGAGTTTGACGCCAACGAGCACCCGCAGGGCATCACCTACACGTGCGTGCTGCATGACATAGCCCATGACCTGGTGGTTATTGACGATCTGCGTCTTACGCAGGTCGTCAACAACCTGGTCTCCAACGCGTTCAACTTCACGGGAGAGGGCGGCTTTGTGTCGCTCGACGTCCGCGAGGAGCCTCTTGAGGCGCCGGGTTACTGCCGTCTTGTGGTCGAGGTCAAAGACACCGGCGAGGGTATCTCGGATGAGTTCCTGGACAAGATCTACGGCGCCTTCTCGCGCGAGACCGATACCCGCGTCAACAAGGTTCGCGGCCTTGGCCTGGGCCTTGCCGTCACTAAGCAAGTCGTGGACCTTCTGGGCGGCGCCATCGACGTCTCGAGCAAGAAGGGTCAGGGCACGACCTTCACGGTGTCCTTTGACGTGGAGTACGTCGATGAGGGACCCGAGATTCATAACGCTACGGCCACTCCGCAGACGCCGCAGGAAAAGGGCCTCAATATCCTGGTCGCCGAGGACAACGACCTCAACTGGGAGGTCGCCTCGACCCTGCTTGACATGCACGGCGTGACCTGCGAGCGGGCCTGCGACGGCAAGGAGTGCCTGGACCGCTACTTTGAGAACAAGGGCGCCTACGACGCGATTTTGATGGACCTGCAGATGCCCGTGATGAACGGCCTCGAGGCCGCTGCGGCCATTCGTCTGCGCGAGGCGGGTAGCGCGAGGGTCCCCATCATCGCGCTGACGGCCAACGCCTTTGACTCAGACGAGAAGGCCTGCCTAGGTGCGGGGATGGATGCGCACCTGTCCAAGCCGTTCAACATCGATGCGGTGCTGGCCAAACTTGACGAGCTTTGCGCCTAGGCGCGACCGGCAACGATTCCCGGCAGGGGCTTGGGCTCAAACCACGTTGTCTTTGGTGGCATGAGCTGCGCTTTGCTGGCCATTTGATAGACGGTTTCGAGGTCTTGCGGGCATAGGCGAAAGACCACCTTGCCGTTCTTGGCCTGGGCTTCTAGCTCGCGCGGGTCTGCACAGGCCGGCAAGCAGACGATGCACTGGTCTGTTGTGGGGTCACAGATTCCCAGCACGGGGGAGAAGATCTTGTCCTGCAGCAGGCGAGAATCGCTTGTGAGCTGCGGGGCGTGGCCCAAGTCGATGTCGTGCCAGGCAGTGCCGTCCCAGAGCTTAGCGTGGCGGGCTCCCGGTGCGGCGCCGTTTGACGGCGTAACCTCAAGGCCAGTGCGGAGGATCTTCTCGGCGAGGCATTGGCGGCTTGGCACGCTGCTTATCAGGCGCTCGCAGGCGCCCACGCTAAAGTCCTTCTCGGCAAAGAGGGCGACAAGCATAGAGCTGCAGGCGGCAGCCGTTGCTTTTGCGCGGTGGTGGCCGTCTGCGATCAGGAGTTTCTCGGCTTTGGCGAGAAGGACCTGGACCTGGCTTGTTGTCCCGGCGTCCAAAGCCCAAAGGGTATCGGTGCGGCCCGGCCCGGCGAGAATTGCGATTGGCTCTGTGACCTGCGTTTCGTTGCGCGCAAGGTCAAGGGCTTCCTCGATGGCGGCTCCTCTTCCCGCAAGAAGCACCGGCCCGGTGTGCATTTGCGTCTGCGCCAGGTATTCCCGCCGCACCCGCACGGTCTCCACGAGGGTCTCTTCGTGCTGCATTACCAGGCCATTCACATAATCCTGCGAAGGAGCCTGGCCGATGAGCCCCCAGACGTCTGCCTTACCTCCGCGGCAAATACGGTAGGCGAGAAGTGCCGGCGCAGATGTAGCCTCAAGAAAATCAAAGCCTGCCAGCGCCCCGTTGCGCGACGGCCAGTCGAGACGGGCGAGCTTCTCGGCACCTGCTCGGTTGGTTGGGTAGAGCGCCCAAAACGGCTCGAGCCGCATAGCTCGCCTCCTTACGGTGTTGTGCCTGGCCTCCCGATTATGTCACAGCGCGTGTGCAGCGCCGCGCCCGGCGGCATTCTCTTCCCACCACAGGCGATGGCAAAAAAGTACCCTCTTGCGCCAAGGCGCATTGAATGGGGGCTCAATTTAGTTGCTAGAATGCTGGGGGAAAGAGTACTTTGCGGCTGCTTAACGCCGCCGAGACCAATCAATTTTTGCGATTTTAAGGGGCGCTCATGGTCAATTTTGTCGGGGCGGGCTCTGGTGCGCCGGATCTCATCACGGTGCGGGGCCAGCGCCTTCTTGCACAGGCAGACGTCGTCATCTGGGCGGGCAGCCTTGTGAACCCCGCCCTTCTCGACAACTGCAAGGATGGCTGTGAGATCCACGACTCGGCGCACATGACGCTCGAGGATGTCATCGAGGTCATCAAGGACGCAGACGCCGCCGGTAAGGAGGTCGTGCGACTGCACACCGGCGACCCCTCCATCTACGGCGCCATCCGCGAGCAGATGGACGCCCTCGACAATCTCGGCATCGCCTACGACGTGTGCCCCGGCGTCTCGAGCTTCTGCGGCGCGGCCGCGGCCCTTCGTGCCGAGCTGACGCTTCCCGCGGTGAGCCAGTCGGTCATCTTGACCCGCCTTGAGGGCAGGACGCCCAAGCCCGCCGGTGAGGCCACGCGCGACTTGGCCGCCCACGGGGCAACGATGGTCATTTTCCTTTCGGCCGGCATGCTGTCCAAGCTGCAAGAAGAGCTTCTCGCCGGCGGCGCTTACACGGCCGATACCCCGGCCGCCATCGTGTACAAGGCAACCTGGCCCGACGAGCGCGTCATGCGCTGCACCGTGGGCACCCTGGCAAAGACCGGCGAGGAAAACGACATCCACCTCACGGCGCTGGTCTTTGTGGGCGGCGTGCTGGCGGGCCCGTACGACCGCTCGAAGCTCTACGACCCCACGTTCGAGACGCTTTTCCGCGCGGCGACGTCTTCTCACTCGGAGGCGTGACGCGTGGCACTTGAGCACTACGTGATGGCCGGCACCAAGCGCCTGCGCTGCGGCTACACCACTGGTAGCTGCGCCGCGATGGCTGCGGGTGCCGCCGCGACCGGTCTTTTAAGCGGAGAAGTCCCCGCGCGGGCGCGCATCAAGACGCCTGCGGGCATCTGTGTCGATGCCGACGTTCTTGACGGCGCGGTTCTCGACGGCGGCGCCCGTTGCGTCGCGGCCGTGCGCAAGGACGGCGGCGATGACGTGGACGCAACCGACGGCCTTCTCATATACGCTGAGGTCAAACGCATCGAAGGCCCTGCGGGCTCTATTGCTATCGAGGGCGGCGAGGGTATCGGCCGCGTGACCAAGCCGGGCCTTGACCAGCCGGTGGGCGCCGCGGCCATCAACTCCACGCCGCGCCAGATGATCGCCGAGCAAGTCGAGCAGGCCCGTGCCCAAGCTGGCGAGACGTGCGCGCTTGCCGTCACGGTTTTTGTCCCCGAGGGCGAGCGCGTGGGCGCCAAGACCTTCAACCCGCACCTGGGCATCGAGGGCGGCATCTCCATCCTGGGGACAACGGGCATTGTGTGGCCCCGCTCGGTCACGGCGCTTATCGACTCGATCAAGCTCGAGATTCGCCAGAAGGCCGCGCTTGGCCTTCGCGACCTTGTGCTTGTCCCGGGAAACTACGGCGCCGGCTTTGCGCAGACGTTGCCCGAGCTGGACGGCCTGGAGCGCGTCGAGTTCGCAAACTACCTGGGAGAAGCCTTGGACGCCTGCGCCGTCGAGGGCTTTGAGCGCGTGCTTGTGGTGGGCCACTCGGGAAAGCTCGTGAAGGTGGCCGCGGGCGTCATGGACACGCACTCGCGCACGGCCGACTGCCGTCGCGAGGCGATCTGCGCCCACGCGGCCTGCGCCGGGTGCGGCGCCGAGGTGGCCCGCGAGCTCATGTCCTGCTCGACCACCGACGCCTGCCTCGACATCCTTGAGCGCGAGGGGCTTTTGCATGTGGTCTGCGTCTCGCTGGTCGACTCTATTGGGGATCACGTCTCACGTCGCGCGGCCGGGGCCTTTGAGGTCCAAGCGATCATGTTCAGCAAGCAGCACGGCGAGCTGGGCCGTACCGCAGGCGCGGGCGACCTCATCTCCAAGATGCGCGCTTCAGTCGGTTTACCTGCGCTTTATTGATGAGAAAGGACTACGGGATGGAACAAGTCGAGAACAACGGCGCCACTTCACGCGGCACCCTTTACGGCGTGGGCGTGGGTCCCGGCGACCCCGATCTCTTGACGCTCAAGGCCGTCCGCGTGATGGAAGCCTGTCCTGTGATCGCCGTCCCCGTGAATTCCTCGGGCGCCACCACGGCCTACGATATCGCCGCCGCGCGTGTGGACTTCTCGAATAAGGCGGTCGTGAAGCTCGAGTTCGTCATGACCAAGGACCCGGCCGAGCTCGACCGCACGCACCGTGCCGCCGCCGCAAAGATCGCCGCCCATCTGGACGCGGGCCGCGACGTCGCGATGCCCAACCTGGGCGACGTGAGCATCTTCTCGACCTTCTCGTACATGATGGACATCCTGGGCGAGCAGGGCTACGACTGCGAGATGATTCCCGGCGTTCCGAGCTTCTGTGCCGTGGCAGCGCGCCTTAAGACCACCCTTACGCCGTCAATGACCTCGCCTTTCACCGTCGTTCCCTCCGGCTACGGCGAGCTGGTGGACGCCATGGGCCTACCGGGCACCAAGGTCATCATGAAGGCGGGAAAATCCCTGCCGCGCCTTAGGCAGGAGCTGCGCGAGGCGGGCGCCTACGAGAAGGCCTCGCTTGTGCAGGACTGCGGCATGGAGAGCGAGATCGTGGCAAAAAGCCTTGACGATGCCCCCGATAAGGGCGGCTACTTCACGACCTTGGTGGTACGCGCATGACCGCGTCCTTCTCGTATTTCGACTTTTCAAACGTTGCGCGCCCCAAGCGCAGGGCTGCCTTGATCGCCTTTACCGAGCAGGGCCTTGCCCTTGCCCAGAAGGTGGCCACGGCTTTGTCGTCGCCCTATGACGAGAAAGACGCGTGGACGGCCGATGTGTCGCGGGGGTTCGGCCCCGACCGCGCGCCGCTTATGGAGTGGGCCGCCGAGCATTTTCGTTTTGACGACGCCCTGGTGATCGTGGGCTCGTGCGGTATCGCTGTCCGTGCGATCGCACCGCACGTACGTTCAAAGGCAAGCGACCCGGCTGTCGTTGTGTTAGACGAGGGCGGTCGCTGGTGCGTCCCTTTGCTCTCGGGTCACATCGGCGGGGCCAACCGCCTGGCCGAGCGCATCTCCGCGGTCACGGGCGCGACGCTTGTCCTCACGACGGCGACCGACGGCCGCGGCGTGTGGGCGGCAGACAGCTGGGCATGCGAGCAGGGCCTTGTAATCGACGACCCGCACGCCATCAAACACGTGAGCGGCAAGCTTTTGGCGGGAGGAACCGTGCGGGTCTTCTCGGACGTGCCTTTGTCCGATGAGATGCCGGCAGGCCTTGTGAGGTGCTTCGACGTCGCGGAGGCCGATGTGGTTATCTCGCCCCTGCGCCGTGTGGGCGTGGGTCCCGAGGCCCTTTGGCTCATCCCGCGCTGCGTCAACGTCGGCATCGGCTGCAAGCGCGATAAGGCCGC
>CAVKOL010000014.1:18774-26273 GCA_963658035.1 Bacteroidaceae bacterium
GTGGCGATGCGACAAGATCCGCTCTCGCTCACGGAGGCTTAGGGCACCGATTCTGACCGCACGGCGACGGGCACCGCGCCCGGATAGGAGTTCAAGATGAAGAGATTGACCGTTGTTGGCATGGGAGCCGGCGGCGAGCAGAACATGACGCTCGAGGCCCATGCGGCCATCGAGCGCGCCCAGCTCATCGTGGGCTACACCACCTACGTGAACCTTGTCTCGCCGATGTTTCCCGGCAAAGAGACCCTGGCCACGCCGATGCTTCGCGAGGTCGAGCGCTGCCGCGAGGCCCTTGAGCGCGCCGACGCCGGCGTCGACACCGTGATGGTTTGCTCGGGCGATGCCGGCGTCTACGGCATGGCGAGCCCGGTGCTGGAGCTGAGCGAGGATTACCCCGAGGTCGAGGTAGAGGTCGTGGCGGGCGTCACCGCGGCCCAAAGCGGCAGCGCTGTGTTGGGCGCCGCGCTTTCGCATGACTTCGCCTGTGTGAGCCTGTCTGACCTGCTCACCCCTTGGGAGCTTATCGAGCGCCGTCTGGCCGCCGTCGCGGGCGCCGACTTCTGCGTCGCGCTGTACAACCCCCGCAGCAAGCGTCGCGCCGACCACCTTGCCCGCGCCGCCCAGATCATGATGGACGCCGGCAAGCCCGCCGACACCGTTTGCGGCTGGGTCCGAAACATCGGGCGCGAGGGCCAGGAGAGCGGCCTTACCACTTTGGAAGGTCTTCTCACCTTTGAGGCCGACATGTTCACAACCGTCTACGTGGGCAACGCCCGCACGCGCGTGGTGCGCGGCAAGATGGTGACGCCGCGCGGGTACCGCCAGATCGAGGAGTAGGGGCTGGTCATGGCACGTTTGGTCAGCATTGTGGGCATGGGGCCGGGCAACGCGGCCCTCATGACGTGCGCGGCGCAGGAGGCGCTCGACGCGGCCGACCTTGTGGTGGGCGCCCGGCGCCTGCTTGCGTCGCTTATCTGCGGCGACGCCCGGCAGGTCGCGGCCGTCGCGAGCGCAGATGTGCTGACGGCGCTCGAAGACTGCGCATGGGAGCGGGCCGTCGTTGCCATGAGCGGCGACGTTGGGATGTTCAGCGGCGCACGGGGCCTTGCGGAGAAGATCCGCGCGGGCTTGCCAGGTACCGAGGTCGCCACGATTCCCGGTATCAGCTCGATGCAGTGCCTGGCCGCCGCGCTCGAGCGCCCCTGGCAGGACTGGCGTTTTGCCTCTGCCCACGGCGTGGCCTGCGACCTTATCGGCTTGGCGCGAGCCTGCCCCAATCTTTTCCTAGTGACCGGCGGCGAGAATACCGTGGGCGCCCTGTGCGATCGTCTGGCCCAGGCCGGCTTGGGAGCCGCGCGCGTGAGCGTGGGGGAGCGCCTTGGCTACCCCGAGCAGCGCGTTGTTGTGGCAACGGCGGCCGAGCTTGCGGGCGCCGACTTCGACCAGCTGAGCGTCATGCTGGTAGAGGCCGCGGCGTGCGCCCAGAAGCCCGAGGTCAGCTGGCCCTGGGCCACACCCGGCATCCCGGACGAGATGTTCGAGCGTGGCCATGTGCCCATGACCAAGCAGGAGGTCCGCGCCGTCGCCTTGTCTAAGCTGCGCGTGGCCGCGACCGACACCGTTTGGGACGTGGGCGCGGGCACCGGCTCGGTGAGCGTCGAGTGCGCCCTTCTCGCCAACGCGGGCCAGGTCTTTGGCATCGAGCGCAAGGGCGAGGCGGTCGGGCTCGCGCGCCGCAACGCCACTCGTTTTGGTTTGAACAACCTGCAGGTCATCGAGGGTAAGGCACCCGAGGCTCTTCGCGGCCTGCCTTCCCCCGACGCCGCGTTTGTCGGCGGCTCCGCGGGCACATTGGCCCAGATCCTTGACCTTGCACGCGAGAAGAACCCGCATGTTCGCGTATGCGTCTCGGCGGTTACGCTGGAGACTTTGGCGGCCGCCACGGCGCTTCTCGCCACCGATGCCTGGGAAGGTTTCGAGGCCGTGCAGGTCCAGGCCACGCGGGCCGAGGCTGTCGCCGGCTACAACATGATGCGTGCCCAGAACCCGGTCTTTATCGTGAGCGCGAGGGGGCGTGCCTGATGAGCCGCGTCCCCAGGATAATGATCGGCGCCCCGGCGTCTGGCACGGGCAAGACCACGCTGGTCTGCGGCCTGCTGCGTCTTCTTGCAAAACGTAGCTTGACCTGCGGCGCGTTTAAAGTAGGCCCCGACTATCTTGACCCCACGTTCCATCGCAGGCTTGCCGGTGCCAAGACCGGAAACCTTGACTTGTTCTTTTGCGACGAGGACCGCGTGCGTTCGCTTTTGGCCGCGGGTTCCCAAGGCTGCAACGTGAGCATCCTCGAGGGCGTCATGGGCTACTACGACGGCATCCTGGGCCAGGGCACCAAGGCCTCGAGCTACGATGTGGCCCGCGCCACGCAGACTCCGACGGTCCTGGTGGTCAACGCCCGCGGGTCCTCGGTCTCGATCGCGGCGCAGCTCTTGGGTTTCGCGAAGTTTCGCGAGGACTCCAATGTGCGCGGCGTGATCTTGAACCAGTGCTCGGAAGTCCTGTGTTCAATGCTTGCGCCCATGATTGAGCAGGAGTGCGGCGTGCACGTCTATGGCTGCGTGCCGCGCGACCCGTCCTTTGCGCTCGAGAGCCGCCACCTGGGCCTTATCGGCGCCGACGAGGTCGCGGGTCTTGAGACTAAGCTCGACGCCCTGGCAAACGCTATGGAGAAGACCGTTGACGTGGACGGCCTGCTAAATCTCGCAGCCTCCGCGCCCGAGCTCGATGCCGAGCCGTGGGCACCCGCACCCATCATGCTGGCGCGCCCCCGCATCGCCGTGGCGCATGACGCGGCCTTCTCGTTTTATTACAGCGAGAACCTGCGCCTTCTTGAGCAGCTCGGGGCCGCGCTGGTTGAGTTCAGCCCGATGCGCGACAAAGTATTGCCAGCCGGAACCTGTGGTCTCTACCTGGGCGGCGGCTACCCCGAGGTCTACGCAAAGGAGCTCTCTGCCAACAAGGACATGCTGCTCTGCGTGCAAGACGCAGTGCTGTCGGGCCTGCCCTGCGTCGCCGAGTGCGGCGGCTTCATGTACCTGCAGCGCACCCTGGCCGACGCCAAAGGAGACGCCTACCCCATGGCGGGCGTCTTGCCGGGCGATGCCCAAAACGAGGGCAAGCTCAGGCATTTTGGCTATGTCCAGATCACGGCACAAGGTGATGGCCTTCTCGCCGATAAAGGCCATGAGCTGCGCGCCCATGAGTTCCACTACTGGCACTCGGCCGATGAGGGCGAGGCTTTTGTGGTGAGAAAACCCGGACGCTCGACCGAGTGGCGCGCGGCGTTCCACACGCCTACGCTCTATGCCGGCTTCCCGCACCTGTACTGGCCGGGCGACCCCACGCCCGCCGAGCGCTTTGTGCGGGCCTGCGCCGACTGGGCCAAGAGACACGGGGGCCTGCGATGACGCATGTTTTGGCCATCCTCCTGGGCTTTCTTCTTGACCTGGTCTTTGGCGACCCGCGCTGGCTCCCGCACCCGGTGGTCGGCATGGGCCGCACCATATCCTGGGCCGAGAAGCGCCTGCGGGCCGTCTTTCCCGATGCGCCGCAGGGCCGTCGGCACGCTGGCGCGGTCCTGGCGTTTTGCCTGCCCGCCGCGACCTTGGCTTTGTCTTGCGGCGTCTTGTGGCTTGCGGGCCTTGTTGCCTGGCAGCTGAGTTTTGCGCTCGAGACCCTCATGTGCTACCAGTGCCTTGCGGCTTGTGAGCTTCGCCGACAGACCATGGTGGTGGGGGAGAAACTTGCCCAGGAAGACCTTGCGGCTGCCCGCACGGCCGTCTCGATGGTCGTGGGCCGCGACACCGCATGCCTTGACGAGGCCGGGGTCACCCGCGCCGCCGTCGAGACCGTGGCCGAGAACGCGGCCGACGGCGAGGTCGCGCCGCTTTTCTATATGGCCATCGGCGGCGGTCCATTGGCCCTGGCCTACAAGGCCGTGAACACCATGGACTCGATGATCGGCTACAAAAACGACCGCTACCTGGATTTTGGCCGCGCCGCAGCCCATTTGGACGACGTGTGCAACTTCGTGCCTTCTCGCCTGGCCGCGCTCCTCATGGTCTGCGTTTGCCCGCTGCTGGGCTTTGACGCGCAAGGGGCCTGGCGCATTTGGCGCCGGGACTGGTCCTTGAGCACCAGCCCCAACTCGGGCCAGACCGAGGCCGCCTGCGCCGGCGCCCTGGGCCTGCGGCTGTTGGGCGACGCCTTCTACTTTGGCAAGCTGGTCCACAAACCCGCCGTGGGCGACGAGAAACGCCCGGTCGAGGTGACAGACATCGCGCGGGCAAATCGCTTGATGGTGGCTTCTTCTGCGCTTATGCTTGTGCTTTCTTGCGCGGTGCGCAGCGCCATCGTGTTTTTGCGGGGGGTGGCCTGATGAGCGCGCCTTCGATGCCTAAAACCCGCCACGGCGGTTGCCGCGATGAGTATCTCGAGCGTTTTGGCGGCGAGCCGCTGGACTTCTCGGCTAACGTGAACCCGTACGGCATGTCGCCCGCGGCCCGCGCGGCCGCTGTCGCCGCTGTTGACGAAGCCGTCTTTTACCCGGATCCCAAGAGCCGCCGGCTTGTGCGCGCGATCGCCGCGCACGATGAGGTTGACCAGCGCTTTGTTTGCGTGGGCAACGGCGCGGCCGACCTGATCATCCGTTTGGCGGCCGCCCTGGCCCCGCGCCGGGCACTGGTCTTGGCCCCAACGTTTTCGGAGTACGAGGACGCGCTAGTTCAGGCGGGCTGCGAGGTACAACGTTATACCCTTAGGCGGGAAAACGGCTTTGTGCCCGATGAAGGCCTGCTAGAGGCGATTGTCCCCGGCACCGATGCCGTCTTTGTCTGCGAGCCCAACAACCCCACGGGCCTGTGCATGGGCCGCGACCTTTTGCTTCGCCTGGTCGCCGGCTGCCGCGAGGTGGGCGCCCGCCTGGTGGTCGACGAGTGCTTCAACGGCTTTTTACCAAACCCGTGCGCCTCTTCTGTCAAGGACCTCGTGGCGGCCGAGCCCAGCCTCGTTGTCCTGCGCGCGTTCACCAAGCTCTACGGCATGGCCGGCCTTCGCCTGGGCTACCTTTTGTGCTCCGACGCGGCCTTGGTCGCCAAGGTCGAGGCCCATGGCCAGTCCTGGCCCGTCTCGTGCGTGGCCCAGGCGGCGGGCGCGGCGGCCCTCACCGACGGCGCCTGGGCGGACGAGTGCCTGCAAAGAATCGCCCTCGCCCGCAAGGACCTTGCCCGCGACCTTGCGGCCCTGGGTCTTGAGGTATGGCCCGGGCAGGCCAACTACCTCATGTTCTTCTCGCCTGTGGCAGATCTTTACCAACAACTTGCCGAGAAGGTCGTTTTGGTGCGGGACTGCTCGAACTACCACGGGTTGGGCCCCGGCTACTATCGCGTTGCCGTCAAGGACCCCGGTTCAAACGATCTTCTCGTCAAGGCAATCGGCGACGTTTTGGCAAACGCCGCCCTCGAGAAAGGCCAAAGATGACAGCGCGTCCCATCATGGTGCAGGGAACCATGTCTAACGTTGGCAAGAGCATCCTGTGCGCCGGCCTCTGCCGCATCTTTGCCCAGGACGGCCTGCGCGTGCGCCCCTTCAAGAGCCAGAACATGGCCCTGAACAGCGCCGTCACGGCAGACGGCCTGGAGCTTGGCCGCGCCCAGGCCATGCAGGCCGAGGCCTGCGGCGTGCCCGCCGACGTGCGCATGAACCCGGTGCTCTTAAAGCCCCAGACCGACCGCGGCAGCCAGGTGATCGTTCGCGGGCTTCCGCGAGCGACCATGCAGGCGGCCGATTACTTTGCCTTCAAGCACGAGCTGGTGGACGAGGTGCGGGCCTGTTACGACGAGCTGGCCGCCGAGACTGACGTCATCGTGATCGAGGGCGCGGGCAGCCCCGCCGAGATCAACCTGCGCCGCGACGACTTTGTGAACATGGGCATGGCCCACATGGTCAAGGCCCCGGTCCTTCTCGCCGGCGACATCGACCCCGGTGGCGTCTTTGCGCAGCTCTTTGGCACGTTGCAGCTCTTTGACGAGGCCGATCGCTCGATGGTCAAGGGCCTGGTGGTAAATAAGTTCCGCGGCGACGTGGACATCTTGCGCCCCGGCCTGGTGCAGTTAGAAGAGCTCTGCGGCCTTCCCGTCCTGGGCGTCGTTCCCATGATGGGCCTTGACCTGGACGACGAGGACTCCCTGTCGAGCCGCCTGGCGGCGCGCGGGCAGGGCAGCGGCGTGCTTGACGTTGCCGTCATCCGCCTGCCGCGCCTCTCTAACTTTACCGATTTCAACGAGCTGGACCGCCACCCGCAGGTGGGCGTGCGCTACGTCACCGAGGCCGCAGAGCTTGGCCGTCCCGACCTTGTCATTATTCCCGGTACCAAATCCACCCTGGCCGACCTGGCCTTTATTCGCGAGAAGGGCCTGGACACCTGCATTTGCCGCCTGGCCGGGCAAGGCACCCTTGTCATGGGCGTCTGCGGCGGCTACCAGATGCTGGGCTGCGCCTTGAGCGACCCTTTGGGTGTGGAAGGCGGCGGCGAGGCAAAGGGCCTGGGGCTTCTCCCCATCCAGACGACCTTTGCGGGCGAGAAGTCCCTGGTCGCCGGTTCGGGGCAGTTGCGCGTGTGCACTGACAGCGATTACCGGGGCCTCGACGGGCTTTGCCTTGAAGGCTACGAGATCCACATGGGCGCGACCAAGCTTGTCCCCGGCGCGTCCGACGACGGCTGCGTCATGACTGCCGATGGCCGCTACGTCGGCAGCGTGCACGAAAACGTCTTGGGCACCTACCTGCACGGCTTCTTCGATGCCCCCGGTGTTGTCGAGGCCTTCGTTCAACTTCTTATGGACCGTCGCGGGCTTGCGTACACCCCGGTCGCCGCGCAGCCGCGCGAGGTGTATCGTCAAGCGCAATACGATCTTCTCGCCAACGGCTTAAGGCAGGCCCTCGACATCGAGAAGGTCTACGAGATCTTGGAGGCGGGAGCATGATTCACGTTTACCACGGCGACGGCAAGGGAAAGACCACGTCCGCGATGGGCTTGGCGCTTCGCTCGGTCGCTAACGACAAAAAAGTCCTGATCTGCCAGTTCTTGAAGGACGGTTCCAGCGGCGAGGTTCGCCTTTTGCAGCAGTTGGGGGATGTCCGGGTCCTGCACGACGAGCCCCCGATGAAGTTCAGCTTTCGCATGAACGACGAGGAGCGCGCAGCCTCGCGGGCGCAGCACGACAAGAACCTCGCCGCCTGCATCGAGGCCATGCGGGAGGGCGACGCGGACCTCGTCGTCCTGGACGAGGCCATGGGAGCCCTTTCGACCGAGCTTCTTGACCCCGAGCTGGTAAAAGAGGCCCTTGACCTGGCTAAAGGCGCCACCGACGGCCCCGAGCTCGTGCTCACCGGCCGCAACCCGCCGCAGTTCGTGCTTGACGCGGCCGATTACGTCACGCAGA
>CAVKOL010000015.1:0-24524 GCA_963658035.1 Bacteroidaceae bacterium
TTCATTGACCTTCTCGGCCAAAGCACCAAGGAGTTCGAGTCCGTCATTGCCAAAAGTCAGGACCCCCTGGCCGCCCTTGCCGACTACGCCGGCCACGCCGAGGGCCCCTGCCGCGACCTGCTGGCGCCGCTGCTCGCCGCCACGGGTGCCCTTGAGGGGCCGCTTCCCAAGGGGGTCTCGGTCAACAGGCTGCGCCGCAACAAGCGCTGGTGGGTCGCCTCGCGAGAAGACCTTGCGCCCGCAGAGTACGACCGGCTGCTCAGCGCAGAGATCGCCCTCAACATCTTCGAGGACATTAAAAACCAGGCCCTGGTCAGCGGCCATGTAGAGCCCAAAAGCCTGCCGCAAGCCGTCGCCTTTGCCTTCGACAACGCCGCTGCCCTTCTCCCCTGCGGGGGCGCCCCCAAACAGGCCGAGAAGGGCGAGTGGTTCTCGCGCGGCGCCCTAGCAAAATACCTTGAGGACCTGCCCGCGCCCAGCCGCGTCACGGCCGATTTCCAGATGGACGTCGCGGGGCACGCCGCCGTCATCGACGTCGAGGTCATGCGCCCCGCCTCGCTGGCCGTCTGCTCGCTTATGGGCGGCGCAGACCTCACGCGCCAGGCCCGTGCCTATGCCTTCAGGCTCTGTCTTCTGGTTGGCAAGGCGGCCTTTACCTGCGCCGACGGCCTTACCCGCGTGGTCGTGAACGGACGCGAGGCGCAGACCGGCTACCCCTTGCTCTCGCTTGACCTGGCGCGCGCCGGCCTGGAGGCCCTCCTCGACGCAGCTGCCGAGCCGGGCGCGATCGAGCTGCCGCGCACCTTGGGCGTGCGCTTCCAGGACAACGCGACGGGCTGGCTCGAGCCGGTGCGCCCCTTCGCGCAGCGCGGCGATGAGCTGGTGGCCCCCGCCTGGCGCTGGGACCCCGTCGAGATGAACCCCGGCCCCTGCCCCGCGCCGATCGTCGAGGCCTGCCATGCCAAGTCCTACTGCGACCTGGGCATCAACGAGAAGGCCGTGCGCGTCGCGGCCTGGAACGAGATGGCCCCCAACCTGGGCATCACCACCCGCCAGTCCGTGGCGAAGCTCGTCGAGATGCGCGAGAAGACCCCCGACGCCAGCGTTGCCGCCGCCTGCGCCCGCGCGAGCGAGGCCCTGGTTGAGGGCAACGTCGACGCGACCGACAAGCAGGCGCTCGCCCAGCTCTTCGTGGACGGCAGCGACCTTGCCTGCGCGGTGCGCGAGGTCAACCGCCTTGAGGCCGAGACGGACGCGGACAGGCGCGGCTTCACGGCCGAAGCCCTGGAAGGGGCCCTCGACCTGCTTAAAGGCGCCCTCGACCCCGTGACGCAGACGGGCGCCTACCTGGACGACTCCAAGACGGTCTACCGCTACTTCAACTCGGTGGCCGAGCGCGTGAGCTTCAACGAGAAAAACGCCGGCGAGAGTCGCCGCGTGAGCCTGGTGCCCGACGAGTACTACGCCGCCCACAGCCAGGCCTCGCGGATCTTGTGCGCGCTCGACCGCCCGGACGAGGGCCTGGTCTTTGCCGATGAGGCCATGCGCATGGCGCCCGTGTGCACCGACGCGGTTCTCGCCAAGGTACGCTGCCTCGAGAACTCCTCGCGTCTCTTTGAGGCCGCCGAGGTCCTCACGCGCGCGATCGGCGAGGCCGTGAGCGCCAAGGACATGTCGGTGTGCTTCTACCGGCTGGCCTACATGCAGTGGAGGCTCGGCCGCTTTGAGCTGGCCGGCGCCTGCTACCAGCGCGCGATCGAGCTCAACCGCGAGGTCGGCGCCCAGGCGAGGCTCGAGCTCAAGGAGCTTCTGGCCGCCCAAGACGACGCGGGCCTCCTTACCGCCGAGGAAGTCCGCGCGACCCTCGCAGCGGCGGCGATTCCCTACGGCGACGCCGAAAAAATACGCAACGACGCCCTGGTCGCGGCCGGTCTTTGCGTGGACGCCCAGGTCTTCTCGGTGGCGCAACCGCTTTTGGGCGTGGCCCTGGAGGCCGGCCACGACGACGCGCTGGCAGACGTCTACCGGTCGCTGTCGGCGCCGATGCCCGAGGGATAGGCCGCCGCGTAGCCTTCGTAGGCCTCCTGGACGCGCTCGAGGTAGACGCGGGTCTCGGTGTAGGAGATGTCGTCGGGCACGTTGCCGCCGTCCTCGATCCAGGCCAGCACGGTGCCGATGCCCGCGTTGTAGGCGGCGATCACTTCCTCGGTAGACGACAGGTTGTTTTGGAGAAAGGCCAGGTAGGCGCAGCCGTACTCGATGTTTACGGCGGCGTTGGCGAGGTCCGTCGCGTCATAGGCGGCGCCGTCGACCAGGCCCATGTCGACAAGGTCGGCCGCGGTCTCGGGCATGAGCTGCATGAGGCCCTGCGCCCCCGCCGAGGACACGGCCGAGCTGTCCCAACCCGACTCGCACTTGATGACGGCGCAGACCAGCAAGGGGTCGACGCCGTGGCGGCTGGCGGCGTCGTCGATCTCCTCGGCGTAGCTCACGGGATAGTAGCTGCGGCCAACGGTGGTGGGCATGAGCTTGGGCAGGGCGCAGACCAGCAACGTGACGACGAGAAGGACGGCCGGCACCACGCGGTACCAGCGCAAGAGGCCGGGGCGGCGGCCGCGGTCGTCGCCGCGTCGCGTGCCTCGACGGGCGCCGGCGGTCCGGTGTGCCCCGTCCTGTCTACGCGTGCCGTGCCGGTTTTCTCGCCCCGTCCTTTCTCGCCCGGTCCTATCCACGCGCGCCGTCCTTCCAGCCCGCGGCCTCGCGGTCGCGCCACCAGGCGTCGATAGCGTCCATCAAGGCGCTGGGGGCGCCGGAGTTGTCCAGCAGGGTATCGACATGGGAGGCCAGGTAGGCGTCGGTAGGCTGGTTGGCCGCGCGGGCGTCGAAGTCGGCGGTGTCCATGCCGCGCAGGACCGCGCGCACGCGGCGCGTCTCGACGGGACAGGCCACGCACACGATCTCGTCGGCCAGGCCAAAGAGGGGCTCCATGCGGTCGAGCAGTGGGACCTCCACCAGGCAGACGTCCGGCGAGGTCGCCGCGCAGGCGCCGCCCTCCAGGGCATGTACCAGCAGTTCCTTGATGTACGGAAGCTCGATGGTCTCGAGCCTCTTGGCGTCGGCCGCGCTCGAGAAGGCGCGGCGGGCGAGAAGCCCGCGGTCAAGGGAGCCCGTCTGCGGGTCCACCAGGTCGTCGCCAAAGGCCTCGCAGACCTCGGCCAGGCAGGGGCTGCCGGGGTCCAAGACCGTGCGCGAGAGCTGGTCGAGGTCGATGCGCCAGGCGCCGCGGCGCTCGAGCTCGCGGGCCACGCTTGATTTGCCCGAGGCGATTCCCCCGGCGAGAAAGACGACGTACATGCTGGCCCCCTAACGATACGCGGCGCTCGCGCGGCCGCCCTGGGCCGACGCGGGAATCAAATCATAGGGCATCTGACGGGCAAAGACCCACACCATCGCGCACGCAAAGAGGGTGACCACGTCGAGGTCCGAAAGCAGCAACAGGCCAAAGACGGCAATGCGGGCCAGGTAGAAGGCCAGGCGCAGCAGGCCGTGGCGCGGCTTGGTGTCGCAGGTCATGCGCACGATGAAGCCGCCGAAGGTCTGGCCGCGCCCCAGCAGCGGGACCGCGAACTCGAAGAGAACGACGAAGGCCGCCGCCACGTAGAGCCCTGCGTTGGCAGGAAGGGTATGCAGGTAGCCGCGGCGCACGAGCCACTGGCCGCCCGCGTAGGCGATGCCCGTGCAGCCCGCGATGATGAAGGCGTCCAGGCACAGGGCCACCAGGCGGCGGACGAAGCCCGGCTTGGCCGTGACCTCGAGGTCGGCCGGGTCGCATCTTCTGGGCAGGAAGTGGCCCAGGGCAAGCGCGACCAAGCAGCCGATCAAGGCGCCCATCGTGTTGGTGGCGATGTCGTCTACGTCAAAGGTGCGGTAGGCGTACGGGTAGAGGCCAAAGAGGCCCGTGAGCTGGGCCGTCTCGATCAAGGTCGAGGTCGCCGCGCCCAAAAGGGTCGATGTGACGGGCCCCGCGCCCAGGCCTCGGCACAAGATGAAGCCAAAGGGGATGAACAGGACCACGTTGGCCCCCAGCTGGAACACGGCGTACTTGGCGTTGCGCTTGATGTCGCCGATGAAGCCCAGGATATCCGTGCGCGGAGCGATGCCGTAGGTGATGCCGGGGCCCGAGTCGCCCGTGGGCAGCGGATAGAGCGTGAAGCACACCAGGCCCAGGAAGTAGAGAACCGCAAGATAGGCGCCCAAGGCCGAGAAGAAGCGCAGGCGACCGTCTCGGCGGTAAAGAAACGCCAGGATGGGCAAGGTAAGCAGCAACGAGACCAGCGGCCACAGGAAGAGGGCCGTGGCAAAGGTGTCTGAGTAGGCAAGCAGGTACTTCATGTAAAGGGCAAAGCCTTTCGAACAGCGGGGGAAGCCCGCGAATGGTCGGTCGAACCCTTACAACGATAGGCGCGGGGCCGCGCGGTCGGGCAAACCCCACGCTTTTCTCGCCAAAAAAGCTCAACCCCTCCCCTTTTCCAAACGCCACACGGGCATCTGCGGCCCCGGCTGCAAGCTCGCGCGACTTTTCTTGGTTTAAATCAGGATCGCTCGAGTAGAACAGCCTTGGAGCTCATACGCCAACTGGGCAAACGTCACCGAAACGGCCCCGGCTACTCGGGGCACGCCGATTTAAACCAAGAAATCTCGCGGCAACCCGCCACAGCCACGCAAAAAAGCGGAAGGGCCCGCCAAATGGACCCTTCCGCCAAGTCGCCTTGCCTATGATGGGCGGCTCTTCCCCCTCCGCCCGCGGCCGCGGCTACTCCACGGACTTCAAGGCCTCGAGCATATCGACGCGCGACAGGCGCCGCAGCTCGACGAAGTACAGCACCACGGTGATCGCGCCGATAACGATCAAGGGGACGATGAACTCGATCGGGGCCGCCTCGGGGTTGAACATGACATTGTCGGGCGGCACGACGTTCAAGATGTACTCGTGCAGCGCCACGCCCAGGCCGTAGCCGGCCAAAAGTCCCAGCGCGGTGAGGATGATCGTCTCGCGGTAGATGTACATCGTGGTCTCGTTGGAGTGGAAGCCCAGGACCTTGATCGTGGACAGCTCGCGCATGCGCTCCGAGACGTTGATGTTGGTGAGGTTGTACATGATCACGACAGCCAGCATGCTGGCCACCACGATAAGGATGCCCATGATCTTGTTGAGCGAGGTCACGACGGTATCGACCTGCGACTGCAGCGCGGTGTTCTGGACCACGGACTTCACGGCGTCGAGCTTCATGAAGGCCGCCGCGTGCTCCTCGACCGAGGACAGCGTGGAGTCGTCGAGCCTCACCATCGAGGCGTTGGCATCGAAGTCGCAGCCGTAGACGCCCTCGTAGGCCTCGCGGCTCATGACCATGAAGTGTCCCATGTACATCTCGCAGATGCCGTCGACCGTGACCTGGCGCTGGGTGCCGTCGGCCGCGGTGAAGCCGATCTGGTCTCCAACAGAGACGCCCATGAGGCTGGCCAGGCGCTCGCTGATGACGCAGCCGTCGCCGCTCAGGTCGAACTTCTCGCCGCTTTTACGGTCATGCAGGTCGAGGTAGGCGTCCAGGTCGTCGGTGTTCTGGGGCACCAGCAGCGTGATCTCCTGCGTGTCGGCATTGGCGCCCGCGACCAGGCTCACCGACTCGTAGAACAGCGGCACCTTGGAGTCGACGTAGTCGGCGTCGAGAAGGTCGTCCAGCTCGTCCAGTTGCTCGTCGGTGGCCGTCGAGGTCTGGGCCACGATCATGTCGTACTTAAGGATGACGCCAAACTGCTTCTCGGCCATGACCTGGATGGAGTGCTGCACGCCAAAGCCCGCGACCAACATGCACGCTGCGCCCGCGACGCCCAGGATGGTCATGAACATGCGTTGCTTGTACCTAAAGAGGTTGCGCGCGGTGACCTTGTGGGTAAAGCTCATGCGGCTCCACACGGGCTTGACACGCTCGAGGAAGATCTTCGAGCCGCCGGTGGGGGGCTTGGGCAAAAGCAGCGCCGCGGGCTTCTCGCCAAGCTCGCGCTTGACCGCGATGCCTGCGGGAAGGACCGAGCAAAGGCCGGCCAAGACGATCGCCACGAGGGTGATCAGCGGGTAGAAGCACAGCTTGATGGGCGGCAGGGTGAACTTCGAGCCGTAGGCGCTGTAGCAGATGTAGGGCATGAGGGTGTGTCCCAAGACGATGCCCAGCACGGCGCCCAGGCCGCCGGCCAGCGTGCCGTACAGCACGAACTTCAAGGCAACGTCGCCGTCGCGGTAGCCCAGGGCCTTCAGGGTGCCGGAGTTGATGCGCTCCTCCTCGACCATGCGGGTCACGGTGGACAGCGTGACAAAGGCGGCGACCAGGTAGAGCAGGACCGGGAAGACGGTGGCCAGCGAGTCGACGATCTGGGCCACAGAGCTGTAGGTCTTGTAGGCGTCAGAGCCCAGGGCCTCGCGGCGGGTGCTCACGTCAAAGGAGGGCATCGAGAACTTGGCCAGCTTGGCGCGGGCGCTCGCGAGGTCGGCCTCGCCGTCGGCGATCTTTTGCTGGGCCTCGGGCAGGGCGTCGTTGTACTCGGCCAGGCCGTCGTTGTACTCGGCCTCCTTGTCGGCAAGCGTTGCCTTGGCCTCGGCGAGCTTGGCTGCGCCGTCGTCGTACTCGCCGTACTTGTCCATCAGGGTCTGCTGCGCCTCTTCCCAAGTGGCCAGGTTCTCGTAGTAGGAGGCACGGCCGCTCCTGTAGGTGGCCAGGCCCTCGTTATAGGCGGCGAGGCCCTGGTCGTACTCGGCCTGCTTAGCGGCGAGAAGGGCACCCGACTCGTCGAGCTGCGCCTTGGCGGCGGCGAGGCTCTTCTCGCCTTCCTCGGCCGCGGCGGCCTTCTCGTTATAGGCGGCCCATCCGGCGTCGAGCTGGGTCTTGGCGGCGAGAAGGGCCTGCTCGTTGGCCTCGAAGGAGGCGATGCCCTCCTCGCACTGGGTGATGCCGTCCTCGATCTGGGTCTTCATGCCCCGGTACTGGGCAAGGGCGGCCTGCGCGGCGGCGTTGGTGGGGTCGGCCTTGACGGCGGCCTCGTAGCCGGCGATGGCCTGCTCGACCTGGGGCAGCTGGGCCTCAAGGGTCTCGAGCTGGGCCTCTGCGGCCTCGTAGGACTCGCGGGCGGCCTCGAGCTGGGCGGCCTTCTCGTCATATGCCGCCTGGTTGGCATCGAGCGTGGCCTTGGCCTCGGCCAGGGCCGCCTTGCCGTCGGCCAGCTCCTGGGCCTTCTGGTTGTACTGGGTCTGGCCCGCGGCCATGGCCTGGTAGCCGGCGTCGAGGGCGGACTTGCCGTCGTCGAGTTTGGCCTTAGAGGACGTCAGGGTGTCTTGTGCCTCCTCGAGCTGCAGCTTTGCCGCGGCGAGCTGGCCCCACGTGGAGTCCATGGTGGCCTGGCCATCGGCCAACTGCTGCTCGGCGTCTGCCAGCGTGGCCTCGGAGTCGGCGATGGTCTGGTGGGCCTCGGCGATCTGCGCGGCGGCGTCGTCGAGGGTGGCTTTGGCGTCTGCCAGTTGCTGCTTGGCGTCGTCGACCTCGGCCTGGCCGTCGTCGATGGAGCTCTGGGCGTCGGCCTTCACGGTGGCCAGGCGGCCGGCCGCGCGACCGGCGGTGTTCTCCTCCACCTCGGCCTTGTGGGCCTGGACCAGGTCGCGGTACTCGTTGGAGTAGGGGTCCTTGTCGGCCGTGTCCTCAAAGGTCAGGCGCGCGGTCATGTAGACGTCCGAGTCGAACTCGTCGTCGACCACCACGCCGTAGCCCTTGAGCGAGCCGGTGCCCGCCGTGGACTGGCCCATGTTCACGATCGAGATGATCTCGGGCGTGTGGACGTGGCCCACCACGGTATAGGTGGTGTCGACCAGGCAGGTCTCGTCGTTGAGCGCGTTGGCCTTCTCGCTTACCGTGATGGTCGAGCCGATGGCGTAGCTTGCGCCCACGTTGGTGTCGACGGCGATCTCGCCGGTCTTGGTGGGCATGCGGCCGTCGACCAGCTCGAGCTGCGAGACCTCCTTGGGCGTGCTCATGACGCGCAGGGCGTCGGTCGTGCCGTCCAAGGTGACATCTTTGAAGTAGCCGTACTCGATCGCGGTCGCGCCGCTCGTCTTGTCGATGGCGGCCACGTCATCGGCGTCCAGGCCGTAGTCGCTTACCACGGTGAGGTCTGCCAGCGAGTACTCGTTGAAGTACTGCGTGCCGGTCGCGCGCATGTCGGGGCCCGCGACAAACAGGCCCACCAGGGCAAACGAGCCCAGCGCCATAAGGAGCATGATGGATATGAAACGCCCTTTGGAGTGCGCGATGGAGCGGCGCACGTCCTTCCAAAGGGCTGTCTTTCGCTGCTTTTTTGCCACGGTCTTCTCCCCTACCACTCGATGTTCGCGATGGGCGTGGGCGCCGGGTTCAGGTCGATGGACTGGACGCGGGCGTCGTGCATGCGGATGACGCGGTCGGCGATGGGCGCGATCGCGGCGTTGTGGGTGACGATGATGACCGTGGCGCCCTGCCTGCGGCTCATGTCCTCGAGGATGCCCAGGACCTGCTTGCCCGTGCGGTAGTCAAGGGCGCCGGTGGGCTCGTCGCACAGCAAGATCTTGGGGTTCTTGGCCACGGCGCGCGCGATGGCGACGCGCTGCTGCTCCCCGCCCGAGAGCTGCGCCGGGAAGTTGGCCATGCGGTCTGCCAGGCCCACGCTGCGCAGGACCTCCGCCGGATCGGCCGCGTCGCGCACGATCTCGGACGCCAGCTCGACGTTCTCTTTGGCCGTTAGGTTCGAGACCAGGTTGTAGAACTGGAAGACGAAGCCCACGTCGGTGCGGCGATAGTCGGTGAGCTGGTGGGAGTTGTACTGGGCGATGTCGTTGCCGTCGATGATGACCTGGCCCTCGCTTGCGGTGTCCATGCCGCCCAGGATGTTGAGCAGCGTGGACTTGCCCGCGCCCGAGGAGCCCAGGATGACCACGAGCTCGCCCTTCTCGCAGGTGAAGTTGACGTCGTTGTTGGCCAAGATCTGGGTCGAGCCGCTCTCGTAGCGCTTGGTCTCGTGGATGACTTCGATGTAGGACATGCTGTGGCTTGCCTTTCGGGTTTGTGGTCGTTCTTGGCGAGAAGCCCGGGTACTTCTCGCCGCCAACCGTCGTTTGGGAACCTTAAATGAACAACGTGTTGACTATTTACGCAAACGATTCTACCCTTGAGGTTGAAAATGACACTAATCAAAAATCAACAGGTTGTTGATTTAAGAATAAAGCCCAGCTAAGAAGGCGTAAAAAATGACTAAAGAGACGGCCACGCAGCAGATTCGCAACACCCAGACCCGCTCGCGCATCAAAAAGGCCTTGACCGAGCTGATCGTCCAAAAAGGCTTCGACGCGCTGACGGTAAGCGACATCACGCGCCGCGCCGAGATCAACCGCGGCACCTTCTACCTGCACTACATTGACAAGTTCGACCTTTTGCAGACGCTTGAGGAAGAGATGATCGTCGAGCTCAAGCGTGTCCTTATACATGAGGACAACCTCGAGGGCGTCCAGAGCGCCGTCGACATGTTTCCCTACGACGCGCTGCTCAACTGCCTTAACCTCGTGTGCGCCGATTTCGACTTTGTGGCCGCCATCTCGGGCAAGGGCGGCGACCCCGAGTTCGCCTCTAAGCTCAAGAACATCATCAGCGACCTTCTTGACCAGAGCCTTAAGCTCACCGGCGGCGCGATTAGGTGCGACCAGTTTAGCTACGACTATGCCCGTGCGCTCACGATCTGCCACGTAACGACCATCATCAATTTGTGGCTCGAGCGCGGCGGCGAGGAGTCGCCCGAGGAGGTCGCGCGCATGATCGTGGCCGCAAAGGACATCTGCCCCGTCGAGCTGGTGAAGCTCGCCGACTAGCGGCGGGCGCGGCGCCGGGGCAGCGACGGGCGCGCGTTTGCCGCCGGTTGCCGAGCACCCGGGCGCGCACGCGGCATTCCCCCTTTTCAGGCAACCGTTAAGCTGCTAGCTTCTCTCGCAATAGGCCGTCTTGAGGGAGACGCATGAGAGAGGTCATTCGCCAGGTCACCGACCCTTTGGGGTTTCATATTCAGCTTGCCGTGCTGCTTGCCGGCGAGGCCCAGCGCTGGCGCAGCCGCGTGACGTTTGAGCACGACGGGCGCGTCGTGGACGCGGCCGACCTCATGGCCCTGCTTTCCTTAGGGGTGCGCTGCGGCGAGGCCGTGGTCGTGCGGGTAGAGGGTGTCGACGAGAAAACCGCCGCCGACGCGATCGAGCGCCTGGCCCGCACCTGGTAGGCCCCTTCGCGGCGGGCTGTGCCGCGCCTTTTCTTACATCGATGACTTTTGTTTGATTTACACAGGGCCGCCGAGTAGGCGGCCTTCTTTTGGTTTGGGCCAACTGGGCAAATGCGACGGCGAGAACCTTCGATACTTGCCCCGGTCGAATTAAACCCCACAAAAGTCAGCGTTCTTCTCGCCAAGGGGCCCGCAAGCTCATACGACTTGCGACTTTTGCACGACCCAATCGCGTTTCCGCGAACAGCCAGCCCGGCATGAGCTTTCGCCAACTGGGCAAACGTCGCCGTCAGAGCGACCGCTACTCCCCAAACCCCAATCGGGTCGTGCAAAAGTCGCAGATAGTCCGCACAGACCCGTCCTACGCAGATTTCTCACGCCCTTTAATGGCGCGCGGACACTAAAAATCGATGAGGGAGGCGACCGAGACATCGAGGGCGCGGGCGATCTTGCACAAAACGTCGATGCCGACGTCCGCGCGGCCACCCTCGAGCTTCCAAAGGTATGACCGGCTCGTCCCCGTCATGAGCGCGAACTGTCGCTGAGAAATGCCCCGCGCTTCCCGCTCACGGCGAATATTGGAGCCCAAGCTCCTCTTTTCGGCCTCATTGTCCATAGCAAAAAGCCTAGGTATGCAATACTTGGGCATGGCTCTTTATAGAGAGCCATCGCGAAGCATCTAATACGCGAGGCAAGAAAAGACACCAAAATCTATGCAGCGCAAGAGGAAGGGGATGCCATGGAGGAAAGCCAGCAATCAAAACCAACTCAGGGGGAACGAAAGCTAGAAGACGTCAACATGCGCGTCGAAGCAGCAAAGGCCTTGGACGAAGCGGAGAAGATAGCTGCCAAGACTCAGATGAGAAGCGACGCTCGCAAGGCGATTAAAAAGGTTAAGCCGATTCACGTGGGCATCGCGGCCGCTGCAGTTGCCGCGATAATTCTCGTGGTGGTATTTATTGCTATACCTGCCGTTAAGAACCAGGGAAAGACTGCGACGATACTCACGGAATCCCAACTCCAAGAGGTCGTTGAGATCAATAAGCTGTCGACCGCTCGCAGCGTGTACAAGGGCGTCGCCGTGAAATACAACGATGACGGCCAGGTCGCCTACCACGTCTATTACAAGAGCGACGTGACAGCCGGCATCGACATGAAGGACATCACCTACAAAATCGACGACGAGACCAAGACCGTTACACCGGTCCTGCCCGAGCCGACCATCAACAACCCCGAGGTAGACGCCAGCTCCATCGAGTTCTTTGAGCAGAACCCAAGTGTTGACATGAAAGAGGCTCTCTCGCTGTGTAAGCAAGACGCGCTCGATAAGGTCTCGCAATCCAGTGAAATCAAGTCCTACGCGACCGCCAACCTGCAGAAAACCGTTGAGGCGTTGATGGAACCCCTCCTTAACAGCAAGGGTTACTCGCTTAAATGGACCTCAGCGAGCGACTCGACGGAAAACACCGAGTCTCAAGACGAAACCGCCGCGGACACCGAGCAGCAGTCGCAGGAGGAGAACAACGATGCACAAAACTAATAAAGCTGTCGTCGCGGGGATGCTTGCGCTCGCCCTGGCAACGACCCCGGCACTTGTCGGCTGCCAAGCAGAGGCGGTCAAAGCAAGCCCGAACTTTTCTGGCTACGAATCCATAGCCGAGCTTTCCACCATCGAGTGCTACTACCACAACGTAGCTAAATTCAGTCAAGATGCTGATAGCGGTCTTTTTGGCTTCATGAACCACGGGTACAAGAAAGCCTGGTTTGAGTACAGCGGCGTCGTCCGCATGGGCATTGACGCATACAAAGTGAGTATTTCTCAGCCAGATGAGAGCAACGTCGTGACCGTCTCCATCCCCTACGCGCGCCTCATCGGGGACCCCGACGTAGACGAGAGCTCAATCACGGAACCGCTGGTAGAAACGGGTTGGTGGACAGAACTCACGGCCGAAGACAAGCTCGCCATGTTCGCAGAGGCACAGCAAAAGATGCGCGAGGCAGCCGAGAGCGACGATGCTCTTCTCGCCCAGGCACGTACCAGAGCCAAGGACATTCTTGAGCAGTACGTAAAGAACGTTGGACAGCAGCTTGGAGAGGAATACACGGTTACCTTCGTAGACGCCAGCTAAGCCGAGAAGGGCAGCGCGGTTCTCCTGGTGGCAGATTGGGAGGTTTTCTGTGGCGGAGGCGGCAGTTTAGGGGGTTGTCTGTACAGAAAAGCCTTTTCAGTGCCGCAAATGGCACTGAAAAGGGGTCAAAATGCCGCAGGACGGCGGGACGGCCGGACAGAATCGAATCCTGTCCGCACCCCGCCGGCCCGCGCCACCCCGCACCCACAGAGTTTGTCTCACCGGGGTACCGTTCACCGAAAATAGCGCGTTTGCGCAGTTCGCGGGCAAAAATTGACAGTGCGCCAACGCTTAACCTTGCGTTAACCTGAACTGGTCAGCGCACTTGCGACTAAGGAGGCGGCCCCATGGAAAGCCAGCCCAAGCACTTGTCCGCAAACGCCAACCGCGCGTCAAGGCGCCGTGCCAAACACGACGACTCCACGACCCTGATGCCCAACCCCACCGTTTCCCGCCGCACATTTTTGAGCGCCACCGCCGTCGTGGGCGCCTTAAGCTTTTTGGGCTCGCTCGTCTCGCCCAAAGGTACCGTAGTCAACGCCTACGCCGATGAGGCGGGAAACACGCACTTCTCCGTCTATGTCCTGGGTAAGGACGAGGTCCCCGTCATGGCCATGCGCCAGACCGCCACGGGCAACGTGGCCGTAGGCGGCGTGAAGGTCACCATCACGTCTCTCTACAACCAAAAGCAGGTCGTCGCCACCACCGGCGACGACGGCTTCGTGCCCGTGCACATCCGCGACCTCTCGTTCCAGTGTGACGAGGACGACGCGTCGAGCTACGCCTTCTTTGCCGACGTCACTGCCTCGGCCGACGGCTACCGCGACGTCCACTTCACCAAGGAGTACCTGGAGTCGGCCGTCCCCGCCGACGAGGACGGCAGCCGCCCCAACGTAGTCGAGATTCCCATGGAGGCAGACGACGGCAGCTCCTACCTGCTGAGCGCCTCCATGGACGACGTCGACATCCTGCACAGCTCGGCGCCCGCGCAGATCGGCGACTACAACGACATCGAGCACACCATCGCCGTCGAGGTCGCCTGCGCCGCGACCGCCTCCTCCACCGCCGCCACGGTCTCCCTCATCGTCGACGACACCGAGTGGGGCAGCGCCACGGCGGTCCAGGACCCGGACAAATCGAACCTCTCCAAGGCGTCCTTCACCGATTGCTTCCTCTCCAAGATCCAGGCCGGCCAAAAGCTCAAACTGCGCTTCCAGGTCCCCGGCGAGGCCACCAAGACCGTGACCCTGCCGCTCGAGTTCGAGCCCGCCGTGACCGTGGGCCTCGGCTCGAACAAGATCCAAGCCGCCCCCGGCACGCCCGTGAATGATGTCCGCGGGCCCTTCTCGATGATGTGGTTCTTTGGCGAGGGCGACCAGATGTCGTTTGGCATCCCCCTCGTGCCCCTTGAGTTCTTTGCCGATATGACCGGCAACCACGGTTTCTCGGTCACCATCCTCACCTTCCAGCCCTGGAAAAACGTCAATGGCCAAAGCGAGAAACCCGACGGTTTCAAGATGTTCGGCGGTAAGGTGGGAATGGCCGGCTGGAACGACTGGAAAAAGAACGTCGTGGGCAAATCCTGGGGCAACCTTAAGGACGCAATGACGGACGACAACGACGACCTGCGTTTTCTGGGCGCCTCCAAGTTCTCGTCTCAGCTGGCCGTGAACATGGACGTCTCGCTCATGGGCTATGCCAAGAGCGAGTACATCGACAAGGACGCCATGAGCGGCGACACCAAGGGAAGCGGCTTTTTGGGGATCAGCGGCAGGGTCGGCCTCGACATTTCCATGGGTCAGCAATATATCGTTGGCATCTACCCGCTGTACCTGAGCATCGACATCTCGTTTTCTGTCACGGTGCGCAGCGGCCTCATGATGAGGTTCAAGAACTATCTCGAGGACGTCGAATGGTACTATAACCCCCTCAACGTCTTCCCTGGGATCGTCAACCTCTGCGCACAGGCTTCCCTGACGGTCGGGTGCGGCCTGCGCGGTGTCGTGGGCGTCGGGGTCCGCGGGTACGCGTTCTTCTCCGGGACGGCGCTCATCGGCCAAACGAAGCAGGAAGACGAGCCCGTCACCTACACCGCAAAGGCCCAGGCGGGCCTGCAGGTCTTTATCCAGGTCTTCGTCTTCTACAAGTCGTTCCTCATCTGCCACCCCGCCGAGTGGAACTATCCCGAGCAGAACGCCACCGCCCTCAACAAGGCGCTTGACAGCCTGGACTTCTCCGACGCCAAGACCTTCTCGCAGGAGGCCCTGCTCGCTACGGCCGAGTTCAAGACCGAGAAGACCGAGGCTGCCGACGACGACACGCTGGCTGCAGCGCCCGAGACCTTCACGCCCATCCGCAGCCACGTCCTTGTCGACAGGTCGCCCCTCGTCGCCGCGGGCCCCGCCGACGCGCCGGGCTTCGCGACCCCCTACGGCGCGCTTGACGCCAACGGCGACGTTCTTCTCGGCGCCTCTTGCACGAGTGACCTTGCCTGCGAGGACCACCAGGACGCCTTCAAGTCCGTCAAGACCTACAACCCGCGCCTGGGCCTTATCCCCGTGGAGCAGGAGGTCATCTACGACCAGGTCTTTAGCAACTCGCACGTGCGCACCTTCACAGGCAACGCCTACTACTCGGACAATCCCGAGAAGAGCGCCGTCATGGCCCGCCTGGTCACCGTCAGCATCCCCGACAACGCCATGCAGACATGGACCCGCACTCGCGTTTACGTGCGCCCCTGGGACGCCGAGAAGGGTGATTTTGGGGCCGAGCAGGTCATTGCCTTTAATGTTGACGGTCTTGAGGCCAAGAACCGCTACGATGTCGACTACGACATTGACGTCGTCGATATGGACGGCAAGACCTACCTGGCCTTGGCCGTCACAAGCATCGAGGTCGACGGCGCCGAGCAGATCGGCTATGACGAGGCGAGCAACCGGCAATTCCTCACCTTCATGTTGTGGGACCTCGAGAGGGGCTGCGCCACGTGGGTCAAGTCGCTCCACTCTGTGCTGACCGAGAACGACCGTTCCACGTACCACCCGCGCGTTGTTGTTGAGGGCAAGCTCAATTGCGGCGTCCACCAATGGCAGCACATCTGCTGCTTCTACTATTTCCGCAAGATCGTTGGCGCCGAGCAGAGCGAGGGCATCTTTGCCTCGACCTACTACGCCTACGACGGGCAGGCCGGCACAACAGGAGACTACGGCAACGGCATCAACATCGCCGGCGCGTCCTCCGGCAAATTCACCGGCAACGGGACCTTTGACGTTGCCTGCCCCGACCACAGTAGCTGGCAATTCCCCGATTACACGCTGGGTCTTCTCGCCGTCGTCGCATGTCAAGAGACCGACGGCACGGCAGACGTGTGCGCCTTTAGGCTCGGCACCAAGCAGTCCCAGGTAGAGGCCGAGATCAGCCTCTCCAACGTGGCCTCCATCACCATGCGAGGAAAGCACGAGGACAACGTCCCCTTCACCTATACCCTCGGCGGCGACACGCCCGAGGAGAAGCTTAACCGCGTCATCAAATACGACGCTGCGACCTGCACGTTGAGCGACGTCGAGACTTCGGGCTACACATCGGACGCGAACATCTTCGCGTCCGCCGACGGCAAGCGCCTCTACACCGTGCGCTTGAGCGAGGGCGGCGACTACCAGCTGAGCGACGAGGCCCAGGCCCTTCTCGACGAGGGCGCCGGCCTGCAGAGCTCCGTCCACTACTGCCCGGACACGGGCGCCAACTATGGCGGCGCGGCAACCGATGACGACCAGCAAGAACCGGTTTACCAGCTGCTCGAGTCCCGTTGGATTGAGTCTCTGGGCGCGTTCCACAAGTTCTATCCCATCGCACGCCTTTCCTTCGCGCCCGATAACACAAGTATCCTGGCCTGCGCAAACGGCCGTCGCGACTTTGTGATGGCGAGCTTGACCAACCTGCCGCAGATGGAAGACGCCGACACGAGCGAAGCGCTCGACGTCAAGTCCGACATCTACCACGTGAGCGTTCCCGATGTCGTTGCTATCCAGTGTGAGGGCGTGACCGTGGGCACGTCCTTCGCCGCCGCGGGCGACACCGTGACCTACGAGGTCGAGGTCTCCAACATCGGCAACTGCTTGGTCAACGGTTTCACCGTGACCCTTCGCGACGGGGACGGCAAAGTCATTGACGAGAAGGCCTGCGACGACCTGCGCGAGTACCTGCAGGAGACCCCGGACAACTACCACCCCGTCTACGAGGACGGCGAGGCCGTCATGGACGAGGACGGCTCCGTGGTCACCGAGTTCGTCGAGGATATCCGCGACACCTCCGGCATCCTGTGGCCCGGGTTCCTGCGCAAGTACCGCTTTAGCTTCACCATGCCCGAGGGTTACGAGGGAAAGACCGAGTTCAGCGTCCAGGTGAGCGAGCCGCGCTCCAACCCGTACGCCAACGCCCTCACGGCCGACGGCGTGCTGCAGGCCGGCAATCTCTCGATGCCGAGCCACCTGTCCTGGCTCGAGCCCGAGGACTTTGCCGAGACGCTCCTTGGCGCCAGCCTCCAGACCATCTGCGACCCGCGCCGCATGCCCTTCTCCATGGAGCAAAAGGCCGTGTCCGAGGCCGTTGCCACGAGCTTCTCGGCGGTGCCTGCCACCTACCAGACCGACGACGACATCGATGGCGGCGGGTACGAGCCCGAGCCTACGCCCGAGCCCAGCGACAACTCCGGCAAGAAGGCCGCCAAGGTCAAGGTCCCCGAGACCGGCGACAAGCTGCGCTCCGCCAAGGGTGTGGCCGCCGCAGCCCTGGTGACAGCGGCCGCCGCCGGCGCCGTCAAGCACCACGAGGCCAAACGCGAGGACGATGCCTCGTAACCGGGCATCCGCACCAAGCCCAAACCGCAAAACCGCCGCCCGTCCCCACGACGAGCGGCGGTTTTCTCCGCTTCCGCGCCACGCCTTGGCCCCTAAACGCGAAAAGCGGCGGCAGTATCGAGGTTGCTCGAGTAGACCCCGTCTCCCGGGTCACAAAATCCCAGTTGGCAATTGCCCGCAACCGGGGTCTACTCGGCAAATCCTCTAACTGCCGCCGCTTTTCGAAAATACGTGTGACGCTACCCTACTTGGCCGCCTTCTCGCGGTTGAAGTTGATGAGGCAGCCGGCCTTGACGATGGCGCGCTCCTCGGGCGTCATGGCCGCGATGTAGAGCTTGACCTGCTCGCAGGCGCCGTCGGCGCGCACGACGTAGGCCGCGATGTCGTCCAGCTCGCCGTCCAGGGCCGCGCGGATGCCGGGCACGTAGACGTAGTCGCCCACCTCGAAGTTGGGCTCGCCGGCCATCTGGAAGGGCAGCATGCCCCAGTTCATGACGTTGGAACGGTAGCGCTTGGTGGCGTACTCGTTCACGATGTTGGCCAGGCCGCCGATGACGCGCTGGCAGCTGGCGGCCTGCTCGCGGGCCGAGCCGTCGCCGGGCTTGACGGCGTAGACCATGCTGCCGTACTCGGTGGCAGAGGCGTCGGCCGCAACGCCTTCGCCCTCAAGCGCCGAGAAGACCGCGGCAAGTGCAGGATCCGCCTCGACAAGGCTCTGACCTGCGACGCGTTTCTTCTCCACGGCATCGACGGCCTTGGAGCGGCCCACGTACTCGGGGTCGCGGCGGCTCAAGGTGAACTCGGCCAGGCCCAAGGGGTTCGAGCGGTAGGAGCTGGTCTCGCCAGAGGGAATGAGCTCGTCGGTGGTGGTCACCGGGTCCATGATCTTGGAGCAGACCTTGAGCAAGATGTTGTCGGCCAAGGGCTCCATGGCAGGCCAGGGCTTGATGTTGGGGCCCTCGACCAGGGGCGACTCAACCTCGGCCTTGCCGTAGCCCCAGTACACGCGCTTGTCGTAGGGCGCGGAGTCAAAGACGTACTCGCACTTCTCGTCCCAGACCTCGTCGGGAAGCTCGGTGGCCGCGGTCAAAACGCCGCCGTTTGCCGCCGTGGCCGCGATGGAACGCGCGTCCATAAGGGCGACGGCCGCGAGCTGGCCGTTTCCGGGCTTGGAGCCCTCGCGGTTGGGGAAGTTGCGGGTGGTGTGGCGGATGGACAGGCCGTTGTTGGCAGGCGTGTCGCCCGCGCCAAAGCAGGGCCCGCAGAAGGCCGTGCGCACGATGGCGCCCGCCTCCATGAGGTCGTAGAGGTAGCCGCGGCGGGCAAGCTCGAGCGCGACGGGCTGGCTCGTGGGGTAAACGGCCAGGTTGAACTCGCCGTTTCCGGTGTTGGCGCCCTTAAGCACGCGGGCCGCCTGCACCACGCTGTCGTAGTTACCGCCCGAGCAGCCGGCGATGACGCCCTGCTGGACGTGCAGCTTGCCGTCCTTGACCTTGTCCAGAAGCGAGAAATTGACCTTCTCGCCGCCGATGCGCGCGGCCTCGACCTCGACGTCGTGCAGGATATCGGTGAGGTTCTCGTTGAGCTCGTCGATGGTGAAGCCGTTGGAGGGGTGGAACGGCAGCGCAATCATGGGCTTCACGGCCGAGAGGTCCACGTAGACGCAGCCGTCGTAGTAGGCGACGTCGGCCGGGGCCAGCTTCTTGTAGTCGTCGGCGCGGCCGTGGGCGGCGAGAAACGCCTGCGTGTCCTCGTCGGTTGCCCACACCGAGGAAAGGCAGGTGGTCTCGGTGGTCATGACGTCGACGCCGTTGCGGTAGTCGGTGGTCATGCTCGCGATGCCGGGTCCCACGAACTCCATGACCTTGTTCTTGACGTATCCGCAGGCAAAGACCTCGCGGATGATCGCCAGCGCGACGTCGTGCGGGCCCACGCCGGGACGCGGCGCGCCGTCGAGGTAGATGGCAACGACGCCGGGATAAGCCACGTCGTAGGTGTCGCGCAGCAGCTGCTTGGCCAGCTCACCGCCGCCCTCGCCCACGGCCATCGTGCCCAGGGCGCCGTAGCGGGTGTGGGAGTCGGAGCCCAAGATCATCTTGCCGCAGCCGGCGAAGTTCTCGCGCATGAACGAGTGGATGACCGCGATGTGCGGGGGCACGAAGATGCCGCCGTACTTCTTGGCGGCCGAAAGGCCAAAGACGTGGTCGTCCTCGTTGATGGTGCCGCCCACCGCGCACAGCGAGTTGTGGCAGTTGGTGAGCACGTAGGGCAGCGGGAACTTCTCCATGCCCGAGGCGCGCGCCGTCTGGATGATGCCCACGAAGGTGATGTCGTGGCTGGCCATGGCGTCGAAGCGGACCTTGAGCATCTCCGGGTCGCCGGAGGTGTTGTGCGCCTGCAGGATCGAATAGGCGATCGTGCCCTTCTTGGCCTCGGCCGGGCTGGCGGCGATGCCTGCCCCGGCGGCCTGGCTTTGCGGCACGACCTTGGAGCCGCCCAGCAGGTAAACGCCCTCGTCATAGAGCTTGACCATGCAAACCCCTCTCCTTTATCGGCCCCTTTTGGGGCACAAAATGCTTGGGTGAAGCAACATATCCATTATCCACGCCTGGGTTGCCGACAGATTTCGCAAAAGTCAAAGGCCGCCCCGTGCGCTACGATTCATTCGAAAAACACCCTCAAAGCAATACTGGAGAAGACCGTGGAAACCCAGACCTGGCCGGACACCCACACCATCCCCGGCGCCCTTACCAAGGCCGACATCTATCGCCTGTTAGACGAGCGCGGCATCGAGTACCAGGCCGTCGAGCACCCGCCGGTCTTCACCGTGGAGGAGGCCGAGCGCCTGGCCAAGCTGCCCTTCTCGGCGCACGAGGCCAAGAACCTCTTTTTGCGCGACCCCAAGCACCGCAACTATTACCTGGTCACGGTGCCCGACCACAAGCAAGTGGACCTCAAGGTGCTGCAGGAGCGCCTGGGGTCCAAGCGCCTGTCGTTTGCCTCGGAGGCCGACCTTGCCGAGAAGATCGGCATCTATCCCGGCTCGGTCACGCCCTTCGCGGCGTTGAACGACGCGGCCCGCACGGTCAACGTCGCCCTGGACGCCGACTTCGAGCGCTGGGGCTGGATCGGCTGCCACCCCTGCAGCAACACGGCCTCCATCCACGTGCGCACGGCCGACGTCGAGGCGCTGCTGCGCGACCACGGCAGCCCCTTCACCTACATCGAGCTGTAAGATAGCCCAGTAAACCGCAAACGCGCAGAAGGCGAGAAGACCATGGCAACTAAGAGAATCGCGATCGTCACCGGGGCCACGTCGGGCGTGGGCCGCGAGTTCGTGCGGCAGCTGGACACCGAGTTCTGCGGCGCGATCGACGAGATGTGGCTGGTTGCCAGAAGCGAGGCGGGCCTGGTGGCCGTGGACGAGGAGACCTCCCATGCCTGCCGTCTGTTCCCGCTGGACCTCACGCGCAAGGCCAGCTGGGCCGCCATCGAGGCCGAGCTTGCCGCGCAGGACGACGTGCAGGTCATGTGGCTCGTGAACTCGGCGGGCTACGGGCGCTTTGGGCGCATGTGGGACATCGACGCCGCCGACAACGTTGGTATGGTGCGCCTGAACTGCGTGGCGCTGACGGCCATGTGCTCGGCCGCGCTGCCGTACATGGACCGTGGGTCGTGCATCGTGAACCTGGCCTCGGTCGCAGGGCTCATGCCGCAGCCGGAGCTTTCGGTCTACTGCGCGACCAAGCGCTTTGTGCTGGACGTCACGCGCACCTTGAACTACGAGCTCAAGGGCACCGGAATCACCGCCTGCGCCCTGTGCCCCAAGTTCATGGACACCCGCTTTTTGGACAACGCCGGCGACGCCCAGGCCGTGCGCCGCATGACCAGCATCGGGTTCGAGGACGTGGAGCACGTGGTGAGCTGTGCCATCAGGGACGCGCAGGCCGGGCGCGCGATGTGCATCCCGGCTCCCGACATGAAGGTGGCCTACGCGGCCGCCAAGGTGCTGCCCGCCAACCTGGTCTTCAAGGCGCAGGACGCGTGGTTTAGCCTGGTTGCGGGGCCGTCGACGCAAAGCCGGCCGCAGCGGTAGAACCCTCTACTTCCCAATCTTTACAAGCGAGCGCACGCGGTAGTTGAGATCGGTGCGGTCGACAAATCCCATGCGCTCCCAAAACGCGTTGGCGCAGTCGTTGGCCGCGAAGGCCACCAGCGCCACCGTGAAGATCTGCTTTTGCCCAAGGGCATCCAACGCCGCGCGGACAAGGGCAGACCCCACTCCCTGGCGGCGAAACTCCTGCATAACGCCCATGTGGTAGATGTAGCCGCGCCGACCGTCCTCGGTGGCCAGGATCGCGCCCACCAGCCGGCCCTGGTCGTCTAGCGCGGCAAAGCAGGTGTCGGGGTTTCTCGCCAACAGGCGGCTTATGGCCTCGCGGGAGTCCTCGGTATCCGAAAGCGCGGTGCCGCGGCAAACGAGCCACAGGTCAACCAAGGCGTCGTAGTCATCGCAGGTGATGGGTCGGATCAACATGGCCGCTCCTTCCACGAGGTTTACCCCATGGTACCCAATCGGGCGAGAAAATCACGTCTCAACTGGCCTTTATTGGCTCTATGGCGAGAATTGCCCACCCGGCACGGGCATTCAACGGCCTTAATCGTCCGGCTGCCACTCCAAAAGGTCGCCCGGCTGGCAATCCAGGGCGCGACAAATGGCCTCCATCGTCGAGAAGCGCATGGCGCTCACCTTGCCGCACTTGAGGCGGCTGAGGTTGACCTCCGAGATGCCGATCTGGCTAGCCAGGTCCTTCGAGCGCACTTTGCGGTCGGCCATCACGCGGTCCAGTCTCACAACTATCATCTGAGCCTAAACCAGCCCGTCGTCTGGCCGATAGTTCTTCTCGCCCATGGTCTTCTCCCTTACTGCGCAGGGGCTTTAAACCAATGCCCACAGGCGCCGGAAATCTGATTAACGATATCGTACTGTTAATTATCGTTTATTGATAAGCTACCTATGGCGTGTCGGTGAACGGTAGTATCTTGGCCCGGAAACGGCACGTTTCGTGGCATTATGTTCTGCATCCAAAATTCGCGTGCAAACACAGACCATCTGGGAGGCCAGCGCATGAAGGAGCTCGAGGACCGCATCCGCCAGGACGGTATCGTTCGTGAAGGTAATGTCCTGAAGGTTGACAGTTTCCTCAACCACCAGTGCGACGTGGCGCTTTACGACCATATGGGCGCCGAGTGGGCGCGCCTTTTTGCCGGCAAGAAGGTCGATAAGATCTTGACCATCGAGAGCTCAGGCATCGGCATCGCCTGTGTCGCGTCCCAACACTTTGGCGGCGTGCCCGTGGTCTTCGCGCGCAAGACCGAGAGCAAGAACCTCGACGGCGAGCAGTACCGCACGCAGATCAAGAGCTACACCAAGGGCCGCATCTACGAGGTCATCGTTGCCAAGCGCTTCCTTAACGCCGGCGAGCACGTCATCGTGGTCGACGACTTTTTGGCCATGGGCTGCGCCCTTAACGGCCTACTTGAGATCTGCGACGAGGCCGGCGTCGTGGTCGAGGGCATCGGCATCGCGGTCGAGAAGGGCTTCCAGCCCGGCGGTGCGCAGCTTCGCGAGCGCGGCTACCAGGTGGAGTCGCTGGCCATCGTCGACGGCATGGATGACAAGACCGGCGAGATCACCTTTAGGTAGGGTCTCGCGGCACTCCCCCACATCGTTTGAACCCCAGGCGCCCACCCGGGCGCCTTTTTCATGCCGACGAGCGCCCTTTTGGGGTCCGCGATGCATCAAGCGAGACTTCTTCCACTTTAAACCCAGGATGCTCGAGTAGTCTCGTCAAGGCACCCCTGCGCCAACTGGGCAAACGTCACTGCCAAAGGCGCGGCTACTCACCAAAGCCAATTTTAAAGTGGAAGAAGTCGCGCTTGCGCTGTTGAGGGTTGCGGCAGCAACGATCAAAACGCTTCAACCCCTCCAATTGCGACCACATCGAACCCGCGCGCAAGAATTTCCCTTTTACGGTTGACATGTGAATGTCTGCTCATATAATCAAAGCATCAGATGAGAGGAGACAAACGTGGCCAACGAGGCGCAAGGACCCATCCCGGTGGGCAAAGCCCCCGAGGAGCTTCCCGACGAGGAGCTGCTCTATGACCTGGCCGACCTTTTCAAGGTCTTCTCGGACACCACGCGCATCAAGATTCTCTTTGCCCTGATGGGCCGCGAGCTGTGCGTGGCCGACATCGCCGAGGAGACCGGCAGCACGCAGTCGGCCGTCTCGCACCAGCTGCGCACCTTGAAGCAGGCCCACCTGGTCAAGTTCGAGCGCGACGGTCGAAACGTCGTCTACTCCCTGGCCGACGACCACGTCTACACCATGCTCAACCAGGGCATGAGCCACATCTGCGAGTAAAACGTTCATTAGAAACCTTAAGAAGGAAGGGTTTTAGCCATGAAGAAGCAATTCAAACTCGACGAGATCGACTGCGCCAACTGCGCCCGTGAGCTGCAGGACGAGCTGTCTCAGCTGGAGGGCGTCGTCTCCGTCTCGGTCAACTTCATGACGCAAAAGCTCACCCTCGAGGCCGCAGACGACGAGTTCGACGAGGTCCTCGACCGCGTCGTCGAGTTCACCGCCGAGGCCGAGCCGGACTGCGAGATCGTTCGCTAGGCCGCGCGTTACCCGCACTCCCCGCCCGCCGCAAGACCGGCGGGCTTTTCTCAGCTGCATATATGAGCGCTTGCTCATACGTTCAATTTAAGGAGAGGACATGGCAGACGCCAAGAAACCGGACCCCAAGAAGAAAAAGAAGAAGCGCCGCAAGAAGGAGTCGCTGGAGCACAAACTGCACCGCATCCTGCTTGCTCTGGGCATCTTTGCCGTGGTCTTTGCCGCCGATGAGCTGGGCGCCTTGACCGCCCTCTTTGGCGAGCCGGGCGACGTCTACGCGAGCTTCGTCTTGTTCCTGGTGCCCTTTGTGATCGCTGGCCACGACGTGCTGGAGAAGGCCTGGAACAACATCCGCCACGGCAAGGCCTTTGACGAGAGCTTCCTCATGGCCGTCGCGACCATCGGCGCTTTTGCCATGGTCGCCTTCCCCGACACCGACCCCCACATGGCCGAGGGCGCCGCGGTCATGCTCTTCTACCAGGTGGGCGAGCTCTTCCAGGCCTACGCCGTGGGCAAGA
>CAVKOL010000016.1:0-23902 GCA_963658035.1 Bacteroidaceae bacterium
CGACAACGTGACCCTGGACGGCGACACGCAGGCCCACATCGTCCAAGAGATCGCCCTTCGCGGCGGGCGCGCCCTTATCTGCGAGCCCAGTCCTGGAAAGCTTTTGGATTGTCTGGTGGACGCCCTGGCTTAATCGCGCTTTTGCGCCGAGACCTGCTAATATTCAATCTGTATGTCTATTAGCAAGGAGAACCCATGTCTAAGCCCGTCGTAGCTGTTGTCGGCCGCCCCAACGTCGGCAAGTCTACGCTCGTCAACCGCCTTTGCGAGACCCGCGAGGCCATCGTCCACGAGTCGCGCGGCGTTACCCGCGACCGCTCTTACCACGACACCGATTGGAACGGTCGCGCCTTCAAGCTCATCGACACCGGCGGCATCGAGTCCATCAAGTCCAAGGACGTCTTTGCCCCGCGCATCCGCGAGCAGGCGCTCATTGCCTGCCAGGAGGCCGACGTCATCGTCTTCTTGGTCGATGGCGCCGTTGGCATCACCGACGAGGACGAGGAAGTCGCCCGCATAGTGCGCAAGGTCGACAAGCCCGTCTTCTTGTGCGTCAACAAGAAGGACAACCCCGCCCGCGACAACGAGAACCTTTGGGACTTCTATTCCCTGGGCTGCGGCGAGCCCATGCCCATCTCGGCCACGCACGGCCACGGCACCGGCGACCTTCTCGACCTCATCGTCGAGGCCCTGCCCGAAGACGACGGCGTCGACGAGGACGAGGGCGTCCTGTCGCTTGCCATCGTCGGCCGCCCCAACGCCGGCAAATCTTCGCTGGCAAACCGCCTGGCCAACAAGAAGCGCTCCATCGTGAGCGACGTGGCCGGCACCACGCGCGACGCCATCGACACCATGATCGAGTGGCAGGGCCAAAAGATCAAGCTCGTCGACACCGCCGGTATGCGCAAGAAGAGCCAGGTTCACGAGGACATCGAGTACTACTCGCTGGTCCGAGGCCTGCAGGCCATCGACCGCTCGGACGTCTGCCTTCTGGTGGTCGACGCTACCGTGGGCATGACCGAGCAGGACCAGAAGGTCGCCAACATGGCCGTCGACCGCGGCTGCGCCGTCGTGGTCCTCATCAACAAGTGGGACCTGGTCGAGACCGAGCAGCAGCGCGACAAGATCGTCCAGTCCATCGAGAAGCGCCTGTCGTTTGCCTCTTGGATTCCCTGGATCAACATCTCGGCCATGACCGGCCGCGCCACCGACAAGGTCTTGAAGCTGGCCGTCGACGCCGCCAACGCGCGCGCCCGCGAGCTGCGCACCTCCGAGCTCAACGACCTTCTGCAAGAGATCCGCGAGGGCGGCCACACCAGGTCCGAGAAGGGCCGCCGCCTGAAGCTGCAGTACGCCACGCAGACTGGCACCAAGCCTCCCGTCATCTCTTTTTGGTGCAACGCGCCGGATTTGGCCGACGACAACTTCCAGCACTTCGTCGAGAACCGCCTGCGTGCCCGCTTCGACCTCGTGGGCACGCCGATCCGCATGAAGTTCCGCCTCAAGTACGACAAGGATGAGCGCTAGTGGCCCTGGTAACTGCGGCCGCCGCCGTCATCTCGTTCTTGGTCTGCGGCATTCCCTTTGGCCTTCTCATCGCCAACAAGGAAGCCGGCGTCGATGTCCGCAAGACGGGGTCGGGAAACATCGGCATGACCAACGTGGCCAGAAGCGTCGGTAAGAAGGCCGCCGTCCTCACGCTGTTGTGCGACCTAGGCAAGGGCCTGGTGTGCATGGTGGCCGCCCGCTTTGCCATCGCGGCGATCTGCCTGGGCGGCGACGTGGCGGCGCTGGGCCACACCACGGCTTTTGGCGCCTCGATGTCGGTCGTGTACCTGGCCTGCGTATTTGGGCACATCTTTTCTCCGTACCTGCACTTCCACGGGGGTAAGGGCATCTCTGTGGGCTTTGGAGCGGCCTTGGGCCTGTGGTGGCCCGTGGCGTTAGGCATTTTGGCCGTCTTCATCGCCTTTGCCGTGCCCTCGCGCTACGTGTCACTGGGCTCGGTCTGCGCGGCCATCTCGCTTCCCATCTGGTGCTTGGTATGGGGCTTCCCGCCCGCGTCGGTCGCGCCAGTGGCGCTGGTCGCCGCGGTCGTGGTCTGGGCGCACCGCGCCAACATCAAGAAGCTCATCTCTGGCACCGAGAGCAAGTTCGCCTTCCACCACGACGACAAGGACAAGCGTGAGTAGCGAGTTTGCCAAGGTCGCGGTCATAGGCTCTGGCTCGTGGGGCACCGCGTTCGCGGGCCTTGCGGCGAGAAACGCCGCCCAGGTCGTCTTGTGGTGCCGCCGCCAAGAGACGGCCGATGCCATCAACCAGAGCCACGTCAACCCCGCGCACCTCACGGCCTATGAGCTGCCCGCCAACGTTAGCGCCACGGCAAGTTACGCCGAGGCGCTTCTTGATGCCCAGGCCGTGGTCTTGGCCCTGCCGTCACTCTACCTGCGCGCAACCTGCAAGGCCCTGGCCCCTTACTTGGGCGCCAGTGTGCCCGTCGTTGTTCTCACCAAGGGCATGGAGGCCGGCTCGCACAAGCTCATGCTCGACGTCGTGGCCGATGAGCTGGGCGGCATTGCTCGCCTGGCCGTTCTGTCTGGCCCAAACCACGCCGAGGAGATCTGCCAGGGGCAGGTCTCGGCAGCCGTGTGCGCAAGCGAGGAGTCGGCCTGCGCCCAGACCTTTGCCCGTCTTGCCACCAACCCGTGCTTTAGGGTCTACGTAAGCCAAGATGTCACGGGCGTCGAGGTCTGCGGCACGGTGAAAAACGTCATCGCCATCGCCAGCGGCGTGGCCGCCGGCCTGGGCGCGGGCGACAACACCCTGGCCGTCATCATGACCCGCGGCATCGCCGAGATCGGACGCGTCTGCGCGGCCTTGGGCGGCGACCCCATGACGCCGATGGGCTTGGCCGGCATGGGCGACCTCGTTGCCACCTGCACCTCAAATCACTCGCGCAACCGCACCTTTGGCGAGGCGATCGTGCGCGGCGAGACCCTTGCGCAGTACGAGGAGCGTACCGGCATGGTGGTCGAGGGTGCCCGCGCCGCCGCCAACATCTTGGACCTCGCGCAGGAGAAGGGCATCGAGGTGCCCATCACCAAGGCGGTTCATGATGTTCTTTTGAACGGAATCGATATCGAGAGCGCCAAGGAAACGCTTCTTGGTAGATTACCTCGAGAGGAATTTTACGGAATGGCCGCGGCCGGCCAGAGGGGAGACTCACATGCTTGATCAGGTTCGTATCGCGCCGTCCGTGCTTTCTGCCGATTTTTCCAAGCTCGGAGAAGAGCTCGAGAGCATCCACGACGCCGATTACATCCACTACGACGTCATGGACGGCCACTTTGTACCCAACATCACCTTTGGCCTCGACATCTTGAAGGCCACCAAGCGCGCAAGCGACCTGCCCGTCGACGTCCACCTCATGATCACCAACCCCGACGAGATGGTTCCCGAGTTCCTGGCCGCCGGCGCCGACATCGTCACCTTCCACATGGAGGCCACCAACCACGCTAACCGCCTGTGCAACCTCATTCGCGAGAAGGGCGCGCTGGCTTCTGTGGCCATCAACCCTGGCACGAGCGTCTCTGCCCTGGATTCCATCATCGACGAGGTCGACATGGTCTTGATCATGACCGTGAACCCCGGCTTTGGCGGCCAAAAGTTCATCCCAACCTCCCTCGATAAGCTGCGCCGCGTTCGCGCCCTGTGCGCCGAGCACGGCGTGAGCCCCATGGTCGAGGTCGACGGCGGCATCAGCGCCGCCAACGCGGCCGACGTGTGCGCCGCGGGAGCCGATGTCCTGGTCGCCGGCAGCGCCGTCTTTGGCGCGGCCGACAGGGCCCAGGCAATCGCGGGTATCCGCGAGGCCGGCAACAACGGACTTGTGAAGAAGGCCTAAGCCCCTATGCCCCAAAAAACCGTATATCTCGATTACGCGGCCTCGGCACCCAGAAGAGAGCAGGTGACGCAGGCGGAGCTTGCCTATGAGCAAAGCGACTTCGCAGGCGCCAACCCCAACTCCCTGCACAGCCTGGGGCGCATGGCGGCCCGCGCCCTCGACGGCGCGCGCGCAGACATTGCCCGAGCCCTGGGCGGCGGCTTTCGCCCCTCTGACGTCGTGTTCACCTCCGGCGGCACCGAGAGCAACAACCTGGCGCTTCTCGGCATCGCGGCAGGGGCGCGCGCCAAGGAATCGCGCCGCACGCGCGTGGTGATGTCTGCCATCGAGCACGACTCGGTGCTTGACCTGGCGCCCGTTTTGCGAGGGCAGGGTTTTGCCGTGGACCTCGTGCGCCCCAACGAGCAGGGCAAGCTCTGCCCGGACGCGTTGGCAGAGCTCATGGGCAACGACGTCGCCCTGGTGAGCGTCATGGCCGCCAACAACGAGACCGGCGTCGTGCAACCCGTGGCCGACCTGGCCCGCGTTGCCAAGGCAAGCGGGGCCCATTTCCACACCGATGCCATCCAAGCCTTTGGGCGCATACCTCTTGACCTGGGCGGCATTGACGCCGTGAGCATCGCCGCCCACAAGATCGGCGGGCCCGTGGGTGTGGGCGCCCTGGCCGTGCGCGGCCGTGTGCCCGTCTCGCCCATGATGCACGGCGGGGGACAGCAGGCCGGCAAGCGCCCCGGCACCGAGGACGTGCGCGGGGCTTTGGCCTTCGCCGCCGCGGCCAAGTGGTGCGCGGCAAACCTGGAGCACACCCGCTCCACCTGCGCCGAGCGTGCGCAAACCCTCTACCAGGTGCTTTGCGCGTCGGGTACCGGTATCGTCCCCACGGTCTCGACCGAGGTGGGGCAAGACCGCCTGCCCGGCATCGTGAGCGTCATGGCGCCCGGCCTGGACTCCGAGACCATGATCTTGAAGCTCGACCAGCTGGGCTTCGAGGTCTCGGCCGGCTCTGCCTGCTCTTCGGGCTCGCTCGACCCCAGCCATGTCCTCTCGGCCATGGGCATCCCCAGAAACTCGGCCTTAGGCTCCCTGCGCATCTCGTTTGACGAGCGCGTGGGCCAAGAGGACCTCGAAGCCTTTGCCCAGGCCCTTCTTAAAATCGTTTCTCAACACTAACCCACAGACCAACCGGGCCCCGCGTGCCCGCCACAAAAAGGAGACACACATGAGCGAAGCCGCCTCTCTTCTCAAGCTCCAGCAGGTAGACCTCGACCAGCTGCGCGACGCCAAGGCCTTGAAGGGCCTGCCGCAGCAAAAGAAGCTCCAGACCATCGAGCTTGCCAAGAAGAAGATCCAAAGCGAGCTCACGCGCATCGTGGGCCAGCGCAAGGACGCCGAGCTGGCGCTTGATGACCTGGACGCCGATTACGCCCACTACCTGGACGTCAAGGAGCAGGTCACCGCCGAGGCTGCCGAGGGCGAGCACACCCACCGCGAGATCCGCAGCTACGACCTGTCGCTTTCCTCGCTGGCCAAGCGCATCGAGAAGTGCGAGTTCGAGCGCCCCTCCTATCAGGCCAACCTTGACAAGCTGATGCTGGCCGAGAAGAACGCCAACCTCACCCTGGACAAGCTCGACGAGGAGAAGGACGCCACCCAGAAGTCCTATGACGAGCAGTCCGGCGAGCTGCGCGCCCGCATCACCGAGCGCGCCCGCGAGCGCGAGGCCCTGGCCGCCGAGGTCGCGCCCGAGCACCTGGCCGCCTACGAGACCGCCCGCAAGCGCTTTGGCGGCCTGGCCGTCGAGGTCCTTACCATGAACGTGCCCTCCGTCTGCCGCGTCAAGCTGCAGCCCAGCCTCTACCACGACCTTTCCCGCGGCCCTCAGATCACCGAGTGCCCGTACTGCCACCGCATCCTCATCTGCGAGGACGAGGAGAACCTCTAATGGCAAAGAGGGCCGAGGAGGGCGCAACGGCCGAGAAACCCGCCTGCGACCAGCGCCGGGTACTTCTCTGCGTCTGCGGGGGCATCGCCGCCTACAAGGCTTGCGAGGTCCTGCGGGGCCTCCAGAAGGCCGGCTGCGAGGTGCGCGTCGCCATGACGACCGACGCCGAGCGCTTTGTGGGCAAGGCGACCTTCGGGGCCCTCACGCGCCACGCCGTGGCAGACGACCTCTACGCCTACCCCGAGACCTTCATCCCACATGTCGATCTGGCCGAGTGGGCCGACCTGGCCCTGGTTGTCCCCGCGACCGCCAATGTATTGGCCAAGATGGCCGCGGGCATCGCCGACGACTGCGTGAGCGCGGCCCTTCTGGCCGCCGCCTGCCCCGTCATGGTGGCACCCGGCATGAACGTCCACATGTGGCAAAACCCCGCCACGCAGGCCAACGTCAAGACCTTGGCAGAGCGCGGCGTCGAGTTCGTCTTTCCTGTTGAAGGGCGCCTTGCCTGCGGCGACGTGGGCGCAGGCAAGCTGGCCGACGTACAAACGATTGTGGACGCCGCGCTCGCCGCGCTTTCAAACGAGCCGCAGGTTAAAGACCTTCTCGCCACCCGCATCCTCATCACAGCGGGCCCCACGCACGAGGCCATTGACCCGGTGCGCTACATCGCCAACTCGTCCACGGGCAAGATGGGCTACGCCATAGCACGCGCCGCGATCGCCCGCGGGGCGCAGGTCGTGCTGGTCTCGGGCCCCGTGGCGATCGAGGCCCCCGTCGGCGCCTCCAAGATCGACGTCGTGAGCGCCCAGGACATGTACGAGGCCAGCATGGCGGCCTTCGCCGGCTGCGACGCGGCCATCTGCACCGCCGCCGTGGCCGACTATACCCCGGCCGCGCCCGCCGACCACAAGCTCAAGAAGGCCCACGAGCACCTGGACCGCATCGAGCTCGTTGAGACCCACGATATCCTGCGCGAGCTCTGTGAGCAAAAGGGCGACCGCGTGGTGGTGGGCTTTGCCGCCGAGACAAACGACCTTCTCGCCAACGCGCAGGCAAAGCTCGCCTCTAAGGGCGCAGACGCCATCGTGGCAAACGACGTCTCGAGAAAAGACTCCACCTTTGGCGCCGACACCAGCCGCATCAGCGTGGTGACGCCCGCCGGCGTGGAGGCTCACGAGACGCTGCCCTTGGACGCGGTTGCAAACATAATCCTGGACAAGACGCGCGAGCTGCTTTTGACCCGCGCATAAAGGTGGTAGTGACTAGTGGGAATCCTCATTGGCCTTGAGCACGTGGCCCACGAATGGCCCAACAAGAAGGTGCTCGACGATCTTACCTGCGGCATCCACGAGGGCGACCGCATAGGCGTCGTGGGCAAGAACGGCGACGGCAAGTCGACCCTGCTTGAGATCGTCAACAAGAGTGTGGACCCCGATCGCGGCCAGGTCACCTGGCGCGGCGGCATCCACGTGGGCTGGCTGGGCCAGACCGACCAGCTTAAGGACTCCCAGACCGTCTGCCAGGCCGTTGTTGGCGACACACCCGACTACATCTGGGCAGCCGACCCCAAGACCCGCCAGATCATCGACGAGCTCATCGGCGACCTTGACTGGACGGGGCTTGTGGGCGAGCTGTCGGGCGGCCAGAGGCGCCGCTGCGACCTAGCGCGCCTTCTTGTGGGGACCTGGGACGTCATCCTCATGGACGAGCCCACCAACCACCTGGACATGCAGGCCATCCAATGGCTGGCCAACCACCTCAAGAACCGCTGGCCGCAAGGGGAGGGCGCCCTTCTTTGCGTCACCCACGACCGCTGGTTCTTAGACGAGGTCTCGCTTGCCATGTGGGAGGTCCACGACCGCACCGTCACACCCTTCGAGGGCGGCTACTCGGCCTATATCCAGCAGCGCTGCGAGCGCGACCGCCAGGCGGCCGTGATCGAGGAGCGCCGCCAGAACACGCTGAGAAAAGAGCTCAACTGGCTCGCCCACGGAGCCAAGGCGCGCACAAGCAAGCCAAAGTTTCGCATCGAGGCGGCGCGCGAGCTCATTGCCAACGACCCGCCGCTGAGAAACCCGCTTGAGCTCAAGCGCCTGGCCGTGAGCCGCCTGGGCAAAAAGGTCATCACCATGAAGGACGTGTCCTTCACCTACCCAGGGGCCGCAGCGCCTGTGGTCGCTGGCCTCGACTGGCTGATCGGCCCCGGCGACCGCTACGGCATCCTGGGCGCCAACGGCGCGGGCAAGTCGACCCTGCTGCAGCTCATGACGGGGCGCCTCGCGCCCACCAAGGGCCGCGTCGAGATCGGCGCCTCGGTCAAGTTCGGCTGGATGTCGCAGCAGCTGGACGCCCTCTCAGACAAACAGGACTGGCGCATCCTCGAGATTCTGTCGCGCTACAAGCACGCCTACATGGTGGGCGGCAAGATGCTCTCGCCCACGCAGCTCTGCGAGCGCCTGGGCTTCGAGCAGCGCGAGCTGCAGAGCTTCGTGGCAGATCTCTCGGGTGGACAGAGAAGGCGCCTGGCGCTTCTCTGCGTCATCTTGGACGAGCCCAACGTGCTGGTCCTCGACGAGCCGGGCAACGATCTGGACACCGACATGCTGGCCGTGCTCGAGGACCTTCTCGACTCCTGGCCGGGAACCCTGTTGGTGGTCTCGCACGACCGCTATCTCATCGAGCGCGTGACCGACGACCAGTTTGCCCTCATGGGGTCAACCTTGACCCACATGCCGGGAGGCGTCGACCAGTACCTCGAGCTGGTCAACACGGGCACGGGCAAGGCCGACTCAAGGCAAACGAGCCCCAGGCAGGAGGCCATGGGCGCTCCCACCGAAGCCGCGGCAGGAGCAGCAGGCGCAGCCGAGAAGGGCCTCTCAAACGCCGAGCGCCGCGAGCGCAAGAAGCGCCTCGACGCCGTGGCGCGCCGCCTCGAGAAGCTCGACGGCGAGCCCGACCGCCTGCGTGCCCAGATGGCCGCCGTCGACCCCTCGAACTTCTCCGCGTTGATGGAGGCGCAGGCCAAGGTCGACGCCTGCGAGGCAGAGATCGACGCCTTGGAAGAGGAGTGGCTGGAACTCTCGGAACTGTTAGGCCAGGGTTAGGCTTTTTCCGTACGCGCTCAATTTCACGCCATTTACCAACCAGGGAGAAATATTACCCTCCCGAGCGGGCAAAGTAGACACACTGTCAACGTTAGCTCGGGAGGGGTTTATGGACGGCTCGTCATACGACGTCGTGGTCATAGGCGCAGGCGTGAGCGGCTGCGCGATCGCGAGGGAGCTATCAAAGAAGCAGCTTTCGGTCTGCGTGGTAGAGGCGCAAGACGACGTGTGCTGCGGCACGTCAAAGGCCAACTCGGCCATCGTCCACGCGGGCTTCGACGCCCAGACGGGCTCGCTCATGGCGCGGCTCAACGTCGAGGGCAACCATCTCATGCCGGGCCTCTGCGCCGAGCTTGAGGTCGACTTCGACCCCATTGGATCGCTGGTTGTGTGCACCAGCGACGAGACGCGCCCCAACCTTGAGGCACTTCTTGCCCGCGGCGTCGCAAACGGCGTGTCTGACCTGCGCATCGTTGAGCGAGACGAGCTCTTGGAGCTTGAGCCCAACGTATCGGACGCCGCCGTCTGCGCTCTTTGGGCGCCCACGGCGGGCATCGTCAACCCCTTCCAGCTCACGGTCGCTTTGGCCGAGAGCTCGGCGACAAACGGGGTCGACTTCCTCTTCAACACGCGCGTGACCGGTGTTGAGAAGACCGGCGAGAAGTGGCTTCTTGCTTCAAATAACGCCCAGCTCACGGCCTCTATTGTGGTCAACGCCGCCGGCGTCTATGCCGACGAGGTCCACAACATGGTGTGCCAGCCGGGTGCTAAGATGGCCATCACCCCGCGCCGCGGCCAGTACTTCGTGCTGGACACCGCGGCCCAGGGCTACGTGAAACACACCGTTTTTGCCCTGCCCACCGCCTACGGCAAGGGTGTCCTTGTCTCGCCCACGACGGCGGGCAACATCCTGGTGGGCCCCACGGCCGAGGACATCGACAACAAGGAAGGCGTCGACACCACGCAGGACGGCCTTGACCAGATACGCGAGAAGTCCTCGATCACCATGAAGAACGTGCCGCTGTGGCACAGCATCCGTACCTTCAGCGGCCTTCGCGCCCACCAGGCGGCGCACGACTTCGTGATCGGCGAGGTCGAGGGCGCCCCCGGCTTCGTGGACTGCGCGGCCATCGAGTCGCCGGGCCTCACCTCGGCCCCCGCCATCGGCCGCATGGTCGCGGGCATCGTCTGCGACATCGCAGGGCAGCCGGCGGACAAGCCAAACTGGGTCTCTTCTCGCCGCCGCATCCCCGACGTCGAGCACATGTCCATCCAGGAATGGGCCGCCCTCATCGAGAAGCGCCCCGACTACGGCCGCGTCATCTGCCGCTGCCGCCACGTCACCGAGGGCCAGATCGTCGACGCCATCCACGCGCCGATCCCCGCCACGTCGCTCGACGCCATCAAGCGCCGCACCGAGGCGGGCATGGGCCGCTGCCAGGCAGGCTTCTGCACGCCCAAGGTCATGGAGATCTTGGAGCGCGAGGTCGAGGGCATGGTACCCACAGCACTCACCAAGTCGGGCCCCGGATCGGAGCTGATCGTTGGCTACACACGAGCCCAGGAAGGAGGTGTTGCGTGATGACCGCGCAGGTATACGACGTCATCGTCATAGGCGGAGGCCCCGCAGGCCTTGCCGCAGCGACCTCGGCCAAAGATAACGACGCCGAGAAGGTCCTGGTCATCGAGCGCGACGCCCGTCTCGGCGGTATCCTTAACCAGTGCATCCACAACGGCTTTGGCCTCATCACCTTTAAAGAGGAGCTCACCGGCCCCGAGTACGCCGCGCGCTTTGCGAAGCTCGCCGCCGAGGCCAAGGTCGAGTTCAAACTCGACACCATGGTGATCGACGTCTCGCCCGATCTTCTCGTCACCTGCGTGAGCGAGAAGCAGGGCATGGAGTTTTTGCAGGCCCGCGCCGTGGTTTTGGCCATGGGCTGCCGCGAGCGCCCGGCAGGGGCCCTGGGCATCCCCGGGTATCGCCCCGCGGGCGTCTACACGGCGGGCACCGCTCAGCACCTGGTCAACATCGAGGGCTACATGCCCGGCCGCAAGGTCGTTATCCTGGGCTCGGGCGACATCGGCCTCATCATGGCGCGCCGCATGACGCTCGAGGGCGCCGAGGTCTCGTGCGTGGCCGAGCTCATGCCCTTCTCGGGCGGCCTTAAGCGAAACATCGTGCAGTGCCTGGACGACTTTGGCATCCCGCTGCTGCTTTCCCACACGGTGACCCGCATCGAGGGCAAGGACCGCGTCGAGGCCGTGACGCTTTCCCAGGTGGACGGGCACGGCAAACCCATCCCCGGCACCGAGGTCACCTATCCCTGTGACACGCTGCTGCTCTCGGTGGGCCTCTTGCCCGAAAACGAGCTGTCCCGCGGCTGCGGCGTGGACCTCTCGCCCGTGACGCGCGGGCCCGTGGTCAACGAGTCGCTTGAGACCTCGGTCCCCGGCGTCTTTGCCTGCGGAAACGTCCTGCATGTCCACGACCTTGTTGACTACGTCACGCAGGAAGCGACCTTTGCCGGCAAGAGCGCGGCGGCCTACGCCAAGGGAGACGCGGCTCAAGACGCGCCCGAGGTGCCCGTCGTGACCTGTGACGGCGTGCGCTACAGCGTGCCGCAGTCCATCTGCCCGCAGCGCATGCCCGAGAAAATCACCCTGCGCATGCGCGTGGGCGGCGTGTATGAGGACAAGTGGCTGCAGGTCTGGGCAGGGGAGACCCTCATCGCCAAGAAGCGCCGCCCCATCCTGGTCCCCGGCGAGATGGAAGAGATCGCCCTTAAGCGAGAAGACCTTCTCGCCGCGCCCAGCTTCGACCAGATCACCGTCAAGTTCAAGGAGGCTTAAAGGCTATGGCTACTCAAACACTGACGTGCATCAGGTGCCCCCGCGGCTGCCAGGTCGAGCTCACCTTGGACGACGACGGCCAGATCACGGGCGTCTCGGGCAATTCCTGCAAGCGCGGCGAGACCTACGCTAAGGCCGAGCTCACCAACCCCGTGCGCACCGTGACCTCGACCGTCACCGTGCGCGGAGGCCGCCTCGACCGCGTGGTCCCCGTCAAGACCGTGCCCGAGGTCCCCAAGGCAAAGGTCAAGGACGTGATGGAGACGGTCTTTGGCTTAAGCGTTGCCGCCCCCGTATCGATCGGCGACGTGATTTGCCAAGATATCGCAGGTACCGGGGCTAATCTGGTGGCCACCAAAGACGCTTGCTAGAAATGAATTCAAATTATTTTGAATTTAGGCTTGCGTGCGCAGGGGGAGACTGGTAAATTACTTTCTTGCGCAAAGGCGCAGTGATTTTCGGGTGGTGGCGCAGTTTGGTAGCGCACTTGACTGGGGGTCAAGGGGTCGCTGGTTCGAATCCAGTCCACCCGACCAGAACTTTCAAACCGGGGAGAAGAATTTCTCTCCGGTTTTTTGTTATACCTTCGCATCCTGACGTAACCCTTCTCATCTGCGCTTTTTGTGAGCGGCGACCGCCCGGCCCGCGCCTTGGCCCGGTCGCCGACAGAAAACTAGGTTAACGTTCACCCTACGGGTATAGTACCATCACTCAAAAACGGCGAACCGCGCATCCGCGCTCGGAGCCGACAACTTAAGGAGGCACACATGGGTCTGTTCAGCGGAAAGACAGTCATCGTCACCGGCGGCGGCAAGGCAACCCTGAAGGACGGCAGCGCCGGCTCCATCGGCTACGGCATCGACATCGCGTTTGCCAAGGAGGGAGCAAACCTCGTCATCACTGGCCGCAACGTGGCCAAGCTCGAGGCCGCCAAGGAGTCCCTCGAGGCCAGCTACGGCATCGAGGTCCTGCCCGTCCAGGCAGACGTCTCGGCCGGCGCCGACAACGAGGCCGTCGTCCAAAACGTCATCGACAAGGCCGTCGAAAAGTTCGGCCGCATCGACGCCGTGGTCAACAACGCGCAGGCCAGCGCCTCGGGCGTGACCATCGCCGACCACACCATGGACCAGTTCAACCTGGCCATCTACTCGGGCCTCTACGCCGCCTTCCTCTACATGCAGAAGGCCTACCCCTATCTTAAGGAGACCCAGGGCTCCGTGGTCAACTTCGCGTCTGGCGCAGGTCTCTTTGGCAACTACGGCCAGTGCTCCTACGCCGCGGCCAAGGAAGGCATCCGCGGCCTTTCCCGCGTCGCCGCCAACGAGTGGGGCAAGGACGGCATCAACGTCAACGTCGTATGCCCGCTTGCCTGGACCGCCCAGCTCGAGAACTTCGAGGCCGCCTACCCCGAGGCCTTCAAGGCCAACGTCCACATGCCGCCCGCCGGCCACTACGGCAACGTCGAGACCGAGATCGGCCGCGTCGTCGTGCAACTGTGCGGTCCCGACTTCAAGTACATGAACGGCGAGACCGTCACCCTCGAGGGCGGCATGGGTCAAAGGCCGTAAGAGGCCCCGAGAAGCACGCCAACAACGAGGCCGGGCAACGATTCAAGTCGCTGCCCGGCCTCTTTTCTCGGCACGTTATTAGAAAACCTTGCCTAGTACGAAACTTGGCAGGGGATCCCCAAGGCCTCCACCTGGGCCGCGATGGCGTCAAGGGACGCGGCCGGTGCCTTGGCCAGGCCCGCCACGGGCGTCTCGCGGGCCACAGTGTAGATCGTGGCGGCCTGCGGGGCGATATGGCGCAGGGCCGCGAGCCACGGACCCACGTACTTCTCGCCGGTATTGTCCATGTCGTGGCCTTGGTAGGTACCGGTCAGGAAGATGGTCTGGATAATGGCGTGGCCGTTGAAGCTTTTGAAGGTCTCGACCTGGTGGGCAACGTCGTAGGCGCAGCCGGGGTTGTCGATCAGGCGGATATAGGCCGCGTCCACGGTGTCCAGCTTCAAGATGTTGTCGTCTACCAGCATCAACGCGTCGTGGACGGCCGGGCGGTCGGCATAGGTGCCGTTGGAAAGGACCGCGATCTTGGCCGAGGGGGCCAGCCGGTCGCGTAGGCGCACCGCACCCTCGATGGCCTGCGGAAACTCCGGCGCCGCCGTGGGCTCGCCGTTGCCGGCGAAGGTGATGACGTCGGGCAGCTCGCCCTCGTCGCGCATGGCCGCAAGCTTCTTCTCAAGCGCGTCCAGGACCGTTGCCGCGTCGTTGTGGGGCTTGCCGCAGCGACGTTCCTCGTTTAAGCCGTTCTCGCAATAAATGCAGTTGAACGAGCAGATCTTACCTTCTGTGGGCATCATGTTGACGCCCAGCGAGACGCCCAGGCGCCGGCTCTTGACCGGTCCAAAGATGGGGCTCGCGTTCAAAAAAGTGGACATGGTTTCTCTCCTTATGGTTACAAGACACCTTAGCGCAATGAATCGGCGGTTATCATTTGGTCCAACAAGCGAAACAAAGCCAAAGGAGCGCCCATGAGCCGCGTCTACAACTTCTCTGCCGGTCCCGCAGTCTTGCCCCAAGAGGTCCTCGCGCAATGCGCCGCGCAGATGGACGACTACAACGGCTGCGGCATGTCCGTCATGGAGATGAGCCACCGCTCTGCCGTTTTCCAGGGCATTCTTGACGAGGCCGAGAAGGACCTGCGCGAGCTTATGGGAATCCCCGATGACTACGAGGTCCTGTTCCTGCAAGGCGGCGACTCGCTTCTTTTCTCGACCGTCTTCATGAACCTGGCCACCAACGGCCGCGCCGACTACGTGGTCTCGGGCAACTGGTCAAAGAAGGCCTTCGCCGAAGCGCAGGTCTTAGGCGACGCCAAGCTTCTGGCCACCTCCGCCGACAAGAACTTCTCGTATGTGCCCGACTGCTCAAACCTGGACATCCGCGAAGACACCAGCTACGTCTACATCTGCCAAAACGAGACGATCACCGGCACCCGTTACCCCAAGCTGCCCAACACCAAGGGGCACGTCCTGGTGGCAGACCAGTCCTCGATGTTTCTCTCGGAGCCCGTGGACGTCTCGCGCTACGGCCTGATCCACGCCGGCGTGCAGAAGAACGTGGGCCCCGCGGGCGTCCAGGTGGTCATCGTGCGCCGCGAGCTTATCCCCGATGACCTTCCCGGTGTGCCCACGATGCTTCGCCTCAAGACCCACGCCGACGCGGGCTCGCTCTACGACACGCCCAACTGCTGGGGCATCTACGTCTGCGGCCTGGTCTTCAAGTGGCTGCGTGACCTGGGCGGCATTGAGGTCATGGCGCAGAAAAACCGCCAGAAGGCGGCCCTTCTCTACGACTTCCTGGACAACTCCAAGGTCTTCTCGCCAACGGTCGCGCCTAAGTACCGCTCGATCATGAACGTGCCGTTCGTCACCGGCGATAAGAATCTTGACCAGCGCTTCATTGCCCAGGCGGCAGAGGCGGGCCTTGTCAACCTCAAGGGCCACCGCCTGGTGGGCGGCATGAGGGCCTCGATCTACAACGCAATGCCGCTCGAGGGCGTCCAGGCCCTCGTCGACTTCATGGAGAAGTTCGAGGCCTCGCTTTAAACAACACGCCTACCAGGCCTTTATAAAAATACGGGCTCCCCGGCGCTAAGGCCAGGGAGCCCGTTCGCGTTCCAAAACGCGCGGGTGCGCGGTAGGCGAGAAGCCCTACTCGGCGTCGACGTCGTCCTCGTCGATGAGGCTCTCGTAGGCCTCGGCCACCTGGGCAAACAGCTCGTCGTCGGCGATGTCGCCCAGCGAGAAGGTGCCGTCGTCGTGCTCCTCGTAGACGTAGAGGTAGACGCAGCCGTCGTCGGAGTCGGGGACAAGGGCGATGTACTCGACGTTGTCCAGCTCAAAGATTCCCATAACCTCGCAGCGCTCGGTGGTGCCGTCCTCGTAATCCAGGGTAATGAACTCGCCGGTCTCTTCCTCGGGCAGCTCGTCGGTCTCGAGGTTCTCGTTGGGCTCTACGGACATAAGGCCTCCTTGTGTCGTGTTTGTCACGCGCCAAAGGTTTAGGCGGCGCGTTTAATTGGGATTAGTTTACCCTTTGCCATACCGACTTTCACCTACAGGCCGCGGGCGGCCAAACGAAGGACTTGTATGGCTCACTCTTTTGACGTCTATGACTACTTTGCCAACGAGGGCGACTACCCCGACTTCGACTACGAGGGCTCCTACCAGCGCCTTTCTGCGGCCCTTGCCTGCAAGACCGTGTTTGACGGCGAGAAGACCGATTTCGCCGAGTTCGAGCGCCTGCAGGACCACATCCGCCGCTCGTTCCCGCGCATCTTTGACGTGGCCACCTTCGAGTTGATCGGCCACTCGGTCCTGATCAGCATCCCCGGCGCCGATCCTTCGCTTGACCCTGCCATGCTCATCGCGCACCAAGACGTCGTGCCCGTCATCCCCGGCACCGAGGGCGAGTGGGTCCACGACGCCTTCTCGGGCCACATCGACGACGAGTGGATTTGGGGTCGCGGCGCCTTGGACATCAAGGACATGCTCATGGCCGAGCTCGAGGCCGCAGAGTACCTTCTCGCCACTAGAAAGACCCTAAAGCGCGGCATCTACCTGGCCTTTGGGGAGGACGAGGAGGTGTCGAGCCACGGCGCCACCCGTGTTGCCGCCACCATGGCCGAGCGCGGCATGCGCGCCGCCTTCCTTTTGGACGAGGGCACCACCACGATGGCCGACGCCGCCGACTACGGCGCGCCCGGCACCGTCATCTCGGACATCTGCCTGTCGCAGAAGGGCTACCTCAACCTCAAGATCGCCCTCGCGGGCGCGGGCGGCCACTCGTCCAACCCCTTTGGCGGCACCTCGCTGGAAAAGCTCAGCCGCGCCGTCGCGGCCCTTTGCCAAAACAAGCCAAAGCCGCAGCTCACGCCCTTGGTCGCAGGCACCTTCGAGGCCCTGCGCGACCAAATTAGCGAGAAGCCCTTCTCCGCGCTGGTAGACGACGTTGCCGCAAACGCGCAGGCCATCGCCGATGCCGCCGCCCAGGTGCGGGCCCTGTACCCCTTTGTGGCCACCACCGTGGCCGTCGACCAGGTCTTTGGCTCTTCTCCGGCGGCAAACGTCATGCCCGCCGACGTGAGCGCCGTCTTGAACTTCCGCTTGCTGCCGGGGTGCGACGTCGATGCCCTTGTTGCCGATGTGGCCGCCGCGGTCGCCCCCTTTGGCGCCACCGTCGAGAAGCTCCACTACACACCCGCAGGCCGCGTCGACACCGTCGAGGGCGCGGGCTACGCCGAGCTCAAGGAGGCCTTAGAGCACTTCCACCCCGGCGTCGTCTTTGTCCCGTCGTTTGTGTGCGGCGGCACCGACTCGGTGCGCTACGAGGGCATCTGCGACTCCATCATGCGCATATGCCCCTTTAGGCCCGCGCCCCAAGAAGAGGCCCGCGGCGTCCACGGAGTCAACGAGCGCATCTCGAAGCGCTGCTATGCCCAGGGCGAGCGCGTTCTTATCCGTTTTCTGGAAGCCACCTGCCTCTAGGCGAAAAGCCGGGCTTAAACGCCACAAGTTGGGTAGGATAGTCACTTGTGTATCCAACCCTAAAGACTGAGGATGACGTGTCCGCAAGACTAGACGAGCTAAAAGAGGCCATTAAACGGGTGGCCGATTCTGACGCTGCCGTGCGCCAGGCCCAAGGAATCCAGGACGCCCCCGTGGGCTCCTCGCAAAATCCCTCCCAGCAGATTCTTACCGTGGCAAACGTCATTACCTTTTGCCGGTTAGCGTTAACGATTGCGTTTTTGATTATCTTTGCCACGGGAGGTAACCGCCACGTCGCCTTGGCCTGCTACGCCACGGCCGCCGTGACCGACTTTTTGGACGGCCAGGTGGCCCGCCGCACGCAGACGGTGAGCTGGCTCGGCAAGATCATGGACCCCGTCATGGACCGCGTGCTTCTCTTCACCGGCGTGCTTGGCCTTCTCATCGTGGGCGAGCTTCCCGTGTGGGTCCCCGTCTTTGTCATTGGCCGCGACCTCTACCTGGCCTGCGGCGCGGCGATCCTGCAGCACTACCGCACCCGCCCCGTCGACGTCGTCTACATCGGCAAGGCCGCGACAGCGCTTCTCATGTTCGGCTTCTGCGACCTGTTGCTCGGGCTTCCCGCCGTCGACGGCCTGGGCCTCACCAGCGTCTCGTGGCTGCCCGGCCTCAACGCCCAGGGAAGCGCCCTCGGGATCTTCTTTGTCTACGCGGGCGTCGTGTGCTCGGCCATCACGGCCATGGTCTACACCGTCAAGGGCATCCAAATCAAGCGGTCCTCGCAAGCCAAGGAGGGCGAGTAAGGCATGTCGGCACCTCGCATGGGAACCCTGTACCAAGAGCACGTTTTTCTCGGCGCAAACTTCGAGCCCTCAATTGACGAGGGCTACCAGTGCGTGAGCTCCTACGTCGCCGAGAAGGACGCGGTGGATGCCATGGAGGAAGGCTGCGTGCTGTGCGACCTCACGGGGTCGACGTACCAGCTTGTCTCGGGGCCCGACGCGGCCGCCATGGCCCAGGCGGCCTTTTGCGCCAAGCGCCTGGCGGTGGGGGAGTGCGCCTTCGAGCCAGCCCTCGGGGGCGACGGCTGCCTCATGTCGGTGCCTTTGGTCGTTCGCTGCGGCGATACCGAGCACGTGGTATTGGACATGAGCCCGCGCGGCCCCGTGGCACTGGCCTGGCTGGGTTTTCTCGCCACCGCCGAGGAAGGCGGCGTGCGGCCCTTTGGTAACACGGCCATCGAGGACGCGACCTCGATGCTGGTGCCGCTCATGCTCGCGGGCAAAGCCGCCTCCCACGTGCTTTCCGACTACCTGCACGGCCAGGCACTGCCCATGCCAGGGCAGGTCGCGTCGCTTACCCTCGACGCCATCTCGGCCGTCGTTGCCTGCGCGCCGGTGACGCCCTCGGGCATCCGAGCCTACTTCCTGTTTGTCCCGCCCGCTAAGGCGCGCGTCTTGTGGCGCAGCTTCCTTTCGTTCGAGGAAGTCGCGCCCGTGGGTCTTCTCGGCGCTAAACGGGCGCTTTACTCGCTGGTCCCCTTTAGCGAGCTGGTCGAGAAGAACGACAAGGTAATTGTCACCAAAGAGCAGCTGGAGGACCTGGGGCTCATACGCGCCGACGGCGGCTTCATCGGTTGCCAGGCACTGGGCGCAACCGGCCGCTAACCCAACTTTAAGAATGCGAGTCACCGCCTGCGGTCTCGCAGGTATATCATCAAAGAGATCATTTCTCGAGGGGAGACAACAATGGCAAACACCGATGCCACTGAGATTTTTAGAATGCCCGCGGCCGACGCCACCGTCCCTGACCTTATGGGCTCGGCCAAACCCAAGAACCCCACGCTCACCATCCTCAAGGGGCCGCAGATCGGCACCACCTTTGAGCTGGACACGCCCCAGATCAGCCTGGGCCGCGACCCAAAGAACAGCGTGTTTCTCAACGACATGACCGTCTCGCGCCACCACGCACAGATGGACCTCTCCACGCTGCCCTTGGGCTACGTGAGCATCGAGGACCTGGGCTCGCTCAACGGCACCTGGGTCGACGGTGCCATCGTGAACAAGGCCAACCTGCGCGACGGCTCCACGGTTCAGATCGGCACCTTCCGCATGGTCTTCCACACCAGCACCGGCGCCGGCCGCATCAACACGGGCGCGTAAGGCGTATCCCATGGCAGACGCCAGTTACCTCACAATCGGCAAGGTGGTCAAGAGGCTCCAGGCCCAGTACCCGGACCTCTCGGTCTCTAAGGTGCGCTACCTGCAGGACGAGGGCCTTCTCAACCCCTCGCGCACGCCGGGCGGCTACCGCCTGTACTCGCAAAAGGATGTCCGCCGACTAGAGACCATCCTTTACCTGCAAAAGAACCGCTTCCTGCCGTTGCAGGTCATCAAGGACGAGCTGGAGAAGATCGACTCGGGCCAAAGCGTGAGCCTTGACGGCGCGCCCGCCCAGGGCATCGTCTTGCCTGTCGACGACGAGGAGACCCTGAGCAAGCTGCACCCCATCGACCGCGTGCCCGAGCTCATCGGTGTGCAGGTCTCTTTTGTGAGGCAGCTGTCCGAGGCGGGGGTCATCGAGCTTAAACGCAGCCCGCACGGCCGCGACCTGGTGGACGGGCAGGATTTTGGCCTTATTCGCGTGTGCGACGAGCTGCGCCGTTTTGGGATAGGCGCCAAGAACCTGCGTCAATACGTGATCGCCGCCAACCGCGAGTCGGCCATGTTCGAGCAGGCCTTGACCGTCTATTCTAGAAAGCCGTCGCTTAACGGCGAGGACGAGCCCGAGACCGATGACACCCAGTACAACCAGGCGCTTTCCCGCATGCTGGGCCTTACCAACAGCGTGCGTGACGAGCTTATAGCCCGCCGTCTTCGTCACTCGAAGGCCGAGAGCTAGGCAATTTACAAACAAGGAGAAGAAGCAATGGCCAAGTTCGACTACGAGTCTTTGATCGTGAGCATCCCCGACTATCCCGAGCCGGGCGTCATCTTCAAGGACATCACGCCCCTGTTCGCCGACGCCAAGGCCCTCGCCGCCTTGACCGACGAGATCGCCGAGCAGTTCGCCCACAAGGGGATCACCAAGGTCGTGGGTTCCGAGGCCCGCGGTTTTCTCGTGGGAGCGCCCGTGGCCTACAAGCTGGGCGTCGGCTTCATTCCCGCCCGCAAGCCCGGCAAGCTGCCCCGCGACGTCTACAGCCAGTCGTACTCGCTTGAGTACGGCACCGACGAGCTGCAGATCCACAAGGACGCCCTCGAGCCCGGCGACGTGGTTCTCGTCGTCGACGACCTGGTGGCCACCGCCGGCACCGCCGTCGCCACCGCAAAGCTGGTCGAGCAGACAGGCGCCAAGGTAGGGGGTTTTGCCTTTATCCTTGAGCTCGCCTTCCTTAACCCGCGTGAAGAAATCGCCAAGGATTATGAAGACGCCGAGGTATTTAGCCTGGTAAAAGTGAACTAACCGTTGAGGTTTATGCCGCAGGCTCAAACCCCCTTTAATCCACCTTTCCAAATTTGGTAAGGTGGATTAACTGTATGCGCCGGTCTTCTCGCCAACGCGGGATAAGGCGCAGGAGGAGGATCAATGCACACTAGTCGCACCAAATCTGTTGTCTGCGCGGGGCTGAGCCTTGCCTTGGCCGGTTCCCTGACGTTCTTTGGGCCCGCCACCTCGGCATACGCCGACCCCCAGTCCGACCTGGCCGCCGCTGCCCAGCAGCTCGAGTCCCTGGGCGCCAGCCTGTCTTCTCTTGAGTCGAGCCTCGAGGAAGCCACCGAGCAGATCGAGCAGACCGACGCCGACATCGACAGCAAGCAGATCGAGATCGACGCTGCCAACGCTCAGCTCGAGGAGAAGAAGGCCCAGCTTTCCTCTGACATGCGCTCTTCCTACAAGCAGGGCGCGTCGACGATCCTTGACTTCATTTTTGGCTCCACGAGCCCCGAAGACTTCGTGAGCCGCATCTACTACCTGGACAAGTACTCCGAGCAAAAGGCTAAGACCATCAACGAGGTCAAGGCGCTTGAGGCCCAGCTCGAGGCCGACAAGGCCGAGCTCGAGAGCAAGCAGGCCACCCAACAGGAGCAGGTCGACTCCCTTAACAGCCAGGTTTCCGAGTACCGCTCTAAGGTCTCCGAGGCGACCGCGACCTACGATGCGCTTGACGAGGAGGTCAAGGCCCAGCTTGCCGCCGAGGCCGAGGCAAACGCCAATGTCCAGGCCGCCATCGAGAACGTTGAGAGCAACAGGAACCAGACCAGCACCGACACTAGCCAGGGCGATTCTGGCAACTCGAACAGCAACTCTGACAACGGTAACAGCAACGGCGGCACGACCGACAACAGCGGATCGACCAACGACGGATCCAGCAACAACACCAATAACGATTCTGGCAACAGCGATTCGGGTAACAACAACAGCGGCTCGAGCGATTCCGGCAACAGCGGTGGCTCTTCCAGCTCCGGCACCAGCAGCTCTGTGCAGGCCAGCGTCGATCTTGCGTTGGCGCAGGTGGGCAAGCCCTATGTCTACGGCGGTGCCGGCCCCGATTCCTTCGACTGCTCTGGCCTTGTGTGCTACGCCTTTGGCTGGAAGTACGGTCACAGCGCCACGCGCATGTGTCGCGGCGTCGTTGACAGCGGCAAGGCCAAGTACAGCATCAGCGAGCTTGAGGTCGGCGACCTTGTCTTCATGAACGGCGACTATAACGACTGCGGCCACGTTGGCATCTACATCGGCAACGGCAAGATGGTCCACGCCGCCAACCCCCGCTACGGTATCTGCGTCGCCAGCATCTTCAACTTCTACTGCGGAGGCCCCTACTAATCCACGATGCGCAAACACTCCGACAACATCGTCTCTAGGCACCTTTCTCGTCGATTCCAGGTCAACCTGGTAGGGGAAGGTGCCTTAGTAGGTCTGGCGGCAGGAGCGGTGATCACCCTTTACCGCCTTTCCCTTTCTGGCGCCGAGAAGACCCTGCGCGCCGTCACCACATCGATTGCGGGCAATCCACTGCTCATGGCCGCATGGTTCGTGTTTCTCGCCGTGCTGCTTGTGGTGGTTTGCAAGCTCATGCTGTGGGAGCCTGCGACGTCGGGTTCTGGAATCCCGCAGGTAGATGCCGAGGTCGCGGGCAAAATGGACATGCCCTGGCACCGCGTCATGTTCGCGAAGTTCATCGAGGGGACGCTGTGCGCCCTGGGAGGCTTGTCGCTTGGCCGCGAGGGACCGAGCGTCCAGCTCGGCGGCATGTCGGGCAAGGCCGTGTCAAAGGCCCTGGGGCGTAAGAGGGGAGAAGAGCGCCTGCTTGTCACCTGCGGTGCGGCAGCCGGCATGTCCGCGGCTTTTCATGCCCCTTTAACTGGGGTTTTATTTGCTATCGAAGAGATCCACAAGGAGTTCACGGCGCCGTTGATCATCTCGGTGATGACGTCGACGATTGTCTCGGACTTCCTGGTGAGCCAGGTTTTGGGCATCCAACCGGTCTTGAGCCTGGTGTTTGTAGCCGACCTGCCGCGCATCGATTACGCATTCGTCGCCTTCCTGGGCATTCTCTGCGGCGTTTTGGGCGCCCTGCACAACCTGGGGATGTTCTTTGCCCAATCGCTTTACAACAAGATCGATAGGGGAGTGCCGTACCTACGCCTTGCCGTGCCGTTTGCTCTGGCCGGGGTTGTGGCCTTTGTCTGGCCCGAGCTCATGTGCGGCGGAGACGCGATTATCGAGACATTGCTGGACGACGACCACGTAGCAATTAGCCTGGTCGCCGCGCTTCTGGTTGGAAAGTACCTGTTCACCGCGATCAGCTTTGGCTCTGGGGCGCCGGGAGGAACGTTGTTTCCGCTGGTGGTTATGGGTGCCTGCATCGGGGCGGTCTATGCGTTGGGCGTTGGCGAGTTCTTTGATGTGCCCACGTCGTTTTACCCCAACTTCATCGCGCTGGGCATCGCGGGCTTGTTTGCCGCCGTTGTGCGCGCGCCCGTAACGGCCGTCGTGCTGGTCTTTGAGCTCACTGGCTCCCTGGACGCGTTGTTGTCCGTCTCAATCGTCGCAATTCTCGCTTACGTGGTGGCAAATCTGCTTAAGGTCGACCCGTTCTACGAGCACCTTTTGGCAAATCTTCTTCACATCACGCCCGACGACCCCTCAATCAACGGCGAGCTAGGCGAGAAGGTCATCCACACGATTTATGTTGGTACGGGGTCGAGCCTTGAGGGAATGCTCGTGCAGGACGTGCCGTGGCCCGACCAGGTGCGCATCGTAATGATTGAACGCGCCGGGCAAGAAATCGTGCCGTGCGGAGAAACCCGTTTGATGGCGCTGGATTCGCTCGTCATGATTATGAACACCGACACCGAGGACGATGCTCAGCTCAAGCTCAATGTCATGAGCGCGTCCAAGGTCGAGACTCAGCGATATTCAGGGGAGTAATCGAAATAGGCCGCAGGGCATAGCTAAGACCCAGCGTCATTCCAATAAATTCTCTACTTTACATAAGATATATTATCAGCGTTTTATATAGATTGATTATGTTTCGGCTTGTCTTC
>CAVKOL010000017.1:0-23541 GCA_963658035.1 Bacteroidaceae bacterium
ATAAGGTTGCCGTCGTTGCAGACGTAGATGCCGCCGCCCTCGTACTTGCACCAGTTGTCCTTGATGGTGCAGTTTTTGATGGTGACGTACTCCTGGTCCAGCTCGATGCCGCCGCCGTCATAGGCCGAGTAGTTGCCGCTGATCGTGATGCCTTCGATCAGGCCGCTGCCCGAATCATTGCACACGTGGATGCCGCCGCCGGACTGCGTGAATTTATCGCTAAGCCTGCTCGACCCGGTCGCCCTGTTGTTCAAGATGTAGGCCTTACCGTCCTTCGACGTGATGTTGAAGTTCGAGCCGGTATAGACGCCGCCACCGGCCTTAGCGGTGTTGCCCTCGATGCTCGACCCATCGCTCATGGTGAGGGTGCCCCTGGCGCCGCTGAAGTAAATGCCGCCGCCATAGTCATTGGCCCAGTTATCGCGGATAGAAGAATTGCTCATGTTTATGGTGACGTTCGCGCCGCCGGCATAGACTCCGCCGCCTTTTTTCCAGCTTCGATTGTGCTCAATCGTGGCGCCGTTCACCATGTTCAGCGTCGAGCCCCCGTGCAACGTGACACCTCCGAAGGCGGCCTTGGAAGAGTCGCTGCTATACTGGCTGCCATAGCAGCCGGCAACGGTAACGCCATCGAGGGTCAGCTTCGCAGACTCACCCACAATGATGCCCGAGAAAGTCGAAGACGTGCTGGTCACAAGGCCGCCGGTGTTCACCGTAAAGTCCTGCTTGCTGCCGTCGTCCGTGCTGTACCCCTTGTACTGAATGTCGGCCTTTTTGCTGGACGTGAGCGTGAGCTCGGCGCCCTTCCCCAACTTGAGGGTTTCCTTCTTAACAGAGTTCTTGATCGTGTGGCCGTTCATGTCGATGGTGATCTTTTTACCCGCGGGAATCTCGTAAGTCTGGTCGGGCGCCCACGAGCTAAACACGCCAATGGCCCAGTCGGCGTCCATGACGATGGTCGCGCCGTTGTACCCGGCGTTCATCGCGTCCTCGAACTTGGTGTAGTTGACGCGCTGATCGCCCTCGCCCGAGTGGGCAACGACGGCGGCCTCGTCGGCCACCGCGCCAACCGGCAACGCGAACGCACAGGCCAGGGCCGTCATCGCTAGCGCGCAAACGACGGCGAGAAGCCCCGCCCTTCTCGGTAGAAACGAACGCTTTTCCATAACGCCCTCCTTCTACTTGTAGCTCTCGGCCAGCTTCTTCCAGGCAGGCATCGAGTTGACAATGGTCTCGTAGCTCACGCAGTAGCCCACGCGCACCCAGCCGGTGCAGCCAAAGCTGTCGGAGGGCACGGGGAGAAGCTCAAGGGCCTTCGCGCGCTCGAAGAACGCGTTGGCGTCGGGCTCCAGGGCCTTGACCCACAGGTAGAAGGCGCCCTGGGGCTCGATGTACTCGTAGCCCAGCTCCGAGAGGCCCTGCGTCAAGGCCTCGCGGTTCTTGGCGTAGGCGTCCACGTTGCAGGGCTCGTCCACGCAGTCGATCACGACGCGCTGGAAGAGGGCCGGAGCGCAAACAAAGCCCAGCTTACGACCGGCGCCGGCCACGGCAAACAGAAGGTCGTCGTGATCGGGATTGGTGGGCGGCACCAAGATCCAGCCCACGCGCTCGCCGGGCAGGCTCAGGCTCTTGGAGTAGGAGTAGCACACGATGGTGCGGTCGTAGACGGCCGGTACCCAGGGCACCTCGGCGCCGTAGGTGACCTCGCGGTACGGCTCGTCCGAGATAAGGTAGATCTGGGCGCCCTGCTCGTCTTGGGCCTTGTGCAGCGCGTCGGCCAGGGCCTCCAGGTTCTGGCGCGAGTAAACCGAGCCCACGGGGTTGTTGGGCGAGTTCACGATGACGGCCTTGGTCTTGGGCGTGATGGCAGCGGCCACCGCGGCGACGTCGATCTGGAAGGTCTTCTCGTCTGCCATAACCTCGACGCAGGTGGCGCCGGCAGTCTCGATCCACACGCGGTACTCGGGGAAGTACGGGGCAATGACGATGACCTCGTCGCCGGGGTTGACCAGCGCGTTAAAGGTGATGGACAGGGATGCCGCGGCACCGCAGGTAAGGTAGAGGTCGCCGGCCGCGTAGTTGGTTTCAAAACGGCGGTTGAGGCTTGCGGCCACGGCCTCGCGAGCGGCGGGCAGGCCGTTTGCCGGGGTGTAGCCGTGCAGGACGGTCGCGGGCATCTCGAGCGACTTCATGATGGACTGCTTGACGGCCTCGGGAGCCGGGATGGACGGGTTGCCCAGGCTAAAGTCAAAGACGTTCTGCTCGCCGATCTGGGCCTTACGCGCGCCGCCGTACGCCGCGATCTCGCGGATGGACGACTTCTGCGCGCCGTAGTCGTAGCTCTTTTGGTTGATGGTCATGGGGTCTCCTCTCAAGGCGGGCGCCTGCGCACCAGGCCCTTTTATGCAGGAGACAATTGTACTGCCCTGGCTGCGTAGGCTGGGGCGCAATGGCCTAAATATGCACGGGAGCAGGGATTTTATGGCGAGAAGACCCTGTTGCGGCAGGCTTGTCGGCCGCCTGCTTCTTGCTGAGCTTCAACTCTTTCTCAAGGCGCAAGACCATGTTGCCCACAATGGTCACGGCATACGAGTTGGCCGTGTAGCTGCCGTCATCGCGATAACCCGCCATGACAGAGATAAGGCCCTTTTGAGCCAAGGACCTGTAGCACCTTCTAACCGAGGAATCGCTGGTCTTGAGCTTGGACGAGATTTCTTTTGTGGTAAGCGAGACGGATTCCTCGCCGGCCAGACGCTTGTCCAGGAACTTGAGGAAGGCCAGCTCGCTTTCGTTGATGGTGATCTCGAGGTTGATGGGATACGTAATTTGTTTTGCCAACGACCCACACCCCACTACTTCTTCTTAGCCCTCATATAGCTGTTTACAAGCGGTTTTATAAGAAGAGTAGCGATACAATCCAACAAATCCTAGCCCGCGCACCGGCATCTACCTGCGGTTTTTCTGACCAGTGCCTCATTTTACCCCTGGCGGCAATTTGGGCTACTACGTGGTGTTTTGTTAGGTCGAAACGGGAAAAGTGACCAGTGCCCTGGTCACTATATTTTTGCGGCGGGCTTGCCACCTGCGCTGATAACGATTTTTAAAAATTTTTCCAAGGGGGCACTGGTCACTTTTTGCGACGGCGAGCCCCTCTCGATAGACTGCCGCGACTTTTCTTGGTTTAAATCCAGGACGTGCGAGTAACCCCAGTCCGCCAACTGGGCAAACGTGACCAAAATCGTCCTGGCTACTTGGCAAGAGCGAATTTAAACCAAGAAAAGTCGCAGCAGTGCTCGCGCGGGGTTAGGCAAGCGGCCAAATCCGGCCGCCCTCGGGCCTCGGACAGTGCCCCGCGCGTTCCCGCAGCAACATCTAACACAGGCACACTTAGATATGATGAGTATGTGCCGCTAAGAAAATCTCGAATCTGGTGTATAAAGCCCGCAGCACCGGGAACAAACTCCAATGTCAAACAAAGGACGCCACCAAAGGCGCCACATCACAAAGGAGTGATTCACTATGGCAAGCATGATTCCCTATGATCGTTACGGTCGCGCACTTCGCAACTGGCCCTTCGAGGCGCTGGACAGCTTCTTCGACGCTCCCCTCGCAACCCTGGCCAAGGACGCCCAGAGCTTCAAGATGAACGTCGAGGACGCGGGCGACAAGTACGTTGTCACCGCCGAGCTCCCGGGCGTCAAGCGCGAGGACATTGACGTCGAGCTCAACGAGGGCCGTCTGTCCATCTCGGTCGACCACAAGGAGGACGAGGAGGAGAAGGCCAAGAACTACCTCTACAAGGAGAGCTGCGAGTGGGCCGCAACCCGCGGCGTGTACCTCAAGGATGCCGCCACCGCAGGCCTTACCGCTAAGTTCGAAGGTGGAGTTTTGACGGTGAATGTGCCCAAGCAAGACCAAACTGCAAACGTCACCAAGATTTCCATCGAGTAGGGGTACAAAGTAAGCAGCCTTAGACCGCGGAGCTGCGACTTGCAACGTGGTTTCAACTGGGCCGGGGCCTTTGGGCTCCGGCCCTTTTGCGTTAGGCGGCGGCGAGAAGACCCACGCGCGGCGCTCCACACCCCCATCTACCAGATACTCATTGGGCTGTCCTGCCCCGCGGCGCAGATGGTGAGAAACCCGTCGGGGGTACGTGCCTCGGTAAAAGTGTCGTTGGCAGCGGCCGCCCCCACGGCCTGCGCGAGGGTGCGCACGCACACGCTGGGCCGGTTGTTCTCGGCCGAGAGGTGCATGGCCACGACGGTCTCGGTGTCCTCGGTGACCAAAACGCCCAGCGCGGCGGCCGCCTGGTCGTTGGAGAGGTGGCCCTTCTCGCTGGCAACTCGCTCTTTTAGATAAGAGGGGTACGGGCCCGCGGCCAGCATCTTTACGTCGTGGTTTGACTCCAGAGCCAGGATGCGGGAGCCGCGCAGGGCGGCGTAGGCCTCGGCGGTGAGGCAGCCCGTGTCGGCGCAATAACCCAGCACGTCGTCGGCCGTCCTAAAGCTAAAGCCCATGGGGTCACAGACGTCGTGCGACGTGGGGAAGCACTGCACGCGCATGCCGGCCGCCTCAAAGCTGTCACCATGGTCTACCAGGGTAAACGGCAGCTCGCACAGGTACTTGCGCGCTCCCGCCGTGCCCGCCGTGGCGTACAGCTCGCCCTCAAAGCGGTTGCAAAAAACCGAGAGCCCCTTCACGTGGTCGCTGTGCTCGTGGGTGACCAGCACGGCCACCACGCGGTTCATGTCCAGGCCCAGCTCGGCCGCGCGTTCAAGCAGCTGCTTGCGAGAAATACCGCAGTCGATAAGGACGCTGCCGCCCGGCCCCTCGACCACGGCGGCGTTTCCCTTGGATCCGCTGGCAAGGATGTGCAGGTGAATCTGGGGCGTCATGAAAGCTCGCAATCTGTGGCCGAGAAGCGCCGGGCCGCCGCGAATTTCTCGCCGCCCGCCGCCGGTTGTCATAAACTCAAACGATGAACTAGCTTACACGTGGAAGGGCCCTGGATGCCGAGTGTTTCTCGCCGTTACGCAACGTCCGCAAACCGTTTTGAGCGCCCCAGCGCCAAGCAGGACGACCAGCTGCGCGCGCCGGTGATCCTCATGGTTTCTGGCGGGGCCGATTCCACGGCGCTTTTGGTGCTGGCGGCTACTTCAAACCTTGATATCGACGACGGGCGCGGGCCCGCACGCGTCGCCCGCGAGCGCCTGCATGTCCTGCACATCAACCACGGCCTGCGAGGCATGGACGCCAAAGAGGACGAGGAGTTTGTCCGCGACCTCTCGGCCCGCTACGGCATTCCCTGCACGGTGCGGCGCGTGGATGTGGCAGCACTCGCCGCCCAAGGCGACGGCAACGTAGAAAACGCAGGTAGAGAGGTGCGCTACGCCGAGGCAACGGCCCTGGCCAACCGCCTTTCGGCCGAGTTTGGGACGCCGCGCCAGGCCGCCCGGATCTTGACCGCCCACACCGCCGACGACCGCGCCGAGACATTCTTCATGAACGCCATTCGCGGCACCGGGGCGGCCGGCTTAAGCTCGATCCCGCGCCGACGCAACCGCATCGTACGGCCGCTGCTGGATAAAACTCACAACGACCTGTGCGACTTCCTGCGCATGCGCGGCATCGTGTGGCGAGAAGACGCCACCAACCTTGACACCCACTACCTGCGCGCCTTTGTGCGCCACGAGGTCATGCCGGTAGTCGAGGCCAAGAACCCGCGCGTGACGGCGAGCATCGCCACTACCTGCGACATCTTGTCAGAAGAAGACGCGTATCTCACCGCCGTGGCCGCCCGCACCCTGCGCGACCTGGTGCGGCGAGAAGACCCCGGCCTGGTGGCCTTGGACGCCGCGCGCCTTGCCGCCTGCGAGGTGGCCATCGCCCGCCGCGTCGTGCGGACGGCCATCCTGGATTTGTGCCCAGACGTGCGCCTTGAGGCACGCCACATAGCCTCTGTCCTGCGGATCGTTGCCGCACGGGAGGGCTCGGTCACCATACCCATGGGCGTGGACGCCCGCGTGACGTACGGTCTGCTGGTCCTTCGCGCCCGCACGGCTGCGCCCCAGACCCTGGCCTGCTGGCTGGACGTCCCCGGCCAGGTGACCCTGCCCGACGGCCGCACCCTCACCGCCCGCATCCTGCCCGCAGAGCCCGGCACCAACCCCGCCGCCACCGCCCGCGCCCACGGCCTTGAGTGGGAGGGCACCTCGGTCCTTCTGGACGCACAAGCCGCAGGTATCGACCCCAGTTTGGGCGGGCGGCTGTGGGTAGACAGCGCACGCGCCGGCGACGTCTTGTGCCCCTTGGGCATGCACGGCCAGTCCAAGAAGCTGGCCGATCTTCTCGGCGAGGCGCACATACCCGCCGCCGACAAGGACCGCGTACCCATACTGCGCACCGCCCCCACCGGCTCCATCGTGTGGGTTGCAGGAATTAGGGCCGACGAGCGGGTACGTTGCGTGCCTGCAACAACTCAGCTGTTAGAATTGAGCCTGCGCCCCAATTTGGGGTAAAACTACAAGCTCAGGCGGCATTTCTTCCCAGGAAGGGGAACAAAAATGGAGGGTCTTCACCCCGATATTCAAGAGGTCGTTTTGTCCCAAGAGGACATCCAGGAGATTGTCTCTAAGATGGGCGCGGAGATTACCCGCGACTACCTGGGCAAAAACCCGCTGCTGGTGACCGTGCTCAAGGGCGCGATCATCTTCATGGCAGACGTCATGCGCGCCATCGAGTGCCCGCTTTCCGTCGACTTCATGGCCGTCTCGAGCTACGGCGACGGCGTCAAGAGCTCGGGCGTCGTGCGCATCTTGAAGGACCTGGACGCCAAGATCGAGGGCCGCGACGTTTTGATCGTCGAGGACATCCTGGACTCGGGCATCACCTTGTCCTACCTCATCAAGATGCTGGGCGCCCGCAAGCCCAAGTCCATCAAGGTCGCGGCCTTCCTGGTCAAGGACGTCCCACAAAAGCGCCCTGCCGTCGAGCCCGATTACGTGGGCGCGCACGTGCCCGACTCGTTCATCGTGGGCTACGGCCTGGACTACGCCGAGCGCTACCGCAACCTGCCCTACATCGGCGTGCTTAAGCCCGAGGTCTACACCAAGTAATAAAGGAGTTTCGTTTTGTCCCAAAGCAACAATGACGAGAAGGACCCGCGCGACGGCAGGCCTCCCCGGCCCGGCGAGGGGCAATCTTCCCCCAACCGTGACCAGAAGCCCGAGAAACGCCTGTTGGGCTCGGATAAGGACCCGTTTGGGGGAAGTTTTTTGCCCGACCCCAACGGAGACGGCCCGTCCACGCGCTCTTACGTGGCCACGCTGGTCATCGTCCTTCTCATCGTCGCCTACCTGATCTTCTCGTTTGGCGGTAACCCGTTTTCTGGAAACGGCCAGGTAGATACCCTTGCCACCAACGAGTTTGTGACCGCAGTCAAAGACGGCCGCGTTGACACCGTGACCTACAAGACCTCTGACGCCAGCGTGACCGGCCAGTACACCACCGGCTCGGGCAAGAGCAAAGAGACGCGCGCGTACAAGAGCGTCTACATTGGCAGCGACAGCCTGGCCCAGCTCATGGCCGACAACCCCGACGTGACCTACACGATCGACACCTCTTCCAACGAGATTTGGGAGACGATCCTGGTTTCTGTGGTGCCTACGCTGGTGGTTATTGCCCTGGTGGTCTACTACATGCGCCGCATTGGCGACCAAAACGGCAAGGCCATGCAGTTTGGTAAGACCAAGGCCATGACCACGGCCGAGGAGCGCCCCAAGGTCAAGTTCGCCGACGTTGCGGGCATCGACGAGGCCGTCGAGGAGCTCGAGGAGGTCCGCGACTTCCTAAGCGAGCCCGACCGCTACCGCGACATGGGCGCCAAGATCCCGCGCGGCGTTTTGTTGGTTGGCCCTCCGGGCACCGGCAAGACCCTTCTGGCCAAGGCCGTGGCCGGCGAGGCTGGCGTGCCGTTCTTCTCGATTTCCGGCTCTGACTTTGTCGAGATGTTCGTGGGCGTGGGCGCTTCTCGCGTGCGCGACCTGTTTAAGCAGGCAAAATCTGCCGCACCCTGCATCGTCTTTATCGACGAGATCGACGCCGTGGGCCGTCAGCGCGGCGCCGGCGTGGGCGGCGGCCACGACGAGCGCGAGCAGACCCTAAACCAGCTGCTGGTAGAGATGGACGGCTTCGAGGACAACTCGGCAGTCATCTTGATCGCCGCCACCAACCGCCCCGACATCCTGGACCCCGCCCTGCTGCGCCCCGGCCGCTTTGACCGTCGCGTCACCGTGGACCGTCCCGATGTTGCCGGACGCGAGAAGATCTTGGGCGTGCACGCGCAGAACAAGCCGCTGGACTCCAGCGTTGACCTGGCCCGCATTGCCAAGATCACCCCGGGCTTCACCGGTGCGGACCTGGCCAACCTCATGAACGAGAGCGCCCTTCTCGCCGCCCGCCGTCGCCTGAGCAAAATCAGCAGCGACGAGGTCGAGGAGGCCATGGAGCGCGTTATGGCCGGCCCACAGCGCAAGAGCCGCGTCATGACCGAGAAGGAACGCAACGTCATTGCCTACCACGAGAGCGGCCACGCCCTGGTGGGGCACATACTTGAGAACTCCGACCCGGTGCACAAGATCTCTATCGTGAGCCGCGGCCAGGCGCTGGGCTACACCATGCAGATCCCCGAGGAGGACCACTTCTTGGAGACGCGCGAGGGCATGCTCGACCAGATCGCCGTGCTGCTGGGCGGCCGCACCGCCGAGGAGCTGTTCTGCGACGACATCACCACCGGCGCGAGCAACGACCTGGAGCGCGCGACCAAGCTGGCCCGCACCATGGTCACCCGCTACGGCATGAGCGACGAGCTGGGCACGCAGGTCTTTGGCGAGGCTCAGCACGAGGTCTTCTTGGGCCGCGACTACGCACAGAAGAACGACTACTCGGCCGAGACGGCCAAGCGCATCGACGACGAGGTCGAGCGCATCATGCGCGAGGCCCACGAGCGCGCCCGCGACGTGCTGGGTGCCCGCCGCGACCAGATGGACACCATGGCTAAGGTGCTGCTTGAGCGCGAGACCGTTGAGGGCGCGGCGGTTGACGCGCTTTTGGATGGCACGTGGGACGAGTACGTTGCGGCCAACCCCGCCGAGGCCCCCGCGACGGCGCCCGGCGAGATTGACGAGGATCTTGTCGCCGAGGCCGCCCGCGCGGCCGCCGAGCGCGAGGGGATGAGCGAGGAGGCCGCCGAGGAGTAGCCGGCCTGGCCGCGGTGGCCTGACCCGCCGGCCCGACGCCCGACCCGCCTGCACCCCCGCGTCGCCTTTCGTCTGTGTTACAAGACCCTCTCGGTTGAATTCCTACCGTGGGACTAGGTTTATAGTCTCCCGGAGGGAATCAACCGAGAGGGTTTTATTTTGGACTTCGAAGCCATGGCGGAGTACCTTCCGCTATACAAAGAGGCGGCGCTGCTCACGCTGGGTATTGGCTGGGCAGGCATCATCGGCGCGGTGCTCATTGGCCTTGTGGTGGCCATTCTCGTCCACCTGCGCGTGCCGGTAGTGCGCCAGATTTGCCAGGTCTACGTCGAGCTGTTTCGCAATACGCCACTGCTCATCCAGCTGTTCTTCTTCTACTTTGGCCTGCCGCGCTTTGGCCTTTCCATCACGCCCACGGTGTGCGGCGCGGTTGGCTTGGCCCTTCACGGCGGCGCCTACATGGCCGAGTCGTTTCGCTCGGGCTTCGAGTCGGTCGACGTCATCCAGCGCGAAACCTCGCTGGCACTGGGCCTCTCCCCCATGCAGGCCATCCGCTACGTCATCTTGCCGCAGGCCGTCACGCTGAGCTTCCCTTCGTTTGTCGCCAACGTGATCTTCCTTCTTAAGGAGACAAGCGTCTTCTCGGCCATCTCTTTGATGGACCTCATGTTTGTCACCAAAGACCTCATGGGCCTCTACTACCGCACCACAGAATGCTTGTTTATGCTGGTCGCGTTTTACCTGGTTATCCTTGTGCCCGTTAGCATCCTGGGCTCTGTTATCGAGAGGAGGCTGCGCTATGGAAGCTTTGGGAATTGATGTTCTGTTTAAGGGCACCAACGCCCTGCGCCTGCTGCAAGGCCTCTGGATCGCCGTGCAGATCAGCGGTATCGCCATCGCGCTCTCGCTTGTCTTGGGCACCCTGTTTGGCATCTTCATGATGTGGAAGAATTCGGTGGCGCGCTTTGTTAGCCGTCTCTACCTGGAGATCGTTCGCATCATGCCGCAGCTGGCGCTGCTCTACATCGTCTTCTTTGGAGCCACGCGCGTGCTGGGCGTGAACCTCTCGGCCGAGTTCTCGGCCATCATCGTCTTTACCTTTTGGGGCACCGGCGAGATGGGCGACCTAGTACGCGGCGCCCTGGCCAGCACCCCGCGTCACCAGTACGAAAGCGCGGCTGCCCTGGGCCTCACGCGCGGGCAGGTCTACGCCTACGTCATCATCCCGCAGGCGGTGCGCCGCCTGGTGCCCGCGGCCATCAACTTGATCACCCGCATGGTCAAGACAACCTCGATCCTGTTGATGATCGGCATCATCGAGATGATGAAGGTTGGCCAGCAGATCATCGAGGCCAACCGCATGACCTCGCCAAACGCCGTGTTTGGCATCTACGGCACCATCATGCTCCTGTACTTTATCGTGTGCTGGCCCATCTCTCTTCTCGCCGGCTACCTGCAAAAGAAGTGGAACTAACTCATGGCCTTTGAAACCGCTACCCAGGGCGCAACCGCCCAGGACACCGCTACCGTCACCCCCGCCGAGCAGCCCCTTCTTCAAGTCGAGCACCTGCGCAAGGCATACGGCGAGAAGGTCGTCTTGAAGGACATCTCGCTTACCGTGAAGCGCGGCGAGGTCATCGTGATCATTGGCCCCTCGGGCTGCGGCAAGTCGACCTTCCTGCGCTGCTTAAACGCCCTCGAGCCCATCCAGGGCGGCAGCGTGCGCGTGGCCGGCGCCGACGTCAACGGAGACAGGCGCGACCTGGTGGCCCTACGCCAAAAGGTGGGCATGGTCTTCCAAAGCTACGACCTCTTCCCGCACATGAAGGTGCTGGACAACATCACCTTGGCGCCCATGAAGGCTAAGGGCGTCTCGCACGAAGAAGCCCAGGCACAGGCCCGCGCCTTGCTTGAGCGCGTTGGCCTGGCCGACAAGGCCGACAGCTACCCCCGTATGCTTTCGGGTGGCCAAAAGCAGCGCGTGGCCATCGCCCGCGCCCTTGCCATGGAGCCCGAGGTCCTGCTGCTTGACGAGGTTACGGCCGCCCTTGACCCCGAGATGGTCCGCGAGGTGTTGGACGTCATTCTCGACCTTGCCAAAGAGGGAAAGACCATGGTCATCGTCACACACGAGATGCAGTTTGCCCGCGCCGTGGCCGACCGCGTCTTGTTCTTCGACGGCGGCGGGATCGTTGAGCAAGACATCCCCGAGAGGTTCTTCTCGCATCCCCAAACCGAGCGCGCCCAGAAGTTCCTCAACACCTTTGAGTTTGACGCCGTGCGCTCGCACGAGGCATAAGTCCGCAGGTCAAGTGCCCTTCTCGCCGTCTGTCTTCGACTTGTAACATTAATTCCTATTGCGCTACTAGGAATTAAGTGCTTTACTGGCTCTTGCCATTGAAGGAGCCCCTAACGCACGGGGCATAAGCGCAAGGAGAGATAGAAAATGGCATCCAGCATTTCTCGTAGGACCTTCCTCGCAACCGCCGCTACCACCGCGGCCCTCATGGGCTCGCTCGTGCTGGGCGGTTGCAGCATCAGCGCCACCACCGACGGTGGCTCCAGCAGCGGGTCCAGCAGCTCCACCTCGTCCGCCTCGGGCTACCGCAGCCTCGACGAGATCAAGAGCTCCGGCAAGATCGTGATTGGTGTCTTCTCGGACAAGAGCCCGTTTGGCTACGTCGACGAGAACGGCGAGTACCAGGGCTACGACGTCGAGCTTGCCCGCCAGATTGGCTCTGACCTGGGCGTTGACGTGGAGTTTGTTTCCACCGAGGCCGCCAACCGCGTCGAGTACCTTGAGACCAACAAGGTCGACCTCATCCTGGCCAACTTCACCGTGACCGAGGAGCGCGCCGAGAAGGTCGACTTCGCCGAGGCCTACATGAACGTCGCCCTGGGCGTCGTTTCCCACAAGGACAACGTCCTTACCAACATCGACGACATCACCAATCGCACCGTCATCGTGATTTCTGGCACCACGGCCGAGACCTACCTCACCAAGCACTACCCCGACGTCAAGCTTGAGAAGTACGACACCTACGCCGCCGCCAAGACCGCCTTCGAGAACAACAAGGACGCCGTCTGGGCCAACGACAACACCGAGGTCATCGCCTTTGCGCAGGCCTCTGGCACCGACGAGTACGTCGTGGGCATCGACAGCCTGGGCGACGCCGATACCATCGCGCCGGCCGTGGCCAAGGGCAACTCCGAGCTTCTGACCTGGGTCAACGACGAGCTGTACACCCTGGGCAGCCAGAAGTTCTTCCACAGCGACTACGAGAAGACCCTGCTTGACACCTACGGCGCCGACTACGAGGACACCCTCGTCGTGGAACCCACCAAGTAAGGCTTCGCAGCCAACAAAATCGCCCGTTTTACCCAGTCGCCCGGCCCCTCGCGAGAGGTCGGGCGACTTTTCTTGGTTTAAATCGGGAAGCGCCAAGTATCCGGCCGCGTTTGTCCATCGCTCAACTGGGCAAACGCGGCCAAAACCACCTTCTATACTTTGCCAACCCGGATTTAAACCAAGAAAAGTCGCGCGAGATATCTAACGGCCTGTGCAAGGGCACAAAAAACGCCGCGCCGACGACGGCACGGGCTCGGGCTTCCCCGAAATCCTTGTCATCGCCGGCGCGGCGCCGGTAGTCATCTTTGCCAAAGAGGCTTTTGCCTACCCTGGCCGCGACGGGTCCAAAGCAAGTGCCTAGCTCACGGACGCGGCCTTGAGCTCTTCCTCGGTACCGGTCCATATCTTGGTATCCGGGCTGTAGTAGTTCTTGCTGCACGGATCGCAGTACCAGCGGTGGAAAGTGCCGCAGTGGGTGGGACGGCCGCACTTCTCGCAGGGATAGTACTCAATCTCGTCACCGGAGCGCATGCCGATCCAGTTGTTGTTACGGTCATAGATGCGCATCTTGGCCTTAATCTGAATTTGGCTCTCGCCGCCGGCGATCTGGTCGAGTTCTTGCTCGCTAAGGGCTTGCTTCTGTTCGGTCATGATTGCTCCTTTTTCTGAGAACCTTTATCGGCGCCCATGTTATCACCCCCCGGTGACTAATCTACGCAAAAAGCCCTGGTCAACACGTTGTTCAGCAAGGCGTGACACTCCGGCGCTTTAGTCACTCTTCAGCGTTCTGTTGAAAGCTGGCGAGAAACGCGCCGCAGGTCAAAATGCCGTATCATTTAATGGTTTTAACGCCAACACAAGGATGTGGCCATGCCTGACGACAGCAGCACTCCTCAAAATACCGTGCCCGCCGCGGCGCAAACCCCGGCGCCCGCTCCGGCGACGGCACCCGCCCCCACACAAAACCCCGCGCCCTACGTGCGCAAACGTCCCGCTCACCAGAGCATGGGCACCATCGACGACTATGCCAACGCCCAAGACGAGATCACCAACGTCACGCACGACTCGGGCTACACCAATCCCGGCACCCCCATTAGCGGCCGCTCGTACAAGCGCTCCCGCGCCCAGGGCGAGCAGCTTCGACGCGACTTGCACTACGGTCAGTACCTCGAGATTCCCAAGGGCCGCCGCGACATCTTTGCCTCACGCGAGAAGAACACCCGCATCAAGACCGCCATCGCACTTCTTGCCCTTATCGTGGTCCTGGCCCTGGTCGTCTTCTTCCTGTGGAACTTCATGACCTCCAACTGGGGCTCCGTCACCGGCTAAGCTGGGCCCGCCAACTTGTCCTTAACCTAAAAGAACTTTGTGCTAATCCCGCTTAAGCACAAAGTTCTTTTAGTTTAGATAGCCGCGTTCGCCCCGCGTCAACCAATCCCCAGCGCCTCGAGGCCGGTCTTTATGAAGAGAATCGCCAAAACGCAGACGATGACCGGCCGCACGATCTTTGACCCGTCGCGCACTACCATGCCGGCGCCCAACGTGTGCCCCGTAATCGAGAAAACCGAGGCAATGAGCCCCAGAAAATACCACGAATGCCCCGCGATGGCAAAGGACGCGAAGCCCGCCACGTTGCTCGCAAGGTTGGCGCACTTGGTGAGACCTGCGCAGTCGCGCACCCCGAGCTTACCCAACAGCGAGAAGCCCAAAATCATAAAAGTGCCGGTACCGGGCCCGTAGAAGCCGTCGTACATACCGCAGACGGCCGCCGTCGCGCACACGGCGGCAATACGGCGGTCGCGCGCCATCTCAAGCGTTTGGGGACGCAGCGACTTCTTGCGCAGGGTAACCACCGCCACCACCGGCAGCGCCACGATCAAAATCCAGCGAAACAGCGACTCGTCCAGCATCATCGAAAGCTGCGCCCCGCCGGCAGAGGCCACCAAGGCGCACGCCACTGCAGGCAGCGCCAGCTTCCAGTTCACAAACCCGTTGCGAATAAACCGCCCCGTCGAGAAGGTCGTCCCCACCATGGACGAGAGCTTGTTGGTCCCAATCGCCTGGTGCGCAGGCAGGCCACACATAAGGTAAGCCGGCAAAGTGATGAGCCCTCCCCCGCCGGCAATGGCATCGACAAAGCTGCCGATAAACACCAGCGGGCACACGATGAGCAGGGTCTTCAAGTCTGGAACAGCGCCGAGCATGCAGGTCTTTTCTCGCAAGGGTCAAACACGAACGCTCGCCATTCTACCGCCCGGTCGTTTCTCCCCCATTGCAAAGCGGGGTCCCGGCAATAACCGAGACCCCGCCAATCCAATCAAACAAATGACGGCATCAGTACAACGGATAAGCGACGGATATCTCCCAGCTCGCGATGCCGTCAATCCTTTCTTTGTTGGTCAAGCCCTCCGGCCTCTCTAAAAAATACTGGTACGTCGCCATCGGACATCGCGCGACTCCGATCCAACCGTTTGAAATTGGGGGGCTAACTCCACCGGCGCCGCCGGTTCCATACGCAATTCCAGCCTCTTGGCCGTCTTTGTCATAGAGCTTGAATGCAACAAACGCACCGTTATCCTTACCAGTGCGATTTTGGTACAAAACAATAAGCTCGGGATTATCCCTATCCTCGCGCGTGGATAGCTGCACGCCGATAATCGCTATGCCATCCTTTTCATACATTGGGTTCGCAAGACGATAAATTGCGTATGCCCCAATCGCAAGCACAATAGCAAGCATCACGGCAGCTGCTCTTTTGATGAACCTACCCACAATCAGCCCTCCGCGATGATGCGGTTGATTGCCGTCACAAAACCCTTGGCAAAAGCCTCCGCCTCGTATTTATTAGGTAATCTATCTGCGTTCGCCGCCTTTAACAACGCAGCTTCGGTAAACATCGCAGTCCAGGGATTATCGCCATCAACATCGACCAACGACTGAAAAGCCGCAACAGCATTTTCTTCCTTGGAATCAAACCGCAGCGCATAGAAACGCGACAGGCGCTCTTTGACGCTCATTCCAACCAAGGTCCGAACCGCATCAGAAAAAGTGACCTCATCACCCTGCGGCATCAGCGATGCAAAGACAACGGCGTCGGCATCTCCCATCAAATCCGACCTATCGAAGGCGGGATCGCCATAAGCTCCCACACAACTTGCAGCCCAGGTCTCCATACCGCCGATCGGTACTGTTCGGTAATACTCTCCCCACAACTGCAACAAATCCATGGCCCATCCTCCTAGGTCTGCCATACGGAATTTGTTTAGCGGCAGGTCCCAGGTTTCACCGCGCCATTTTATGCAAGCAAATGCCGTTGCGGAGAAGTGCGCCGTATCGCGATCGACACACGCACTGTCTGGATTTCTAATTGCGTTCTTATAGGACCACGAAGACATCTTGACCCCAAACGATTCAACAATCGATTCGGAAATGAGGTTCTCAGTCAAATAGATATCCCACATATCCCCGGCATACTTCTCTTTTCTTGCCCAGCCCAAGCCAAGGCGGGCCACTCTCTCACCGTTCAGCGACGAGTCGGTCCTAGCCGCCTCCAACTCGGCATGTACGGCAAAGGAGTACAGCAGGTCAAAGCCCGCATCGTCCGCATACAATGCGGACGCCGTCGGAGCCCTCAAGACCTTGTCGAGAGAAACACTCGGCGCAGTAGGACTCACCGCCACCTTATCGATCTCGATATTCCCAGAAGACGCTGTCAGCGTTCCTCCCGTAATCTGGTTATATCCCCAGTTGTCCGGCATCTTGTAGCCCATATTGCCGCCCCAGGCCCAAGACATACCAGCTACAAAGGAAGCCGTAATGAGGCCCTTCTCGGATAGAACACGGCAAACGTTTCGCGTGCCGTAGGCGCCCACCTTGTAGCCAAACGCCGCCGAGACGGAATTGTTGACGCCCTGGAAGAAGCGGGTCACACAGCCCTCTGCCTCGCTTTGCCCAGCATCAAAGTCGACCGCAAAGAACAGCGTTGAGCCTGTGGGAATGTTAAGGATGCGTGCGCGCTCAATCGCGTCAAGCCCCTGCTCTTGGCCCTCTTCGTACGTCATGACCGAGGCCGAGTTGTTGTAACGCTGCATAATCGGAAACAGTTTGAGCCCCGCGGACTTCAGCGCAATCATCTCATCGGCCGTGATGTGTTTGCTGCCGCCAACAAGGTATCTACCAGCATGTTTGTAACCCGCGGTCACCGCGCTTCTAGCCGCGGCGGCCGTCAAGGGCGTGCTTGTGTCAAATCCCGTGACCACACGCTCGGTATCGCCGCACGAGACAAGCAGTGCGCACCACGTTTGATAATCGCCGGCGCCGGTTGCGTCGAGCCCCATAAACTGCTGGAATTCCTTGGCCACTCCAGCCTTCACCGAGGTAAACGAGCCGTCAAACACAACGTCAAGGTAGCCGTTGTACCTAAGAAGCCCGCTAAAGAGCCGCACGTAGTGGCTGGACGAATCCACGCTCCCCAGCGAAACGCCAGCCTTGGATTTTATGCCCGCCTTTGTGCCGGGGCCAAAGTTCCCGTTGGCCGTGCCGTCTGCCATGCCAATCTCGTATTGAATCGCATAGATAAACGCCGTGAGCATCTGCCTGGACGTCAAGCCGTCGCACGGCACAAGCGAGAAGTCCTGTCGGCCCAGGTACATGGCGTTGAGCCACTGCTGAACCGCCCGCACAGACTCGTTGCCGCCGGCGGCGACGGTGCAAGAGTCCATCGAAAGCAGAAAGGCCATGAGCTTAACGTCGACATAGACCGCCGTGCTTCCTAGGCCCAGATTCTTTCTCACCAAGGCAACGCTCGAGGACATCTTCGCAAACGTCGCGCCAACGCTGCCCACCACGCCGGAATAGCCCTTGCACCACAGCGCACCGCTTAGAATCGTAAGGACGTTGGCAGGCGTACTGCTCGTCTCGGTTATACGACCAATCTGGCTCTTAAACGCCGCGGTCGTCTGGCTACCAAAACCAGAGGCCATGGGCGAGATGCCCAGCTCGTGCTGCAGGCCTCTTCTCAGCCCGTAAATAGTCTGCCAGCCCGTTACGCCGTCTTCTAACAGAGAAACCCAACCGTCGTAGCCGGCATACGTCTTGTTGAGCCACTTCTGAATAGCCAGCACCTGCTGATCCATAGGACGCTCCGCTCTCTTAAGGGTTCATCTACCAGCTGTACATGGCGATATCGTTTGCCGTGATTGTCGTACCACCCGCTCCGGACAGAACAAAGTGGTAGGTTCCGGAGCCGACATTCGTCCAAGTCGCCTTCGTAAAACCGTTTCGTGAGAACTGCGCGCTTCCAATCAGCGCCTTGGTATCGGCCTTTGTCCCGCGGTATAAGGCCACCGTAAAGGAGCCGCTCCTGCTAGAGCTGCACGTCATTTCTATGCCGACGTTTGACCCGTCGTAGTTATGGGCCTTCAAACTAACGCTGTTTTTGAACGACGCAGAAGTGCCATACCACGAACAGGCCAAGGGCTCATAGGGGTCACGCAGCTTTGAGTGCGTGACCGTCAACCGTATGTCATGGCCCAAATTCTGGGCCAAAGCGCAGTGCGGCACACCGCCCAAGGCGGCGCAGAACCCAAACGCGCACAGCAAAATTACGATTGCCTTCTTCATGGGTCGCTCCTTACAACTCGCGGCTTGTCGTAAGGAACAGAATCTGCTTTAGCAGTGCATTTGTCATGTCTTTGCAAGATATGCAATGCGCTAAGACAGGCTCATACCTGCGTCTTTTTGCAGCAAGCCTTTTAACTGGTCCACAGAATGAACGCCCAACAGCCTGTAGCCTGCGGCCCTATACGAATTGACGGTTCCGCCCGCAACGGACAAGAGGTCGCAGATATCGGCACGGCTCTTGCCTTCAGCAGTGAGAAGCACAACTCGAGCCTGAAGTTCATTCAAGCCGCGCCCCTTTAGATAACTCAGTGCGCGCTCTTCCTGCTTCTCGCTTGACCGCATCGCTGTGTCCGGGCCCTCTTTCCTAGTGGCCTCGATGATGACGCCTGTGGCTAGACACAGAATTATGAAGGCCAAATAACCGTGGTTTCCCAACCAACTAACATAGGGAAACGATGAATCAGAAAGACACACACCTAGAGCAATCGTACCGCAGCCAAGATCCTGTGGGATTTTCAAAGCCTCATAGAGCACGTCGTCAGCACCGCGACGGGACCAGGCAATTTCCACCGCCATGCCGACGGCGGTGACTATGCAGATTGAGAAACCCTGCAAATAAAACCATGGGGATTCGGCTGCGGCAGAAGCCAAGTAAGCTTGAACCCCAATCAATCCGGCGCCGATATAACCCCATACTCCATAGCGCAAAGAACGCTTCTCTCGCGCGGGAATACAACCTCTGCCATTGCCTGGACAAATCACGGAGAGGACCACAGCCAGCAACCCAAATGCATACAGATCGCTCGATGAGAAGAAGTCAAAGGCCGAGGCCAAAACGCTATATAGTGAGACCAGCAGCAATACAATTTCCCAATTGCATTCTGAACGAGGCGCTCCTACCAGGACTTTCTCTTTCCCGTCGCATAACCCATGCTTCAACGCTTCAATTTCATCTTCGCCTAGCCCTAGCTTCCCAAGAGCTCTCGTCTTGTAGGTACCAACAGTTCCCGGACTCAAGCCGAGCTTCTCGGCTATATCCAAAGCCCTCTCGCCCCTCAGCCATGCCAGAAATACCTCTTTTTCTCGTGGGCTTAGCGCATCCAGAGCACCATACGGGTCATCATCAAAATCCTCCGCAGCATTAATCTGCGACTTGGCGGCCTCGCCGCGATTCTTCAAGCGCACCAACCGAAGCATCACTGCCGCCGCCACACAAACAAAAGGAACGAACATGGCCCGCACCAGGCCACCCCCGACTAACGTCACTCGAGAAGCGAACTCATTGAACAGCGAGAAGAGAAGAAGCCCTTCAATAAAGCGAAGACCTTGATGGGCCTTAGGCTCCTTGCCGCCCAAGCCCAAAGCCAGGAACGATGACCCGGCAACCAAAGGCCCTAGCATCAGAAATCCAGACGCATGAACTAAAATGGCGACGTAATACGGCCCAACAAGCCCAACGAGCAGGGCCGCCCGCCCCGATAGCGCAGCGGGGAAGTTGGAGAAAATCGTACAATCTTCCTCTTCCGCACCGTGCCCTTCACGGGGCAACAGAAGTCCCCAAGCAACAAGTAAGGTCGCCTGAACCAGAGCAATGAGGTACTCCGGATAGACCTGGCGATTCATAATTCCCTCGGCCATCAGTGCGGCATATGCAACCAAGAAGATCGCCAGGGGCGCCAAGGGAGGGCGTCGGTCCTCGCCGTCAAGTTGAAGCACACCCCTCAAATCCACGGCTTCCGCCAGATGGAGCAAAAGCACAGAGAGGGCGAGCGCGGTTGCCCTGAATTGCAGCGGAGCCACTACATCCACATATGAGAACGCTGGGATTAGGAATATTTGGCCCGACCAAGGCATGGCAAACAAGGCCGTACCCACGGCACACCAGAAGATTCTGGCGAGCTTCAGTTTTTTAGAGACGGATCTTTCCATTCGTCCTTGCCTTTCGCGCACATCGATCCCCCAGCTCAAACGCGTCTTTGTATATTGCATACCTCAAAAAGACAGACATGACGGCGCGATTTAGGCACTGTTGGTTCAACGGTAATGAACGATTAGTGAAAGGAAGCGGCATGGATTCAAAGAGCATTTCGAGGCGTGGTTTTCTCGCCGGGGCAGCAAAAGCCGGGGTGCGCTATATCCCCGTGTATGACGATTCGGGTACCATAAAGGTCGACGAGTTTGAGATTGAGTGCGGCTTCCTTGAATAGGTGATGTGCCATGGCAAAACCCAAACTGTCCAGACGCGATTTTCTCGCCGGCGCGGCGATTACCAGCGGCGCGTTTCTCGCCGGGTGTTCCTCGAGCGGCGAGACAAGCTCGGCCGAGGCCGAAGCGGTAAAGGAAAGCGATTCTTCCGTCTATGCCCCCGCGGGATTCACACCGGTCGCCACGAGCATGACGCCCATGACACTTACCGAGCTGCGCGAGACTTTTCGAGCGGCGGGCGCCACTCACCTGCACATCTTCAACGCCAGCAGCATCGACAAGGACAACTGCTGCGCGGTGTATGCCTTTAGCGACTGCGTCGACGGAAACCCCTACGACGGCAACGTTTTTGTTGTCCTGGCCAGCAAGGCGCGCGTGCCCAACGTCATCGGCATGCAGCCCACCGTGGCGACGCAGACCTTGATCGAGGCCGGGTTCACGCCCGACCCGGCCATCACGACGCACGCGGCCGACGTGCAGGACACCACCGCGCACATTCCCGTCGTGACCACAGCGTCCGAGGACCCAGGGTCGCTAATCGCAATCGGCACGACCATCACATTGGAGTACTCGGAGTCGCTGGAGGGCTGGTCGTAAGGGGCGAGCCGAGCCAGACACGCGGCACATAACGACACCCCACCGCTAACGAAAAAGCCGGCGGCGGGAAACCCGTTTCTGGGTTCTCGCCGCCGGCCTTCTCTATGCCAAGCGGGTGGTTACGGGGCAGCCCATCGCGCTATGCCCAGGGATCGCGCTGGAAGAGCGGCTCGCTCACCGGGCGCCGATCCGAGTAGGGATCGTACCCGTCGTCATCCTCGTTCTCGGCACGCAAAAACTCGCGGTTGACCTCGTCTTTTATCGCGGCATTCTCGGTTTCGCGCGGGTCCGCAGCCGCGCCGGTCTTCTCGCCAGCTGGTTTCATCTTTTATCGCCCGCCCTCGACGATGTTGTAGTAGGCGACGCACAGGCTGGCCTTGTTGCCAAACTCGGCCAGGTCGATCCCGCCGTTGTAGCGGCTCTTGGGGCACATGAGCACGGTGACGGCGCTGCGGCCGGCGGTGTTGCCGCCGATCAAGACGGCCCAGGAGTAGCCGTCCTGCTCGCCGTAGCCGCAGATGAAGTGGCTGACGCCCATGTCGATGCCCATGGTGCTGGCCATGTCGGCCTCGGTCGTGGTCTCTTTTAGGCCCTCGAAGCCGCAGGCAGACATGACGGCCTGCAGGCCCTCGCTGGTCTCGGAGGTCGAAGGGGCGCTGGCCGACGCAAAGTCGTAGCGCACGCCGCCGATCGAGGCGCCCTGGTTAAGGACGTCGGTCTTCTCGTCGTTTTGGTACGCGCCCGACTCGGGCTCGTCGCTGATGGTCAGCATGTTGCCCGACGCGTCTGCGTAGACCGCGTGGGCGTCGCCGTTGCCGTACTTAGAGCCGTACAGCAGGCTAAAGCCCTGCTGCTGCAGGTAGGCGGCGACCTCGGCAGACGAGCAGTTGAAGTACTCGCCCAGCTTGGTCACGCCGCTGGGGTACGGAGAAGAAACCGTGAGCTCGCAGGCCATGCCGGCAGAAGCCTTGGTGCCCTGCTCGGGCGTGACCGAGAGCACGGTGTTTGCCGACTTGTCGGACTCGGCGTAGGTCACGTTGTAGGTAAGGCCCGCAGCCTCCAGCGCGGCCTTGGCGTCGGTCAGGCTCATGCCCACGACGGCGGGCACGGTGTAGGGCTGGGCCACAGACAGCGTGATTTTATCGGTTGCCACAAAGGTCGAGCCCTCGCGCGGGTCGACGTCCACGACGGTGCCCTCTGCCTGATCGGATATGACAAACGAGAGGACGACGTTGGTGGCTCCGGCCTCGGTCAAGGCGGCCTTGGCCTCGTCTTGCGTCTTGCCAACGACCTGCGGGATCGTGCGCGATGCGGCCACGGTGATGGTCGCGCCGTCCGCGGGGTCGGCGCGCTTGCCCACCTGCGGCGAGCAGGACAAGACGGTGCCAGCCGTCTGGTCCGAGGCCTCCTGTTGGCTGGTCACCTTGAAGCCCGCGGCCTCAAGCATCTGGCGCGCCTCGACCTCGGTCTTGCCCACAACGTCGGGCACGGTCTTGCCGCCCCAGATCTCCTGCTGGTAGGTGTAGTAGCCGGCGCCGCCCGCCATGGCCAGCAGCAGGATGGCGATGATCACCGTCATGATGACGTTGCGGCGGTGCTTGCTCTTGGACGTGCTCTTGACCGGCGAGTCGATCGACACCGGGGCGTGCGCGGTAGTGAGGTCCTCCATGGCCACGGGCGAGTAGTACGGGTCGTCCATGGCGTCCAGGCCGTCGCGGCGGCCGGGGCCGGCCATGAGGTTGGTCTCGGGGGCCGGGCGCACCGTAGTGGCGGGCGCAGGGTTTACCCTGGTAGCCGCGGCAGGCGCGTAGGTTGTGGCATCCTCGGCGGGCGGGACCAGGGTCGTGGGGTCGGCGTCGCCTTGGTCGAGAAGGGCATCCGACGAGGCCAACACAGTGGCCTCGGGGTCGGCCGAGCTGGCCAAGACGGTTGCGTTGGGGTCGACAACGGGCGAGGCGTATACGGTTGCGTTGGGGTCGACGGCGTTTTGGGGCTGGGCGCCGGTGTCGTCAAAGTCGGGCAGGTTGTTCAAGTTAGCCATGATGTTCTCCCGTGTTAGAGGTTGCGGGACAGCCTTATCCTACCGCGCAAAACGCGGCGGGGCACCCATCATAGCCGATGGATGCCCCGGATGTTCAAGAGTAATGGCGGTGCGGACAGCGAGAAGCCCTTACGCCCTTCTCGCCACCAGCTTGTCGTTGTCGTCCACGTCGATGCGCACGGTGTCGCCCTCGTGCAGCTGGCCGGCGATGATGAGGTTGGCCACGTTGTCCACGACCTCGCGCTGGATCAGGCGCTTGAGCGGGCGGGCGCCGTAGACCGGGTCAAGGCCGTCGATCGCCAACGACTGCATGGCCGAGGCCGAAAGCTCCAGCGAGATGCGGTCGCGGTCCAGGCGCTCGCGGACGTCCTTGAGCTGGATGTCGACGATCTTCTCGATGTCGGCCAGGCCCAGGGGCTGGAAGACCACGATGTCGTCGATGCGGTTGAGGAACTCGGGCTTGAAGCTCT
>CAVKOL010000018.1:0-22666 GCA_963658035.1 Bacteroidaceae bacterium
AGCTCGTTCTGCTTCTCGGCCAGGGCCTGGCGAATGACCTCGCGGGCCTTCTGGTCGGCGTCGTTGCGCACCTTCTCGGCGGTCTCGCGGGCCTCGGCCAGCAGCTTGTCGGCGCTCTGCTGGGCCACGATCAGCACCTGGGAGATCTGGTGCTCGGAAGCCTGCATGGAGGAAACCATGGGCTCGGCCGGCGCGGTGACGGCGGGAGCGGGCGCGGGAGCGGTAAGGCTGGCGTCCTGCAGGCTCGCGACCTGGGCCTGGGCGGCGGAAAGCTGGGACTCGGTGGAGTTGAGGCGACCCTTGAGGTCGGCGATCTTCTGGAGCATGGCGTCGATCTCGACGGCGATCTGCTCGAGGAAGGCGTCAACCTCCTCGGTGTCATAACCGTGCTTGGAGGGAGAGAAGGTCTGCTGCTCGATGTCTGCTGGTGTGATTGCCATTCTGGTTCCCTTTCATTTGAACTCGTGCGACAAAAGTCACGTCTAAACCACTTTACAAGATGAGGCTGAAAACTAGCCGCTCAATAAGGCTGAGGGCAAATATCGCCACAATCGGCGAGAAATCGATGCCGCCCATGGGCGGAATGAAACGGCGAAAAATCCCAAGGTAGGGCTCGACGAGCATACCCACGGCGTCGCGAAACGTCCCCAGGTTGCTTTGCCCGCCCGTCCGCGGCACCCAGCTTAGGATGCACCAGACGACGATCAAGAACTGGTAGATGTTGAAGAGCTTCGCGATAAGGCTTGCGATCGTGTACATGCTTACTTACCCGCCAACTCGGCCGCGCGGGCAAGGGCGGCGTCGACGGCCGCGAAGGAGCCCTCGAACAGCGCCGGCTCCAGCTCGTAGAGGCCGGCCGCCGTGGTGCCGCCGGGAGAAGTGACCTTCTCGGCGTAGGCGCGGGGGTGCTCGCCGGACTGCAAAAGCTGCGTGGCGCTGCCCGCCATGGTGGCGAGAAGAAGCTCGCGGGCCGCGGCCGACGGCATGCCGGCCTTCACGGCGGCGCGGGTCAAGGTGTCGACAAAGACGGCGAAGTACGCGGGCGCGGTGCCCACGACGGCGCCCTCGACCTCGAGCTGGTCCTCACGCATGACCGAGGCCTTGCCCAAAGCCGAGAAGAGCTCGGCGGCCAAGGCCACGTCGTCTGCGCCCGCGCTGGCGCCGCCCGCGACGGCGGAGGCGCCGGAGAGGACCTCGACGCACAGGTTGGGCATGACGCGCACGACGCGGGCGCCGGGCAGGGCCTCCTCGATGGTGGAGGTGGGCGTGCCGGCCGCGATGGAGATCACGGTCTTTTGGGCCAGCTGGCGCGCGTGCTGCTTCATGACGGCGGGCAAAACCTGCGGCTTGACGGCCAAGATGACAACGTCGGGGGCCTGGTCGAGCATCTGGGCGTTATCGGTGAAGGTGACAAAGCCCTTCTCGCCCATCTCGGTAAGGCGGGCGTTGGCGTGGCCCGACACAAGGATGCGGCCCGCGTCCATGGCGCCCGCGGCCACCAGGCCCTGCGCGATGGCAGAGCCCATGGAACCGGCGCCGATGACGCCCAGTTTGATGGAGTCCAAAGACATCAAAGAAATCCTAACTGCCTAGGCTACCTGCGCGCCCTAGCGCACCAGGTCGCCGTCGGCCACGAGCTTGTTGATGTCGGCGTCGGTGAGGCTGATGCCGGCGGGCAGCACCGCAAACACGCGGTCGCCCAGCTCCTGCACGCCCCCGTCCAGGCCAAACGACAGGCCAAAGCAGAAGTCAAGGATGCGCTTGGCCGTCTCGATGTTGGTGTTTCGGAAGACCAGGACCACAGGCTGGTTGGTCTTGACGCGGCGCACGACCGTCTGCACGTCGTCGTAAGAGACGGGGCGCAGGACATAAGGCGGCAGCTGGCCCGAGCTCATGCGCGGCTTGGGCGTGAGGCCCAGGTCGGCGGGGGTGGTGGTGGGGGCGCCCAGCTGCGTCTCGTAGGAGTGCGAGTGGGTCTGGGTGCTCTGCTGCGGGGCGTAGCTGCGCACGGGAGCGGCCGAGGTGGGCTGCGGCGTGGGCGTCACCGGGGTAAAGGCCGAGGTCGGGGCAGGCTGGGCCGCGACGGGGCGGCCGCTGCGGGTGTAGACCGAGACGCTCTCGGCCTCGGGGCGCGGCGTGTTGCCCAGAAGGCCCTTGGAAGGCGCCGGGTCTGCCGCCTGGCGCGGCTCGTCGTCGTAGCGGCCGTAGCCGCCCTGGTCGGCGCCGTCGTCGTAGTAGTCGTCCTCGTAGTAGTCGTCCTCGTAGGAGTCGCCGCGCAGACGGTCCTTGATGTTATCGAGAAACCCCATGTCAGTGCCCTTCTCTCGTAAACGCGCAAAAGCGCGTCGTAAACTCGTTCGATCCATGCGGCCGGCGCCGCTTACGTGCCTTCGCCGGCTAGTCGCCCATGACGTAGTCTGGGCTAAACACCGTCCTTCCAAGCCTCACCAGGGTCGAGCCCTCCTCGACCGCGATGTCGAAGTCGTCGCTCATGCCGCAGGAAAGCGTCTCGAGTGGGATACCCATCCTGCCGCGAAGCTCGTCTCGCAGCTCGCGAAGTCCGCTAAACGTGCGCCTGGCGCAATCGGGGTCGGCCTTGGGCGCCATGGTCATAAGGCCGCGCACGGCAATGCCGGGCAGCTCGCAGACCTCGTCTGCCGCGGCGCGAAGCTCATCTGGCGAGAAGCCCGACTTGCTCTGCTCGCCCGAGACGTTGGTCTCTAGAAGCACGTCGGCCACAAGGCCCGCGCGCTCGCAGCGCTCGGAGACCTGGCGGGCAAGATCGGCCGAGCTGATCGAGTGGATCAGGCGGGCCTTGCCGATCACCTGGTTGATCTTGTTCTTTTGCAGGTTGCCGATAAGGTCGAAGCGTGCCTCGGCCATAGAAGGCTGCTCGGCCACAAACGCCAGCTTGCGGTTGAGCTCTTGCGGGCGGTTCTCGGCAAAGGCCGTGTAGCCCGCCTCCCAGGCGCACAGGACTGCCTCGGGCTCGACCGTCTTAGAGACGGCGAGAAGACCGATCTGGCTCGCGTCGCGGCCGGACTTTGCCGCCGCGCGATCGAGCTTGGCCAGGATCTGCGCCCTGCGAGCGCGAAGGAACTCGGTGTATGTCGTGCTGTCGAAAGCCATTTAAGCTGCACCTTCGGTTACGTCACGTGCCGGCGCCGCGCCGTGCAGGACCGCGACGGCGGCGTGGCGTCCGCACTTGCCGCCCTCGGCCCTGTACGAGAAGAACCGGTGGGTATTGCTCGCCGTGGAGTCTTGGCACTCCGCGATGTTGGCGGGGGCGATACCCGCGCCAATAAGGGCCTCGCGCACACAGAAGCCAAGGTCAAGGCGGTTGTCACCAGCGTCGCAGCCGGGGCCAAACTCGCCCACGAAGCGCGCCAGCAAGTCTGCCGAGACCTCGTAGTCGGCGGCGCCGATGTGCGGGCCCACGTAGGCGAGAAGCTCGCCCGTCTCGCAGCCGCAGGCACCGGCCAGTTCGCGGGTGGCCTTGGCGCCGATGCGGGCGATGGTCCCGCGCCACCCGGAGTGGGCGATCGCGAAGCCGCGCCCGGCCGGGTCGACCAGCACCACCGGCACGCAGTCGGCGAAGCACAGCATCACGGGGACGTCGGCCGCCGTGCACACCACGGCGTCGATGCCCTCTTTGACCTGCGCCTGGATGGCCTCAAGGCCACCAGCCGCGGCCACGGCCTCGGCACTCACCAAGGCCACGTCGTCGCCGTGCACCTGGTGCGGGTTGACCAAGCGGCCGTAGAGCCCCTCGGCGCCCACGCAGGCCAGCGCAAGCCGGCGGTTCTTCTCGACGCATGCCGGGTCGTCCGCGCAGGAAGCGCCCAGGTTAAGCGAGGACCACTCCCCCAAAGACACGCCGCCGCCCCTCTCGGTGAACGCAAAGCTGACCTGCTCACAGACGTCGTCCGTGAGCCAGGCCAGCTCGTTTGCGGTATGTCTTTGCAAAGACGCCACGGTCAAGGCTTAGCTGCCAGCTGCTTAGATGCGGCTGCGCTTAAGGAAGTCGGGGATGTCGAACTCCTTGTCGTTGGCCGAGGAGGAGTTCTGCGGGCGGCTCACGTTGATCGGGGTCGACGACACGGAGGTGCGGTTGACCGGCGACGGAGCGGTGGGAGCCGCGACGGGGATGTTCAGGGTAGGAAGCGTCTGCTGGACGTTGGAGTCGTTGAAGCCGGTGGCGATGACGGTCACGCGCACCTGGTCGCCCAAGGACTCGTCCACGACGGTACCAAAGATGATGTTGGCCTCGGGGTCGACGTTCTTGGCGACAAGGTCGGCGGCGTCGTTGATCTCTTGGATGCCCAGGTCCTTGTTACCGGCGATGGAGAGAAGCACGCGGGTAGCGCCGTCGATGGAGCTCTCCAGAAGGCGGCTCGAGATGGCCTCGGAGGCGGCGTCGGTCGCGCGGTTGTCGCCCGAGGAGGTGCCGATGCCCATCATCGCGGTGCCGGCACCCTTCATGATGGTGCAGACGTCGGCGAAGTCGAGGTTGATGAGGCCGGGGACGGTGATCAGGTCGGTGATGCCCTGGGTGCCCTGGCACAAGACGTCGTCTGCCATGCGGAAGGCCTCGAGCATGGTGGTCTTCTTCTCAGAGAGGTCAAGCAGGCGGTCGTTGGGGATGACGATCAAGGTGTCGACGTTCTCGGACAGGTTGGAGATGCCGTCGGTGGCGGACTTGGAGCGCTTGCGGCCCTCGAAGGTGAAGGGCTTGGTCACGACGCCCACGGTCAAAGCGCCCACGTCGTTCTTGGCGATGTCGGCCACGACGGGGGCAGCGCCGGTACCGGTGCCGCCGCCCTCGCCCGCGGTGATGAAGACCATGTCGGCGCCGGCAAGGGCGGCCTTGATCTCGTCGCGGGAGTCCTCGGCGGCCTCTTTGCCCACCTCGGGGTTGGCGCCGGCGCCCAGGCCCTTGGTGAGGTCGGTGCCGATGTGGACCTTGATGTCGGCGTCAGAGATGGCCAGCGCCTGGGCATCGGTGTTGACGGCCACGAACTCGACGCCGCGGATGCCCTCCTCGATCATGCGGTTGACAGCGTTGGTGCCGCCGCCGCCCACGCCCACGACCTTGATGACGGCAAGGTAGTTGCTTAAGGTGTCGGTGTCTTTGATCATCGTTTCCTCCTTTGGCGAAGCGGCAACTGCGGCCCCGGCCTTTGTCCTACGCTTTTGATCGTTTCCCATATCAATCTACTTTCGATCTGCTTTGCCTCTACGCTGGTAGAAACCCTAAACCTCAAGTTCAACTCGACGTTTGTGTCAAAGCGCCGTATATTGGCACAACTTCAACCCTCAAGTCAAACTGTATGTGCGAACGGTGGAAATAGCAGGTAAAAGCCCTGCCGCTTACCTTTCTCGACTTTGCGAGAAGACCTTTACTCCTCGTCCGTCTCCCCCGTCTGGTCTGTGCTCGTAGAGCTTGACGTGCCCGAGGTGGTCGATGTCGAGCTCGAGCTGGTGGTCGACGTCGAGCCGCTGGTCGACCCCGTGGCGCTCGTGCCGCTTGCCGCCGTGCCCGCCGTGCCCGCCGTGACGTCAGAGGAAGAGATCTTTCTCACCGTTGTGTTGGAGGGCGTGCGCACGTTGATGTAGGTCAGCTGGTTGGGGTACTTGGCGATGAGGCTCGTGACCACCTGCTCTTTGTAGCTGATGCTGGTGGCCGAGCCCAAGGACACCTCGACCCCGCTGGAAAGCACGCACGAGATGGCGTCAGAGCTGGGCGCGTCGTAGCTCACGATTTGGCTCGCAAAAGACGACGAGAAGCCCTCGCGAAACTCGTTGACCGTGGACAGCATGCTGTCGGTGGCGTAGGCGCCGGCCTCGGGGCTTACCGAGGCGGGAACGCCGGTGATGAGGGTGACGTTGTTGGCCTGTGCCACGGCAAGCGCCGCGTCGTTTACCGACTCGTCGTCTGCCACAGAGATCTTGCAGGGCTCGATCCAGCAGCCGTTTTGACCCATGTACCAGGCAATAGAGCCGGAGGTCATGACCACCAGGGTGTCGGGCACCTGCTCGTTGATGACCACCTTCAAGGTGTGGGGGAACTGCTTCTCGAAGCTCACCGAAGCAACCCACGGGTTCTTCTTGAGGCCCGCCTCGACCTTCTCCTCGTCCAGGTTAAGAAGGGTCGAGCCAGAGTCGACCTTAAGGAGCTTCTGGATGTCGTCTGAGGTCACGTGGGTCGTGGGGTCTGCCAGCACCTCGTCGATGGAGAAGACCGACGAGTCGCGCAGCAAGACCAGGGCGAGAAGGGCCACCAGGCCCAGCGCAAAGACGCCGGCGATGACGCCCATGACGACCTTCATCGACTGGGCGCGCTGGTGCCTCTCGCGGCGCTCCTTGCCCGTGACGGGGCCGGAACCGCGGCGGGCGGCCACCGGCCTGGCCACCGACGCGCCGGCGGCCGCAGCGGGCTTCTTGTTGCTGAGAAACGACGGCATGGAGCCCGCGGCGGGCGCCTTAGCGGCCGGGCGGGCCGTAGGGCGAGCCGACGGGCGGGCTGTGGGCCTGGCCGCGGGACGGGCCGCAGCGCGACCGCCTGCCGCGCGCGGGGTCGCCGCGCGCTTGGACGGCGCGGCGTAGCGCTTGTTAGCCGAGTCGGCGTTTCTCGGGCTCCCCTTCCTGGGGGTGGGCCTCATGCCGGATGCTGCCATAGAGCCTACGCACCAAACCCAAGGAGCTTGACCTCGCACTGCAGGTCGATGCCAAAGTTGCGAAGCACGCTCTCGTGCGCCTGGCCCATGAGGCCCACGACGTCGGCCGCGGTGGCGCTGCCGTTGTTCACGATGAAGTTGGCGTGCTCGTTGGAGATCTGGGCGCCGCCGCGTTCGAAGCCCTTAAGGCCGCAGCGGTCGATGAGCATGCCCACCGAGTGGTCGGGCGGGTTCTTGAAGACCGAGCCGCAGGTGGGCTTGCCCATGGGCTGGCTCGAGCGGCGACGGCGCAGGCGCGAGTCCATGTCCTCGGCCATGGCCTTGCGGTCGCCGGGCTCAAGCGCAAACGTGGCCTCGAGGATGATCTCGCTGGTGGGGATCGACGTGGCGCGGTAGCCCCACTCGATGTCGCTTCCCTGGTAGCGGTAAAGGCCTTCTCCGGGGCGCAGGACCACCAGGTCGCGCACGCGACGGCCGATCCACTCGCGGCGGGTGCCGGCGTCCATGCTCACGGCGCCGCCCACGGTGCCGGGGATCCCCACGGCGCACTCAAGGCCAGAAAGCGACGCCTTTAGGGCCTCGTTCACCACCTTAGAGAGAAGCGCGCCCGCGCCGGCCGTGATCAGGCCGTCCTCGCCCACGCTGATGCGCGAGAACTCCTTGTCCAACACGATGACGCAGCCGTCGAAGCCCTTGTCGGCGGCCAAAATATTAGAACCCTTGCCGAGAATGACCCACTCCACGTGCTCGTCTGCCAAGACGCGCAGGACCTTGGTGAGGCCCGTCAGGCTGTGGGCCGTGACAAAGAGGGCGGCCGGGCCGCCGATGCGGTACGACGTGTGGTGCGCCAGGCGCTCGTCCTTGAGCACCTGGGCGTCCGTGGCGCCGGACAGAGTCATGTAAGCGTTGAAGACGCTCAAGGCTCCTAAGCCTCCTTCTGGGCGGCCTCGTTAAGGGCCTCGATGAGGGCGGGACCAAGGTTGGTGACGTCGCCCGCGCCCTGGGTGATCACCAGGTCGCCGGGCTGCACGAGCCGGACGAGGTTCTCAACAAGCTCCTTGCGGTTGGGGATGTACTCGACGTCGGCCACGGCGCCTTTGGCCTTGACCTCGTTGACCACGGTACGGCCGCTGACGCCCGGGATGGGAAGCTCGCCGGCCGAGAAGACGTCCAACACGCGCAGAACGTCGGCGTTGTCGAAGGCGTGGGCAAACTGATCGGCCAGCGACTGGGTGCGGCTGTAGCGGTGCGGCTGGAAGACGCAGATCACGCGGTTGAACTCGAGGTCCTTGGCAGCTCCCAGGGTGGCCGCGATCTCGGTGGGGTGGTGGCCGTAGTCGTCGACCACGGTCACGCCGGCCACGTCGCCCACGTGGGTGAAGCGGCGGCGGGCGCCCTTGAACTGCGAGAGGGCGGCCGCGGCGTCTGCCACGTCAAAGCCCAGGACGTCGGCCACGGCCAAGGCCGCGGTGGCGTTTGCCATGTTGTGGCGGCCGGGGTTGGCGGCGATGGTCACGTGGACTTTCTCGCCGTCGGGGCAGGCCACGTCGAAGTTGCTGGCCAGCTTGTGGGCCGAATCCTGCGGCGCGCACACGTAGTCGCAGCCGGGCTCGAAGCCGTAGGTCACCACGCGGCGGCCGGTGGAGCGGGCAAGCTCGGCGTAGTGGGGCACGTCACCGTAGATGATGACGGTGCCGTCGGGTCCCACCAGGTCCATGAACTTGCAGAAGGTCTTCTCGATGTTCTCGAGCGTGCCGTAGTGGTCAAGGTGGTCGGCCTCGATGTTGGTCACCACCACGACGCGCGGGTTGAGATAGAGGAAGGAGCCGTCGGACTCGTCGGCCTCGCACACAAAGTAGCCGCCGTTGCCGTTCTTGCCGTTGGTGTCGTAGCCCTCGACCACGCCGCCGATGAGGAACGACGGGTCGGCGCCCAGCTTGTCGAGCATGGTGGCCACCATGGAAGACGTGGTGGTCTTGCCGTGGGTGCCGGCCACGGCCACGGTAAGGGCGTGGGTAGAAAGATACGACAGCATCTTGGCGCGCGGCCAGATGGGGATGCCCAGCTCGTGGGCGCGCACGACCTCGGGGTTGGAATCGGGGATCGCGGTGGAGGTGACCACCACCTGCGGCATCACGGCGTCGATGGTGGGGGCCTCGTGGCCAATGGAGACCTGGATGCCCGCGGCCTCGAGCTCGCGCACGTAGTGGGAGGCCTTAAGGTCGCTGCCGGTCACCTTGCAGCCGCGCTCGTGCAAAACCAGGGCGATGCCGCTCATGCCGGCGCCGCCGATGCCGATGAAGTGCGCGCTTGTGATGGTCTGGGTGTCCGAGAAGTCTGACATGGATAAAGCCCCTTAGGGTCGAGGGTATAGGGTGTGCCCGCAGCTCGCAGGCATCCTTCTAACTTTATCCTATTGGCGAGAAGAACTTACGCGCAAGCGACCTTCTCCACTTGATTTGCCAGAGCGACGGCGGCGTTGGCCTGGCCCAGCGTGGCGGCCGCGTCGCGCATGGCGGCGCGGGCGCGGGCGTCGACGAGAAGCTCGCAAAGCTTGGCGTCGAATTCAGGCGAGGAAAGCTGCGCGTCGGTGAACATCACGGCCGCGCCCGCGTCGGTCAAGAAGCGGGCGTTGGTGGTCTGGTGGTCTGCCGTGGCGTGCGGGTACGGCACCAGGACCGAGGGCGCGCACAGGGCCGCGATCTCGGCGATCGACGAGGCGCCGGCGCGCGAGAGGATGAGGTCGGCCGCGGCCAGGCAGTCGCCCATGTCGTCGATGTACGAGACGAGCTTCCAGCGGTCTTTCTCGGCATCTGTGAGGGCAAGGGCGCACGCGGCGTCCTCGTAGCCGTCCTTGCCGGTGGACTGCACGATGTAGAGGCCGTCGATGTCCAGCAGGCGGGCCTTGAGGCGCGCCATGGCCTCGTTGATCGAGCGGGCGCCCAGCGAGCCGCCAAAGACCAGCAGCATCTGGGCGTCTTTGGGCACGCCCAGGGCCGCGCGGCCGCGGGCTGCGTCGCCGGCGATAACCGAGCGGCGCACGGGGTTGCCCGTCTCGACGATGTCGCACTTGCCCTCAAAGGCCGCGCGCGCCGCCGGGACCGAGATGCAGGTGGCCGCGGCGTGGGGCGCCATCATCTTGTTGGCCAGGCCGGGAACGGAGTTCTGCTCATGCAGCAGGTAGGGCACGTGGACGTCCTTGCACCAGCCGAGAAGGGCCACCTCGACGTAGGCGCCAAAGCCAATGGCCACATCAGGCGCGCCGTCTGCCTTGAAGCGGCGGCCCAGCTCCTGCTTGGCCCTCCAGACCGACCACAGTGACGTGGCGGCCGTCCAGGGGCGCGAGCGGTCGAAGCCCGAGACCTCGATGGGGATAAGCTCGAAGCCCGCCTGGGGCACAAGGCGGCCCTCGAGGCGGCGGGTCTGGCCAACAAAGCGCACATGGTGGCCGCGGTCGCGCAGCTCCTCGGCCAAGGCCAGCGCCGGGTTGATGTGGCCCGCGGTGCCGCCGGCGGCGATCACTACCTCAAGTTTCTTGGATGCCATGGTTTGCGCCTACCTTCTTCTTTTGGGACCCGTGTCGCGGCCGCGCAGGCGGTCGGTGGCAGAAGGCCCCAGGTCGATGCGGGATCGGCCCTGCGCCGCGCCGCCGGTCAAGGGCGTCGAGCGCGGGCGGGAGTTCTGGTCGCGGCCACTACCGGTGCGCGGGCGCGCTTCTCGCGTCGCCGACCCGTTGCCGCCGCCGTTGCCGTTGATCACGCGGAAGCCCCCGGGCGCCTGCGTGCCGACACCGACGCCGGCGCTACCCTGCCCTTCTCGGCGAGAAGAGCGCGGGGTCGCCTCGCCCACATAGGACAGGCCGGGGTCGCTGCGGTCGCCGTCGCTCACGCGCCAGGTCTTGCGCACGCGGTCGTTCTCGGTCTCAAGGAAGCGCGAGTTGAACGAGACGGACAAGATCACGCCCACCATGAGCAGGCTCGCGATGATCGACGAGCCGCCGTACGAGATGAAGGGGATCGGTTTTCCCGTCATGGGCATGATGCCGATGACGCCGCAGATGTTGACGAAGAGCTGGATGACGAGCATCGAGGTGCAGCCCGACGCGATCAGCCGGCCCGAGAGGTCGGTGGCGTGCCGGGCGATCTCGAAACCCGCCCACACAAGGACCGCAAAGAGCACAAGAAGGCCCACAGTGCCCACAAGCCCCAGCTCTTCTCCGATGATCGCGTAGATGAAGTCGTTGTGGGCCATGGGCAGGTAAGCGTACTTTTGCTTGGAAAATCCCAGGCCGACGCCAAAGATGCCGCCCGAGCCAAAGGCATAGAAGCCCTGGATAAGCTGGTAGCCGCTGTTAAGGGCGTCGCTCCAGGGGTTAAGCAAGATCAAGATGCGGCTGCGAGAATAGCTGTCTTTGAACGCCAGGACCAAGAAGCCGACGATGCCGATCACCGTGATGGCAGCGATCCAGCGACGGTCGAGGCCGCCAAGATAGGCCATGACCAAAAGCGTCATGCCCAAGATCATGGTGGATCCCTTGTCGGGCTGCGCCAGGATCGCGGCGAGCGGCACGCCCACGCCGATGACGATCAGCTTGAGGACGCCGTTGTCGTCGACCGAGCGCTCCTCGAAGTAGTTCTGGGCGATCTCGGCGGCGCAGATGATGATGAAGATCTTGGCGAACTCCGAGGGTTGGAAGCTAAAGCCGCCGATGTTGATCCAGCGGCTGGCGCCGTAGGCGTCTTGGCTGGTGCCGGGCAAAAAGACCATGGCCAGGGCGACCATCACGGCGATCCACAGGGGCTTGACAATGGTCTTGGTCCACAGGTGGTAGTCGAAGCGCGTGGCCGCCACCGCCAAGAAGACGCCGATCGCGACGTAGCGCAGCTGGCTCTTGACGTGGTACATGGGGTCGTTGTTGTAGGTCGAGCTGGCAAGGTCGGTGACCGACGAGGCCGACCAGATCATGAGCAGGCCAAAGCACACCAGGATGGCCGTCACGGCGATCAAGACCACGCGCGGCTTCATGAAGCGCTCGGGCGTCGACTTGATCGCGCGGGAGGCGGGGCGCCTGTTGGTGGCAGGCCTGGCTCGGCGCTGCCCTTGTGCCACAGTACGAGCCACGGCTATGCCCTGTCGCGGCCAAAGTCGGCGGCCAGCTGCTTGAACAGGCGACCGCGCTCGCCCATGTTGTTGAACTCGTCAAAAGAAGAGCACGCCGGCGAGAGGAGCACGGTGTCGCCGGGGCGGGCCGCCTCGACGGCGGCGTCAAAGGCCTCGCGCAGGTGCGCGGCCTCAATGACCTGCAGGTCACAGGGGGTGTCTTCCTTGGCGGCGGCCAGGGCGGCGGCCATGCGGGGGCCGGCCGCGCCGTAGCACACGGCCACGCGGGCGCGCTCGCACACGGCCTCAGATAGCGAGGTCAAGTCGGTCATCTTGTCGTGGCCGCCCAGCAGGACCACGATGGTGCCGGCGTCAAAGGCGGTCAAGGCCTTCTCGACAGAATCGGTGTTGGTGGCCTTGGAGTCGTTGACAAAGTGGATGCCCGCAAAGGTGCCGCAGGGCTCAATGCGGTGCTCGATAGGGCTAAAGCTGAGAAGGGCGCCTGCAATGACCTGCGCAGGGACGCCCAAGAAGAGGGCCATGGCGCTGGCGGCCAGGGCGTTTTGCCAGTTATGCTGGCCCTTGATGGCAAGGGCGGCCGCGGGGCCGAGGTTCGTCTCGGCGCCGTCAAGGCGCACGACGAGCTGGCCCTCGCGCACGAAGGCGGCGTTGGGGCCGGCGGGCACACCGGCGACCGAGAGCTCGCAGACGCGCACGCCACGGGCGGCCACGCGGGCCGCTGCGGCGCGGCAGTACTCGTCGTCGACAGAAATGACGGCCAGGTCAGAGCCGTCCATGTTGGCAAAGACGCGCTCCTTGGCGGCGGCGTAGGCCTCCATCGAGCCGTGCCACTCCACGTGGTCGGGCGTGACGTTGAGAAGGACGGCCGCGCGGGGGCGCAGGTACTTGGTGGTGGCCAGCTGGAAGCTCGAGAGCTCGGCCACAAACCAGTTGTTGGCCGGGCGCGCGTCCAGCTGAGAAGTGATGATGGTGCCGATGTTGCCCACGGCCGTGGCGTCCATGCCGGCGGCAGCCAGCAGGTGCGCGGTGAGCTTGGTCGTGGTGGTCTTGCCGTTGGTGCCGGTAATGGCCACCCAGCGCTGCGGGCTCTCGCGCCAGGCGAACTCGGGCTCGCCGATAACCTCGGCGGCGTGCGCGCGGGCAGCGGCGAAGAAGCCACTGAACTCAGAGATACCGGGAGAAACGACGGCAAGGTCAAAGGTGCCCTCGACCTTCTCGGTGCCAAGGCGGCAGGTGACGCCCGCGGCCTCGAGCTCGCGGGAGAGGTCGCCCTCGGCGCTGGACGCGCCGCCAAAGAGGGTGACCGAGCTCACGCGGCCGCCCAGCTGCGAGGCCAGGTAGCGGCACACGGCGGCACCCGTGCCGCCCATGCCCAGGACGCAGACGTCGCCCAGGGAGGCCGTGCCGGCCGCGCCCGCGAACTTCTCGCCGAATTTCTCGCCGTTCATATCAGTGCAGGTCATAGGTCAAAAACTCCCTAGCCAAGCTGGAAATACAGGGCAAAACCAAGGGTCGCGAAGGCCGCCGAGACGATCCAGAAGCGGGTGACGACCTTGGTCTCGGCCCAGCCCTTCTTCTCGAAGTGGTGGTGCAAGGGCGCCATCAAGAAGACGCGCTTGCCGGTGGCCTTGAAGCTCACGACCTGGATGATGACCGAGAGGGCCTCGCACACAAACAGGCCGCCCATGATCAGCGACGTGACCTCGGTCTTGGTGAGGACGGCCAGGGCCGCAAGGGCGGCGCCCAGGGCAAGCGAGCCCGTGTCGCCCATGAAGATGCTCGCGGGGTAGCAGTTGTGCCACAAAAAGCCAACGCAGGCGCCGGCGATCGCGGCGGCAAAGATGGCCAGGTTGATCTCGTCGTAGCGGTAGGCGACCATGGCCATGACCAGCATGACCACCATGGTGCAGCCGCCGGCCAGGCCGTCCAGGCCGTCGGTGAGGTTCACGGCGTTAGAGAGGCCCGCCATGAGCAAGAAGACGAAGAAGATGTAGAGCCACGGGACGCTGACCTGGGTGCCGCCCAGGTCAAAGGTGGTGGTAAGGACGCCCAGGTCGATGACAAAGCCGCCCGGCAGGCGCACGGCGGCGTCGATGCCCACCCAGTTGATGGCCAAAAGACCGAAGATGACCGAGATGGCGATGAGGCCCACCATCTTTTGCGAGGGCGTGAGGCCCAGCGAGCGCTTGTGCGCCACCGACTCCACGTCGTCGAGAAGGCCCAGCGAGCCGGTGACCAGGGTCACGGCCACGGCCAAGATGAGGTCGGGGGTCCACTTTGCCAGGATGCCGCAGGTCACCACGATGCCCAGCAACATGACGATGCCGCCCATGGTGGGCGTGCCCTCCTTGATGAGGTGGCGCTGGGGTCCGTCCACGCGGATCTTTTGGCCCACGTGGTACTTGTGCATGGCCGCGATCAGGGCGGGCATGAGGAAGGCCGTCACCAAAGCGGCGATGATGATGGCGAGAAACACCTGGTAGGTGGGGTACGCGGGATTGCCAATCACTTGGCAAGCACCTCCTTGGCAAAACGGTCCAGACCGGCGGAGCGGCTGGCCTTGACCAGCACGGTGTCCCCGGCCTCAAGAATCGGGGCTATGACGCGAGAAGCGTCCTCTACTGTAGCAAAGAGCTGGATGGCGTCCTCGCTAAAGCCCATGGTGCGGGCGGCCTCGGCCATCTCGGCGGCAAGCTCGCCGCCAATGAGCACGAGCATGTCCAGGGGCTTCGCGGCGGCGTAGGCGCCGATGTAGCCGTGCAGGCGCCGCTCCTCGGCGCCCAGCTCGCCCACCTCGCCCAAGACGGCCACGCGGCGGCCGGCGCACTCCATCTGGCACAAGACGTCCAGAGACGCGGCGATGGAGTTGGGGGCGGCGTTGTACGAGTCGTCGATCACGCGCACGCCACGGGGAGAAGTGCTCACCTCAAGGCGCATGCCGGTCATCTGCATCGATTCGATGGCCGCGCAGGCCAAGTCGCGGTCGGCACCCGCCTTCCACAGGCACGCCAGAGCGAGCAAGAAGTCGTCGACGGCCTTCTTGCCGGGGACGTTCAGGTGCACGCGGCGAGACCAGCCGTCGGCGCAGCGGGCCTCGAAGACCGGCGTGCCGTCGGCGTCCAAGGCCAGGTCGCGGGCCTGCACGTCGTCGGCGGCGCCCGTGCCAACGAGAAGGACGTCCACGCCGGCGGGGCGGGCGAATTTCTCGGCGATAAACGGGGTGAAGTCGTTTGCGCTGGTCAAGGCCAGGGTGGCCGGGATGTCACCGTGCGGGGCCATGCCGCCCACGATCTCGGCCTTGGCGCGGGCGATGCCCTCGCGCGAGCCCAGAAGGCCCACGTGGCTCGTGCCCACGTTGGTCACGACGGCCAGGCAGGGCTCGGCCGCGGCGGTCAGGCGCTCGATCTCGTGGAAGTGGTTCATGCCCAGCTCGCAGACCATAACCTGGGTGTCCAAGGGGGCCGAGAGGATGGTCAGCGGCAGGCCGATCAGGTTGTTGAGGTTGGCGGGGGTGGCGTGCGTGGCGGCCACGGCGCCAAAGCCCGCGCGCAGCATGTCCTTTGTGGTGGTCTTGCCCACCGACCCCGTGACGCCCACGACCAGCCACTCGGGGTGCGCCGCGCGCCAGGCGTGGGCCAGGGCCAAAAGGAAGGCCTCGCAGTCGTCATCGGCGGCGCGCACCACGGTGGCGCCCGCCTCGGCGGCGTGGGCCAAGGTCTTCTCCCCTACCTGCGCCGAGGCCACCAGAAGGGCCGCGCCCGCGTCGATGGCCGCATCCAGATAGGCGTTGCCGTCGACCTTCTCGCCGACAAAGGCGACAAAGGTCGACCCGGGGCAGACGCGGCGCGAGTCGATGACGGCGTCGCCCGCGATGTCGCGGGTGCCCTCAACAAGCAGCTGCGCGCCGGTTGCGGCCACAACGGCCGCGGGGCTCATCTTGAACATATCGGCTCACCCATCCTATTGCGTCGGGGCGATACCCAGCGTGGTTACCGCCTTCTGCATGACGTCGTGGAACACGTTGGCGGCACTGGCGCTTGCCAGGTGCGCGGTGCCGTTGAGGCCGGCGTAGACCAGGACCTCGGGGTCATCGGCGTTGGCAAAGCCGCAAAGCGACGCCACGAAGTTGTACTCCTCGTAGCCCGAGCTCGAGGCCTGCTCGCCGGTGCCGGTCTTGCCGGCGATGTCGTAGCCCTCGACCTGACCGGCGGTGCCGGTGCCCTCCTGCATGACGGTACGCATCATGTCGGTGACCTCGTCGGCCGTCTCTTTAGAGATGATCTGCTCGCCCGCGGGCCAGTCGACCTCCTCGCCGCCCTTGGAGACAAGGAAGTGCGGGGTGTTGGGCACGCCGTCGTTTGCCACGGCGGCAAAGGCGCGCACGATCTGGACCATGGGGATGGCAAGGCCCTGGCCAAACGACATCGAGCCCAAGGTCGAGCCGTCGTACTTGGAGAGGGGCTTCACGATGCCCGCGGCCTCGCCGGGGAAATCGATGCCCGTGGTGTGGCCGATGCCGTACTTGTCGACGCCGGCAGCAAAGGTCGAGGCACCGATGACGTCTTGGGCAAGGGTCGACATGGCGACGTTGGACGAGCGGCGCAGCATCTCGCGCACCGTCATGTCCATGGTGTAGTCGCGCGCGTCGTCGGTGTCGTAGACGTAGTCGTCGCCCACCTTGACCGAGACAGGAATGGTGTAGACGCTCTCGCTGGTAAAGAGGCCGGCCTCGATGCCGATGGAAGTCGTCAAGATCTTGAAGACCGATCCGGGCTCGTAGGAGTCGGTGACCAGCTTGAGGTTCAAGCTCGAGGCGTCGGTGAGGTTGGAGAAGTCGGGCAGCGGGGTCGAGCAGGCGGCAAAGATCTCGCCGGTCTTGGGGTCGGTCACCATGATGGAGCCGGACTCAGAGCCGTAGGTCTCGATGGCCTCGGTAATGATCTGCTCGCACTCCTGCTGCAGGTCGATGTCGATGGAAAGCACGATGTCGGTGCCGTCGACGGCCTCCTCCACGTAAGAGGCTCCGCTTGCCATGGGCGAGCCACCGGCGCCGGCCTCGTAGATCTTGGTGCCGTCGGTGCCGGTCAAGGTCTCGTTGTAGTAGTACTCAAGGCCCGACAAGGCGGTGCCCTCGGCGTTCACGTAGCCAATAAGCTGGGCGCAGCTCGTGCCGTAAGGGTAGACGCGCTTGGTGTTGGAGTTGTAGTAGATGCCGATCATGCCCTCGTCGGACAGGCGCTCCTTAAGCGAGTCGGCCACCGAGTCGTCGACCTGCGAGGCGAGAAGGGCATAGCGAGAATCGCGCGAGAGCTTCTCGACGTAGGTGTCCTCGTCGCCGCCCAGGACCTCGGCCAAGATCTTGGCCATGGCGTCAACGTTGTCCTCTTCCTGGACCTGCTGGGGGTCGGCCACGATGTCCTTGCAGTCGACGCTCATGGCAAGCACGTTGCCGTTGCGGTCGTAGATGGTGCCGCGCTTGGCGTGGATGGCCACGGTGTTGGTGTGGCTCTGGGCCGCCATCTGCGACAGGTTGCCCGCGTCGACGACCTGCAGCCAGATCAGGCGCGCGCACACGATAGCGGCCACAACGCCAAAGATGAGAAAGATTATGTAGGGATTGCCCTCGGGCCCAAAGAACTTGCCCGAGCCGGTTTGCCTGGCCCTTATCGCTCTACGCGAACGAGAAGCCTCGTCGTACGAGGCTTCTGAAGAAACACGTTGCCGCCGTGGGCGTTGTCTATTAGTCCTTGCCACGACACCAGTTTACCCTTCGGGGGTGGGCAGGACCTGGGCGTCGGCGGACTGCGCAGCATCAACATCAAGCTGGGCGGCGTCGGCGTCGGCCTGCTCGGCGGCCTCGTCGGTCGCGGTGGAGTCGCTGGCCTGGGCCTCATCGGTCGCGGCGGCGCTGTCTTCGGCCTGCTCGGCGGATGCGGCAGCCGTGTCCTCGGCGATGTTGACGCTCATGGTCTCGCCGCTAAAGACCATCCCGTAGTTCTGGGTGGCGATGCGGCCAATGCGGGTGCTGCTCGAAAGAACCGAGCGCTCGATCTTGAGCTCGTCGTTCAAAGACTGGGCCTCAGAGACCTCGGTGCGAAGGGTCGCGTTGGCGCGCAGGGCCGAGACGGTGGCCGTGGACAAGACCACGCGCACCGCGCCGATGACGAGAAGCGCCAAGGCGATGGAGCACACCACTGCCACGCGGACGAGAAACTCGTGGGAGACGCCGCTACGGGCACGGGCGTCGAGGCCGCCGCCGGAGACGACTTCGAAAGACGGCGCGGCCTGCCTTTGTTGGCGAGCACGCCTCCTCTCGGCGTACTCCAGATCAATTGCCTCTGAACCCTGGTACCTCATGAGAAACTCGCTGTCCCCTCTAGGAGAAAACCCGTAGCCGTTGATAAAAACATGGCAGGTACGCTGGGTTCTTGAGGGTTACTTTAGGGTATCCCTCAAGTTATGGTTGAGCGACCTTAAGACTTGCGTGAGTGTTGGTTGATAGTTCGTTGATGCTTCGTTGGTAGTGCGTTTAGAGTGCGTTTTAGTTCGTTTTTGGTACATAAGTAGTGCGTCTTAAGGCTCCCATATGCAGACAGCCTTTTGGGCTGGCTGAAACGAGTTGGCTAGGAGGCGTCGAGCTTGATTGCCACCCTAGTGAGTGCGCTCCTGGAGCGCGGGTTTCTCGCAATCTCCTCGTCAGACGCAACGAGGGGCTTACGAGTCTTGACGTCGAGTATCGGCACATGACCGCAAACGCAAACCGGAAGATCCGGCGGGCAGGTGCAACCCTGGGACAGCTCCGAGAAGACATGCTTCACGATGCGGTCCTCAAGGGAGTGATACGCGATGACGCATATCCTTCCCCCGGGGTTGGCCCACCTCACCGCGGCGCGAAGGCCGCGGTCCAAGACGTCGAGCTCGTGGTTGACCTCGATGCGCAGGGCCTGGAAGGTCTTGCGCGCCGGGTGCCCACCGTGCCTTCTGGCTGCCGCCGGAATGGCCGACTTCACGATCTCGACCAGCTGCAGGGTCGTCTGGACAGGGGCATCGGCCCTTGCCTTGACGATGGCCTTGGCAATACGGGAAGCGAACTTCTCGTCGCCGTAAACGCGAAGGATTCTGGCGAGGTCTGCTTCGTTGTAGTGGTTCACGACCTCTGCTGCGGTTAGGGTGTTGTTACCAGAATCCATGCGCATGTCTAAGGGAGCGTCCTCGTGAAACGAGAAGCCCCTCTCTGGGATATCGAGTTGCGGAGAAGAGACGCCCAAGTCAAACAAGAAGCAGTCGACGCCGGGAATCTCCGCCTCGACCAAGAGGTCGTCGAGGTCTCCGAAGTTTCCCTTGAGCAGCTTGACGTCTGCGTTGGGAACTTCTTGCTCAAGGCGAGCCGATGCGGCGGCAAGCGCCATGTCGTCTTGGTCGATGCCAATCGACAGGCCTTGGGGCGCCACCCTCTTGGCCAGCTCCACCGAGTGCCCGGCTCCTCCCAGCGTGCAGTCGCAGACCACGTCGCCGGGTTTGGGATCGAGCGCTCGAAGGACCTCCTCGAGCATTACGGGTATATGCCGATATTCTTCTGCCAAGGTACTTACCTTTCGAATAACTAGTCGCAGTAAAGCAGCGAATCGAAGCCCTCTTCGTAGACCGCGCGCATCTCGTTCCACTTGTCGGTGTTCCACACTTCCAGGTGGTCGTCCGCGCCCACAACCGTTACGTTTCCCGCAAGGCCGAGCTTCTCAGTGATCTTGTAGGTGGGCTGATCGACCTTGCCCAGCGCCACACGGCCGGCCGAGTCGATCTCGACCTCCTGCGACGTGCCCAACAAGAAGCGCTTGAGCTGCGCGTCTTTGCGGTCACGGGCGTTAAAGCCGTTCTCATTGGTCTTAAACAGGCCGTTGAGCCAGACCTTAAAGCCTTCGACGGTAAAGCAGTTCAGGCATCCGTCGTACGGGACCAGCATCACCGTGTGATCGTCTTCGCCAAGAAGCTCTTTACGATACTTGGACGGGAGAGTGACACGACCCTTGGCGTCGACCGACATAGAGTAGGCGCCTGCGAGCATGTCTCCCTCCAATCTTTTGCGGTGGTACGGTCCTTTCCTTCAGAGCGTGATGAACACTATACGTCAAATTCCCCACCACGCCCCACTAGAAAACACTTTTCCCCACTTTTCTGTTCGCAAGCGGAAATTTGCGCCCCCGAGCGGCGGCGCGGCCCTAGATGTTGGGTATGCAAACAGGTGTTTCCACAAAGCGGGGCGCGGAGCCGGGCTTTGTTGTGATGGAACTGTGAATGCGCAGGTCAACGGCGGTGTTTTTCGCTGTTGCAGCCTTGGAATTTAGTGTCGAGAAGGGCTCTTTTGCCCCTGCGGGCGCCCAAAAATCGCCCTATGTGGGGCGGTGGGGCCAGGTGTGGGGCGCCCGTTTACCTGCGGTGGGGCGTCTGCCCACATTGTGGGGCGCTCCCCCACCAAATGTGGGGATGTGGGCCAATCCCCCACCGCCGTTGTGGCTCCACGATTAGTTGAAGGGTATTCTCAGCGCCCAGATATGGGCAGGCGCCCCACCCGGACGGGCGGCAGGGTCGCTCGGGCGCCTAATCCTGGCGGGCCCTGGGGTGCGCGGCCAGGTAGACGCGGCGAATGTGGCTTGTGTCCACGTGGGTGTAGAGCTGCGTGGTGGCGATGCTCGCATGGCCCAAAAGCTCCTGGACAACGCGCAGGTCGGCGCCGCCTTCCAGCAGGTGGGTGGCAAAGCTGTGGCGCAGGGTGTGGGGATGCAGGCCCTCGATGCCGGCCAGGCGGCCGTAGCGCTCCACAATAGTGTGGGCCGATTGGCGAGAAATGCGCCCGCCGCGCACGTTGAGAAAGACCGCCGACGTGGGTCTTCTCCCCACCAACTGGTCTCTTCCCTGCTCAAGATAGGTGACAAGGGCCGCCTGCGCGCTGCCCAGGATGGGCACGATGCGCTCCTTCGAGCCCTTGCCAAAGACGCGGATGACCTCCTGCTCGGGCGAGAAGTCGCGCTTGTCCAGGCCTATGAGCTCGCTTGCGCGCAGGCCGCAGCCATAGAGGACCTCTAACATCGCATGATCGCGCAGGCCCGCGGGCGTCTGGGGAAAGTGCTGGTCAAGCAGGCGCGCCGCCGCCTCCTGCGAGATGACGTCTGGCAGCTTGGCGGGCCGTTTGGGCAAGGGAATCGCCGAGGTGGGGCAGCTGTCGGAGATCTGCTCGAGTGCCATAAAACGATGGAAGCCCTTGATGGCAGAAAGCGAGCGCTCCACCGTTGTGGGCGCAAGCCCCACGTCGGTCAGCACGCCCAGGTACTCCTCCACGATCGCGCGGGTGACGTCGTTGGGGTCGCAGATACCGGCGCCCGCCAGGTAGTCGACGTAGCGAAGCAGGTCGCGGCCGTAGGCGTCGAGGGTGTTCTTGGATGCGCCCTTCTCGACGGCCAGGTAATTGAGGTACTCGTCGCGCGCCTGCGCCAGGTCCATGTCCCTCTCCCCTCCTTGCCGTCGCCGCGTCTGCGCCACTTGCTGCGCCCCATTATAAAAAGAAGCCCCGGGGACCGCGCGGGTCCCCGGGACAAAAATCGCATGCGTTATGCTGCACAGCCAGCCAGGCCGGCGAGAAGACCTTCTCGCCTCTTACTCGGCCGAGGTGACCTCGTGGCGGTCGCAGCCCTCGTTGAAGGCGATGGCGGCGCGCACAAACTCGCGGAACAGCGGGGCCGGCTCGGTGGGACGGCTCTTGAACTCGGGGTGGGCCTGGGAAGCGACGAACCAGGGGTGGACCGACTCGGGAAGCTCGACCATCTCGACCAGGCGATCATCGGGAGAAAGGCCCGAGATGACCAGGCCGGCCTCGGTCAGGCGCTCGCGGTAGGCGTTGTTGACCTCGTAACGGTGACGGTGACGCTCGTAGACCAGGGCCTCGCCGTAGGCCTCGGAGGCCAGGGTGCCGGGCTGGACCTTGCAGGGGTAGGCGCCCAAGCGCATGGTGCCGCCCTTGTCGGTGACGTCCTCCTGGTCGGGCATGAGGTCGATCACCGGGTACTCGCAGTCGGGCACGAACTCGGTCGAGATGGCGCCGGGCATGTTGGCCACGTTGCGGGCAAACTCGCAGACGGCCACCTGCAGGCCCAGGCAAACGCCCAGGTACGGAATCTTAAGGGTGCGGGCGCGGTGAGCCGCGGCGATCTTGCCCTCGACGCCGCGCAGGCCAAAGCCGCCGGGAACCAGGATGCCGTGGGCGCCGGCCAAGACCTCGGCCACGTTGTTCTCGTCAAGCTCCTCGCCGTCGACCAGCTGGATGTCCATGTGGCGGCCGTAGTAGACGCCGGAGTGGTGCAGGGCCTCGATGATGGAGAGATAGGCGTCGGGCAGCTGGGTGTACTTGCCCACGACGCAGATCTTGGTGACCTCCTCCTTCTTGTTGGCGGCGTGCATCGCGCTGGTGAAGCGATTCCAGTCGGTGAGGTCGCTCTCGCGGGCGTCCAGGCCCAGGCGCTCGCACACCTTGGTGTCGAAGCCCTGCGCGGCCAGGTGGGCGGGCACGTCGTAGATGGAGGCGCAGTCGGAGTTCTCAAAGACGCAGCTGGGGTCCACGTCGCAGAAGCTCGCGATCTTGGCGCGGATGTCGGCGTCCACCTCGTGGTCCGAGCGGCACACGATGAAGTCGGGCTGCAGGCCCATCGAGCGCAGCTCGCGCACGGAGTGCTGGGTGGGCTTGGTCTTGACCTCGTGGGCGGCGGCGATGTAGGGCACCAGGCTCACGTGGATCAGCACGCAGTCGGCAAAGCCCTTCTCCTTGCGGAACTGGCGGATGGCCTCGACGAAGGCCTGGCCCTCGATGTCGCCGATGGTGC
>CAVKOL010000019.1:0-3184 GCA_963658035.1 Bacteroidaceae bacterium
GTTTAATTTCTGTCCGGTCGCGCTGTTACCCTCTCGGCAACGTATCTACCAGCAAGTTGTTGCAGGGAGGGCAAATCATGTGCAGCTATTTGATTGACTACGAAAACATGAGTGGTAAGAACCTTGCCAAGATAGGGCACATCGAGAAGGGCGACCGCGTCTTTGTGCTCTATCCCCAGACGCAGCCGGATCCGGGCGAGAAGGCCGATGTGAAGGGCTTTCTTGGCGATACGGGTGAGCGGGCCCGCTGCGTTAAAGTTAGGTCGGGTAAGAAGAACGCCCTGGATTTCCAGCTGTCCGCGCTGCTTGGTACCCTTGCGGGCCAGAACCCCTCCGAGACTTTTCACGTCGTTTCCAATGATACGGGTTTCGATTTTGTGGTCGAGTTTTTGGCGGGGGAGGGGTATGCCGTTGATCGCATTGGGGCTTCGGCGAAGAAGGAGAAGGCCAAGCAAGACGACAAGTTGGCCGGGCTTCTCGGAAAGAAGGACAAGCCCGAGGAAGTGCGCAAAATCTTGAAAGCATGTAAGGGCGCGACCGAGGTGAACTCTGCGCTGAACAAGCTTTATCACAATTCTGAACATACGGGCCAGGTTTACAGGAAGATCAAGCCGCTTATCGGCAAGTAAGGAGGCAAAATGGGACGCGTGATTTGGGATAGCGAGATCATGGAGGTCAACGACTTGCCCACGCTCGCGGACGTGCTGCGAGTGGCGGACGCCGGCCTGTTGGCAAACGAGGTGATGCGGCTTTGCCGGCCCCCTAAGGACGTGGGCAAAAAGAAGATGGCCAAGGCTCGCAAGAGGGTGCTGTGCACGATCGACGAGATGCGCTCCGTCAAGCCCACGCACTACGACCCTGCCGATGAGATGGTCCTTATCCCTCTGTTTACCTGCGAGTATATGGGTGGTCGCCTGGGCGGTAGCTTTGAGCTGGGCATGGAGGCCGAGTGGGTCGCCGTTAACGAAATGTGGCGCGCCGGCGCAGAGATTTGCGGTCTTGCAGATGAGAAGGGCGACGGCACCCGGGTGTGGCTTTCTGGCTACGGCTACGAGTGGACCCCGTGGGAGGAGGTCCTGGGCTCCCGCGTGTGGCTGGGCGGCTTTGACGCAATCGGCGAGAAGGACGACGACGCGTACGACGCGGAAGCCGCCGCCCTGTTTGCCCCTGGCGACCGGGCCATGTTGCCGCAGATCGCGCGATCTTCTCAGCGCCAGGTCTTGAGCCGCCGCGACCGCTACCGGTTTTTGGCCGCCGTGCTGTGGAACATGACGTTTTGCGGCTGGACCAAGAAGCGGCAGCAGCGCGGGATCGACAAGCTCGTGGCGCAGGTCAACGATGCAAATGAGCACCCGGAGAATCTCCTTTCGCACGAGGAGGTCTTTCCTCGCATGGAGTATCTCGAAGCAGACGAGGTGGGCCTGGAGGCCTCGACCGACGACTACGACTCGGAGTACGAGCGCGTCATGCTCCTGCGCGGCGACCTTGTGCAAAGCCGTCTGCGCCTGGACTACCTCACGCGCGTGAACGACCTGCACAACATGTTGGAGCACGGTTACGGGCAGGCCGATGGGGGGGGCCACGATGAGTGAGCGGCTGTGGGATGAGACCGATGTTCGGCTTAGGGACATCCCATCGCTTGGGAAGTTGCTTGAGCTTGCCGATAAGGACCTGCTTTTGCGCGAGGTCGTTGACGTGGCAACTGATGCCTCGCGGCTTTGTGGGAACGCCGACGAGGTCGACCTTGAGGGCCTTCGCGCCTTGTACGCACGGGCATTGAAACGCATGCGCAAGGTTAAGCCTGTCTCGGCGGCTGATGCGCAGGAAGAGGCGGTGCTGTTTCCCCAGTACACCTACCAGGTCTTTCCTGACCAGGGGATTATCGCGCCTCGCCTGCGCGCCGCCGCGATTCGCATGGGCGATTTTGCGGCGACTTGCAAGGAGCTACGCGATGGGTCTCTTGCCGGGCCGCAGCCTCTTGTTGGGGTTGCGGGCGAGGCTTTCCAGTGGGCGCCGTGGGAAGAAGTGCTGGGGTACCGTGTGTGGCTGGCGGGCGACTTTAGTCGCCGCGAGCGGTATCGCGTGCTTGCCGACATCGTGTGGTTTATGACTTTGTTTGGGACGGATCCGGCCGCTCATGACGAAGCTGCCGCGACGGACCAAGCCGAGGTAGATAAGGCGACCGACGAGGTATTTGGCGGTCTGGCGCGCGATTGGGGCGACTATCCTATCACCCATTTCTGCAGGCCAAGCGCCCGCGACTTGGGTCTCGAGGCCTCGACCGACGACTACGAGTCTGAGTATGAGGCTCGGCTTAGGGCCCAGGCTGCCGTCCTTAAGGCTATCGCCGACAAGGACCTGGCTAATCGCATCGAGCGCTTGGCGAGAATGCTCGCTTTGCGTCCTGGAATTTGATGGATGCCTGCTGCGAAAAGGAGAGCAAAATGACCATGGTCGACAGGAACAATTACCGCAAAGTTTGGCAGGGCATGGGATGGTACACGTTTCACGAGCGGGCCGCTTGGTGTGACTACTATAGTGCTGAGGAGCGTGCCGATGCCTTGTCGCCGCTTGCCGTGTGGGTTGGTAGTGAGGCGGACTTTGTTGACCAAATTACCGATACCCCCGGCTGTGCGACTGACGTTGAGTATCACGGCGACGATAGATTTCCCGATGCGGCTTTGGATGTCGACATCACAAGCGTGTCGGTAGACGACTGGGATGAGTGGGCCGGCATGATGGACGACCTTTTATGAGGGAGCTTCTCGATGATTGAAACCGATCGGCTGATTTTAAAGAACTGGCAGGTAGATGACGTGCCGGCGCTCTTTCGCCTTGCCAGTGACCCGCTTGTGGGCCCCGCCTGCGGCTGGCAGCCGCACCGCGACGTCGAGGAGAGCCGCGACCTCATAGCCAACGGCCCTCTTAGCGCCGCCGAGAGCTATGCCATCCGCCTCAAGGCCACGGGCGAGCTCATGGGCAGCATCAGCCTCAAGCCCGCGACCGAGCACTTTGACATTGCGGCCGAGAAGGACCTCGAGGTGGGCTACTGGCTGGGCAGCGCGTATTGGGGTTGCGGCTACGCCTCCGAGGCCCTGCGCGCCCTGGTCGCCCGCGCCTTCTGCGACCTGGGCTGCCCCGCCTTGTGGTGCGGTTTCTTCGACGGCAACGACCGATCGAAGCA
>CAVKOL010000019.1:4070-22245 GCA_963658035.1 Bacteroidaceae bacterium
TCTAAATAGAGCTAAATAGCTCTAAAGAGTTCTAAAGAGTTTAAAGATCTGCGGCGCCAGGAAAACGAAAAGCCAGAAATGGGACGCAGTCTGGCGGTTTGGCGAGTAGGGGCGCGCTTGCGACGAGAAAACCCCAGTTGGCGCGAAGCCAAAACTGGGGTCTACTTGGCGGAACGCTGGACTGCGTCCCATTTCTGGAATTTCGTTCGTTGGGTGCTACGCCACGGCGGCGCCAAGCTGGCGGCCGAGCCAAACTGTCAGCAGGCAAACGCCCACGTTAGCCACGATGTTGACTGCCGCGCCCACTACGTCACCGGTGTCTATCAGGGAAAACGTCTCGTTTGAGAAGGTCGAGAAGGTCGACAGGCCGCCGCACAGCCCCACGGTCACGAAGGCCTTGACGTTAGGGTTGACGTCGACGGCGGCGCCCAGGTTGGAGGCCGCGCCAATAATCAAGCCCGCGAGGACGTTGGCAACAAAGGTTCCCGCAGGTAAACCGGGCAGTGCGGCTCGCAACGCGCCGCCAATGCCCCAGCGACCCAGGCTTCCCAACGCGCCTCCTAGCGCGACCGCGATTGCTTCCACAATAAACCTCCCTGCTAGACCTTGCTAAACGGTCGCAATTTTAGCGAAAGCTCGGTGTCGCAAGACGCCGGGAAGGAGCCAACGTGCGCCAGAAATGGCACTTGTCAGTACTTTGGCGAGAAATCTGCGCGGGAATTGGGGGTCGTCAGTACCAGCGCGCGGTCTTCTCAGTTAAGCGAGAAGACCGCGCGCGTTTTACCTGCGGGTTTGTGAAAGGGCTTCTGGGCGGCACTCCGTAAATAGCGGGAGCGGTACTGACGACTGCCAAATCGCGCGCTAAAAAATCGCTGCTAATACTGACATGCGGCGATTCTGGCGCAACGCCGGTCGCCCCCTAGTAGAACCAGTGTGTCTTGGGAGTCTCGTCCGCGGCTTCGACCTCGGTACCAGCCCAAATGTCGTACTGCCCCTTGTCATGCTTGCGGCCCCACCAGATGAGCGCCACGACGCACGCAAGGTTAAGCAGCGCTGCAAAAACCGAGCCCTCGACGCCAAAAACCGTGTCGTACGCAAAGCCGTTGGTCGACGTGCCCACCAGGCTAAAGAACGAGTACGTCGACGGCGTTCCGCTGTTGGGCAGGCCAAAGATGATGTTTTGCGTGAGGTTCCACGCGGTGTGCGCGCCCATTGCCAGCCAAATGCTGTCGCAGTAGCGCACCATCAGCGCATACAACATGCCAATCAAAAGAAGGTTGATCATGGGCACCAGCGAGATACCGTCGTTGAAGATGTGCATGAACGCAAACGCCGCCGCCGAGATGATGATCGCCGGCCACTCGCCGTAGGTACGGCAAACGCGCTGGTAGATAAAGCCGCGCGCGGTGATTTCCTCGGTGGAGGACTGGATAAAGATAAAGATCAGGAACGCGAGAAGACCCACGGGCGAGAACTGCGTGAACTCAAGCTGCAAGCTGCCGGTCAAAACGCCCATGCCCACGCACGCCGCGTTGCACGCAAAGCCAAAGAGCAGGCCAAGTAGCAGCATATGCGGCCGGTTGCCTGACGGCTTGGGACCTAGCGCCGTAAGGTAGGGCCGCCACGGCTTCACGATGACCAGACACACAAGAAAGCCCAGCATGACGCCCAGAAACGCCGCATACTCGTTGAGCAGCTTGAGCCCGTCTGTGCCCAGCGCCTCGCCAAACAGCGACGCGTTGAGGTCGGCCAGGGGAGTGCCCAGGATGACGCTGATCAGGCCGCCAAATATAAGCGACAATCCCTCAGAAAAGACGCAGCTCGACACCGCGCCGCATAGCAGCAGGACCTTGAGGTCCTTCTTGGGTTTCTCAATCGATTTGTCCACGGTTTCCTCCGTAATGACTGGGTTTCACAACACCTGTTGATTGTATGCCAACGTGCTGCGCCGCATGCTCCGCGCGAAATACCGCACCCCCTGGTGGGTACAATGCAACACGTCGCATGGCAAGAAGATCTTGGGGGAAACTATGCGCACGCCTATGCCTTTGATGTGCACTTCATTTGAGCCGGGCCACCTGGAAGAGGCCCTGGCAACCATAACCGATCCAGATGCCCACGCCATAGCCATCGCCGAGTCGCACCTCTACTGCGCGCGCGAGGCCCAGGCGGTCGAGGCAGCCCGCCCGTATCTCAACAATCCCGATCCGGCGCTGCATTACTCGGCTTGCCTGATCTCGGGCTACGCCAACCTTTCGCTTCACAATATCGCCGAGGCCCACGCCTGCCTGTCTTCACTTCTCGCTCCCGTCGACCCCGCCGAGGACGACGTGACAAAGGCCGCCCACATTCTCATGGGCGCCGCGGCCAGCGTCCTTCTCCACCTGCCGTCGCCCTTTACCCTCGAGGAGTTCTATCCCCTGGTGGGAAGCTTGCCCGAGGGCCTGCGCCTGTTTTCGAGCTACGTGATGGCCCACGCGTTTTACCTGCACGGCGAGTACGGCCGTTGCGTGGGCGCGGCCCTCAACTCGCTGGTCATGAAGCAGGGAAGCTATCCCGTGAGCGAGCTTTTCTTGCACCTGGTGGCCTCGATGGGTTACATGAGCCTCAAAGAGGTCGACCGCGCCCGCTGGCACTTCCAGACCGCGTGGTCCATCGCGCGCCCCGACGACATGATCGAGCCCGTGGGCATGCACCACGGCCTGCTCCAGGGCCTGGTCGAGGTGTGCCTCAAGGGCCTGGAGCCCAAGGAGTTCAGCCGCGTCATCGAGATAACCTACCGGTTTAGCTACGGCTGGCGGCGCATCCACAACCCCGAGTCGGGCGAGAACGTGGCCGACGACCTCACTTCCACCGAGTTCACCGTCTCGATGCTGGCCTGCCGCGGCTGGACCAACGCCGAGATAGCCAAACACCTGGGCGTCTCGCCGGGCACGGTCAAGAACCGCCTGTCTACCACCTATGCCAAGCTGGGGATTTCGAGCCGAGCAGAGCTGGCTGCTCGTATGCTTAAGTAGCCGGCGAGAAGGGCGCGGCGGCCCTCGCGGTGGCCTGTTGCGGCCCCCGCGGCGGCTCGTGGCGCCCTACGATACCCTCGGCGCCAATTTGGCCATTTTGACCCCCAAACGGCACTACCGTCTTCACGGTTTTGCCCTCATCCTGAAAGAGATTCAGGTTCTTTAGGATAGGGGGTACACGATGAAGAAACGAATACTAGGCCTTCTGTTCACGGTGCTGACGCTGTGCTGCCTGGTGCCCGCCGCGGCGCTGGCGGCCAACAGCGCAGGCGGCAGCGGGGGCTCGGCCTCGGGCGCCTCGAGCTCGGGCGTCACTGCCGCAACCATCGGCAGCGCGACTGCGGTTGCCGACCCGTCCACCATTTGGGACTGGGAAGAGCTCATCAGAGAAGACACGGCAAACGTCGGCCGCATCTGGACCGACAAGTCCGTGGTGACCGATGAGATGACCAACAACGGCATCACAGTCAAGAAGAAGGGCGACAACGCGGCGTTCTTGACGGCGCTCACCGCGCTTTCCTCGACGTCTAATTTGTCTGATATGTCCATCACCCCGCTCGACATCGTGTTGGTGCTCGACGCGTCCGGATCGATGGATGATCGCATGAGTTCAAGCAGCTCGACGACGCGTATCGCGGCGCTGCAAGATGCCGCCAACACGTTCATCGATACGATTGCCAAGCAAAACGAGAGCATTTCTGACGTGGCTAAGCAGCACCAGGTGTCCTTGGTGAAGTTCGCAGGAACCAAAAGCAGCAGCGTTGGCAACAGCACGTATCGAGACGGTGCCTACACCTACAACTACAGCCAGGTCATGAAAACCATGGCGGTTTGCACAGAAAGCACCAAGGCCGATTTCAAGACCCTCATCAACGCCATTGATCCTGCCGGCGCCACGAATGCCTCGGCTGGTATGGAGCTTGCCCAGGGGCAGACTTCGGGTCGCTCGGATGCCAAGAAGGTCGTCATCTTCTTTACCGATGGCACGCCGACGACGGCGAATACGTGGAATGACTCCGTTGCGAGCGGTGCCGTGACGGCGGCAAAAACCATGAAGGACGCAGGCGCCACGGTGTTTTCAATCGGCATTTTTGACGGAGCCAATCCAGCTTCTGCGCCGGGCGCCAGCGGAGTTTCCAACGAGAACAAGTTCATGCATGCCGTTTCGAGCAACTACCCAAGCGCTACGTTCGCGCAGAGTGGCGGCTCGCGTTCCAGTTACACCTGGACCTTTGGCGACCGCGCCAAGAATGCCGACGGAACCGACTCTTCCTTCTACAAGAGCGCGACCAACGCGACCGAGCTCTCTCAGATCTTCTCCGACATCTCCCAAGAAATCACGAAGCACGCCGGCTACCCGACCGAGACCACCGAGGGCTACGAGTCCAAGTCCGGCTACATCACGTTCAATGACCAGCTGGGCGACTACATGCAGGTGACCGACCTTTCGACGCTGGTTTACGACGGCGTGGAGAATGAGTGCGCCTCCAAGACCACGGATGGCCTGGTCGACACGTACCACTTTAGCGGCACGGTGAATTCCGGCATCGCTAAGGGCCAGCTGAGCGACATCATCATCACCGTGACGCGTTCTAATGACGTGGCCGCGGGCGATAAGGTCGAGGTCAAGATCCCCGCGACGCTCATCCCGCTGCGTCACTTCAATATCGACCTGGACAAGAACACCATGAGCGTGAACGAGACCACGCCGGTTTCGGTGTTCTACTCCTCTGGTCTGAAGGCCGAAGTGGCCGATTTGCTGGTGGATCCCGATGACGACATGACGGCCTACATCGCCAAGAACACCGACGCAACCACCGGCAAGGTGAACTTCTACGCCAACAAGTGGAGCGGCGGGGCTCTGGGCGACGTGACGTCGCAGTTCAACCCGTCTAGCGGTAACAGCTATTACTACTTCACGCAGGACACGCCCATCTACATGGACAGGGCGTGCAACGCGAATGCTGCCGAAATTGTTGACGGGAATACTTATTACTATCGGGAGTACTATTACAAGCTGGTTGACGGGGCGCCTGTCGCGTGGGCTGATACCCGGGAATTCCCTGGCGATCAGGCGAAGGCGTTCGGAGGTGCGCTCGCCACCAATGGCGAAGGCTTCTATTACTTCAAGGCCGGCACCGCTCGCTTGGTCTACATCAACCAGCTGCACAAGGACAAGACCACCAACGTCACCGGCACCGCGACCGACGTGCTGAACCCCAAGTGGAGCAGCGAGACCTCCGTTGCCGAGGCGACGACCGTTACCCCTCACCTGGGCAACAACGGCAAGCTTATGGTCGACAAGCCCGCGACGCTCGAGGTCTCCAAGGCCATCACCGCTGATGGCTACAACGCGGCGGACTATGCCGATGCCGAGTTCACGTTCGAGCTCAACGTGCCCAAGGCTGCGAACTACTCCTTCTCGGCCGTGGTGCTTGACGTGAACGGGCGCCCGGCGGGCGATGCGTTCACGCTGGCCTTCGACGCCAACGGCAAGGCGACCCACACCATCAAGCCGGGCGAAACCCTGCAGGTGAGCGGCTTGGGCGCCAACTGGGACTACACGGTTACCGAAACCAATATGCCTGATGGCTTTGCGCAGACCGCGCCCGCGGACAACGACGGCAAGGCCATCCCCGCGACAGGCACCCTCACTGCGGGCCAGACTGCTACGGCGAGCTTTACCAACAAGTACTCCGCCACCGGCACGCTTAAGGGCGAGGCTAACCTTGCTGGCGAGAAGATCCTCACGGGCCGCAACTGGCTGGAATCCGACCTCTTCACCTTTAAGATCGAGGCCACGGGTGACACGCCCAATGCGCCCCTTCCCACGGTCGCTAACGTCACCGTGGCCGACACGGTGAGCGTGAACATGCCCGAGGGAACGCCCGCTGGCGAGGAAAACCCGGTTGCCTTCAACTTTGGCGACATCACTTACGACACGCCGGGCACCTATTACTACAAGGTCTACGAGTCCGATGACGACAGCATCATCAACCAGGGCGTCACTGCTTCTCAGGCGGTTTACCGGGTTGAGGTGACCGTGACCGACAACGGGAACGGCACGCTTGCGGTTGCGGCGGTGAAGGCGCAGATTGTTGACGACAAGGGCGTCGAGGCGACCGGCGAGTTGGTGCCTGCGTCCACCATGACGTTCACCAACTCCTATAAGGCTATCTACGACTACGGCGCACACGGCGGCCTGCAGGTTTCCAAGACCATGACCGGGCGCGACCTTGAGGAAGGCGAGTTTGCCTTCACCATCACGGGTACCGACGACGCCTCCGCCGCGCTGCTCGCCGACACCGACCGCAGCTTCGTCAACGATCGCACATGTAAGGCGGGCGCCCCCGACGTCATGACGAAGCTTGCGAACGTGAAGTTCACGCAGGCCGATGCCGGCAAGACGTTCACGTTCGAAGTTGCCGAGGCTGTTCCCGCCGATGCCGATAAGCTGCCTGGCGTTACCTACGACGAGGCAAAGCACACCGTGAAGATCACCGTTGCCGACAATGGCGACGGGACGCTTGACGTTACGACCGCCGTCGACGACAGGGCGGGCAACGTGGTGGCGTTTACCAACAAGTACAAGGCCGCCGACGCCGATTTCGCCACCGCCGACTTTGGCCTGACCAAGCAGCTAACGGGCCGCGAGTGGAAGGACGGCGAGAGCTTCGAGTTCAAGCTCGAGGCCGTGACCGCAGGCGCGCCGATGCCCCAGAGCGACGTCGCCACCGCCACCCAGGCCGGCGCCTTCAACTTTGGCACCATCACCTACGACGCCGCGGGCGAGTACGAGTACCAGGTCACCGAGGCCTCTGGCACCGCCGGCGGTATGGCCTACGACACCAACGTCGCCAAGTTCAAGGTCACCGTGACCGACAACCTTGAGGGCCAGCTCGTCGCGACCGCCGCGCTTGTCTCTGGCACTAAGACCTTTACCAACGAGTACAAGACCACGAACGGCTTCTACGACACTGCCACGGCAGGCTTCGAGAAGGTCATCTCGGGCCGCGACTGGGCAGACGGCGACAGCTTCACCTTTAACCTTTCGGCCGTGACCGCAGGCGCTCCCATGCCGCGGAAGACCACCGCGACCGTCACCAAGGACGACGTCGTCAATGGCCGCGCGCCCTTCTCGTTTGGAACCATGACCTATGAGACCGCCGGTACCTATGAGTACCAGGTTACCGAGGTCGCGGGCCGCCTTGCCGGCATCACGTACGACACGCACACCGCCACCGTCAAGGTGACCGTCTCTGACGACGGCGAGGGCCACCTGGTCGCCGCGGCTGTCGTGGCCAACCCGGTCTTTACCAACACCTACGGCACGAGCATGAGCTACACCGCCGCGGGCAGCCTGTCTGTGGCCAAGACCCTGACCGGCCGCGATATGACAGACGGGCAGTTCACCATCACCGTCACGCCCGATGACCAGGCCTCTGCCGACGCCTTGGGCATCGCGCTTGAGGGCCGCACGGTTTCTATGCCCGCCGCAGCCGACGGCGCGCAGGCTACCGTCGACGTCCTGGCCGGCCACGACGTGAACTTCTCGCAGGTAAACGCCGGCCACACCTACACCTATAAGGTCGCCGAGTCCTACACCGCCGCGTCCGGCTACGCCTACGACACTGCCGTGCGCAGCGTGACCATCGCCGTGACCGACGATCCCGCGACCGCCAGCCTGACGGCGACCACCACCGTCGCCGGCGGCCCCGAGGGCACGCAGGTCTTCACCTACACCAAGGAAGGCGCCGCCAACGGCAAGAAGGCCGTGGTGCCCTTCTACAACAGCTACTTCGCATCCACCGACGTTGAGGGCGGCACGGCGGCTCAGGTCCTGGCCACCAAGTCCCTGACCGGCCGCGATATGACCGTGGGCGAGTTCACCTTTGGCGTCCACCTGGTTGGCAGCGACGACGACGTCCTGACCGCCACCAACGCGGCCGACGGCTCGGTGACGCTGGGCAAGCTGCACTACGACACCAAGTCCCTGGCCCAGCTTGTGGCCCAGGGCTACGCAACCCGCGACGGCGACGACTGGACCGTGTGCTACGTGGCATACGAGAAGACCGCCGGCCTGGCCGACAAGGGCATCACGGCCATGACGCAGCCCATCGCCTTTACCGTGACCGTGCACGACAACGGCGACGGCACCCTGACGGCCACCGCCAACGTGCCCGACAAGGGCCTGGCTTTTGCCAACGCCTACGCCACCGGCGATCCCGCGCAGGTCAGCGTCACCGGCGTCAAGGTCCTTGCGCACGACGAGGGCCTGGCCCCCAACGACATCACTGGCAAGTTCACCTTTACCATCAAGTCCAACGACCCGGCGGCGCCCCTGCCCACCAGCGTGACCGCCACCAACGACGCCAACGGCAACATCGACTTTGGCACGATCAGCTTCACGCTTGACGACCTCAACCGCGCCCTGGGCACCACGGGCGACGAGAAGAAGGACGCCGAGGAGGAGAAGGACGAGGGCCAGAAGAAGGACGAGGGTGAGAAGAAGTCCGAGGACCAGGATGAGACCGAGGAACCCGCGGTCGACGAGCCCGCGGTCGACGTCATGTCCCTTGACGAGGAGAAGACCGTAGTCGAGTCCGAAGCCGGCGAGGAGCCTGCGGTTGAGGCCCTCGTGGTCAATGAGCCACAGGTCAACGAACCCGTTGCCGAGGAGCCCGCGGTCGAGGAGCCGGTTGTTGAGGCCCCTGTTGCCGAGGAACCCGTCGTCAATGAACCCCAGGTCGAAGAGCCCGTGGTCGAGCCCGAGCCCGAGGCCCTGGTTCTTCTCAGCACCCCCGTCGTTTCCGACGCCCCGGTAACCAGCGACGCCCCCGAGGCCAACGGCGAGGCCACGACCGAAGGCGCCCTTGAGACCCAGCCCGCCAAGTTCTTCCGCACGCTGTCCCTGTTCAAGCCGGCGACCTTCTCTGTTGCCAAGCGCGCGAGCGTGATCAAGCTCGCCGCCGACGTCGACCCCTCCGCCGGTAACGACGAGGCCACCCCGGCCACCCGTTCCTACACCTTTGTCTACATCGTGAGCGAGTCCGGCTCTGTGGCCGGCGTCACCAACGACACCCAGGTCAAGACCGTGCGCATCAAGGTAACCGATGACGGCCTGGGAAACCTCACCGCCGAGCTGGTGGGCGAGGCCGGTGAGCCTGCCTTCACCTTCACCAACAGCTACGACGCGGTTCCCGTGACTTCCAGCGTGACCGACCAGATCGACGTCACCAAGCTCATGACCGGCCGCGATTTGACCGGCGGTGACTTCACCTTCGAGCTTCTTGAGGGCAACGAGGTCGTGGCGCTTGGCTCCAACAGCCTCGACGGCACCGTGAGCATGGCGCCCATCACCTACACCGAGCCGGGCACGCACCACTACACCCTGCGCGAGGTGGGCGGCGGCCTTACCGAGGGCGGCGTCACCTACGACGGCACGACGTACCAGGTAGAGACCGTTATTGCCGACAACGGCGAGGGTGCCCTTGTGGCCACCCACAAGGTGGTCGGCGACCAGGACGTCGTCTTTACCAACAGCTACGCGGCCAAGCCCACGTCTGTGGTCATCGGCGCCTCCAAGTTCCTCAAGGGCGACGAGCTCAAGGACGGCCAGTTCACGTTCAAGCTGGTGGGCGAGGGTGCCGAGCTCACCGCTACCAACGCGGCCGACGGCACCGTGGTCTTCGACGCGCTTGACTTCGATGCCCCCGGTACCTACGAGTACGACGTCTACGAGGTCAACGACGGCCAGGCCAACGTCACCTATGACGAGGCCAAACGTCACGTGACCGTCTCCGTGACCGACGACGGCGAAGGCCACCTGGTGGCCGAGGTCGCCGGCGACGACGCCAAGTCCTTGAGCTTCACCAACACCTACGAGGAGCCCGTGGTTCCCACGCCCGACCCCGAGCCCACCCCGGAGCCCGAGCCCAAGACCGAGACCACCGTCACGGTCAAGAAGACGACCCGCAAGTCCTACACCCCCTACACCGGCGACCAGGTCACCTGGACCGCAGCAGCCCTTCTCGGCGCCTGTGCCCTGATCTTCGTCGCGGTCGCCCTGGCTCTTAAGCGCAGCCGCAAGTAGCGCTTTGGCACACCCTCCCCGGGACCCCCGCCTGTCCGTACCCCCGGCAGGCGGGGTTTTCTGTGCCGCGCGGGCCCCTGCATGCAACTGGCGCGACTTTTCTTGGTTTAAATCGCGACCCGCCGAGTAGCCGAGCCCTTCTCGCCAGCGTTTCCCCAGTTGAGCGAAGCTCACATACCGTCGGCTACTTGCCCAACCACGATTTAAACCAAGAAAAGTCGCGCGACCTTCTCCGCGGCCCTGCCAAGAACGAGGCGGCTACCGCTTAACTGGGTAAATGCGACGCTTATCCTGTTGGCTACTGGGCCCCGCCGAATTTAAACCAAGAAAGGTCGTGCGACCTGGTAGCCTCGGCCCATGGATACGGTCATCTGCGACATAACGGCGCTCAATTACTGGCGGGTTCCGCCGGTTGTGCAGCTTTTGGCGTGCTCGCCAACGGCCGATGTGCGCCTGGCAAAGCACCTCACAGACGAGGACCTTAGCACTCTCTCAGAGAACTTTGCCGCGATGCAAAAACCCTTCAAGCAAAAGCACAGCGGAAACGCGGGCCAGGGCTACAAATCCCTGATGGACGAGGTCCCTCTTTTGGCCTTGTGCGGCGATGGCCCCTTTGACGTTTTGACCACGAACAAAGGCGAGACGTGCGTGTCCAAGCTTGTTCGTCCGCGCCTTTGGAGCTACGGCCTTCCCGCCGGGAGCGTGCGACAGATCACCGATAGCCTTGGCGCCGCCTCGCCGGAGTTCGCGTTTCAGCAGGTGATCGTTCATAAAAAATTTGGGGAAGCGCTGATGATGGCCACCGAGCTGTGCGGCGGCTACTCGGTTTATCGCACCCCTAAGCCCATAGACCAGATTGTCGAGCGCCTTTACTCCTTGGGTAAGCTTCCCGCAATCGGGGGCTGGACACCTCGCATAGAAGCCGACGGTAAGCTCAGCGACCTGTGGCAACACGATTCCATAACGACCCCCGAGGCCCTATTACGCCAGGCGGAGCAAAGCGATTCGTCCCGCGGCCGCAAGAAGCTCGAGCGCGTGGCTAAGCTCGTTATCCCCGACGCCGCGTCTCCTTTCGAGGCAAAGGCCGGCATCTTGTTTGGCCTGCCGCGCCGCTACGGCGGGGCGGGTCTTGGTGGCCTTTCTCACAACCAGCGCATTGGCCTTACGCCCGACGCCGCCGTCATAGCCGATCGAGGCACCTGCTACTGCGACCTTTACTGGAGCGAGGGCGTTGACCTCGAGTGCCATAGCAAGGCCTGGCACTCAAGGCGCGACGAGCAGCTCTCGGATTTCACGCGCCAGGCAGCCCTCGAGCTCATGGGCATCGACGTCGTGCCCATGACCAACGAGCAGCTAACCTCCCAGCGACAGTTCGACGCGATTGCGCGCCTTGTGTCCGGCAAGCTCGGGCGAAAGGTGTGCAGGAAGAGCGACTTCGAGCGCCGCGTCGAGGCCAAATTGCGCGAGGAGATACTCGATTTCGAGTGGTAGGGTGCCTTCGCCACCAGGACGCGCGACTTTTCTTGGTTTAAAATCCAACCCGCCGAGTAGCAAAGCCGCTCGCGCTGACGTTTGCCCAGTTGAGCAACGCCCAAAAGCCGTCGGATACTTGGCCAACCTGGATTTAAACCAAGAAAAGTCGCGCGAGTGATAGTCGCCGCTTTAACATCGTCGCAACCGCTTGCCGACGGCGCCTACCAGCTTATAGGTTATGCTTATCTAGTTTTAATCTAAACCTTATAGATAGGGTAAATTACAATTGGTCTGTGCTGTGCCATTTGATTTTTATCGTTATGGGGTTAATGCCTTCTGCGGTCTTTGCGGCGGATGGTCCCGCATTCACCGTTCAGAGTAATTGGTAATTGGTCTGCTGTTACTCCGGCGCGAGTCCCAAAGAGGTGATGGGGCTTGAAAAAGGTCAGGTCCTTATGCCCTCTGGTGATTGCTTTGATAACTCATGTTTTTGCTGCTGAGGGCTCCTATGTGCATTCATTTTTAACTGAGTTGCCTTGGACGGCGTGCCCCTCCCTCATCCCGCCTTGCGAATTAATGGAAAGGCTCGCGGCGTCTTACCTATCTTTCCTAGTGGTTGCATTGCTGAAAAACGAATCGATGATGAGACGCCTGGCGGCTGGCCTGGGAATGATAGTCGCTGCGTTACTGATCAGCGGAATGATCCTCGCCTTCGTTTCGATGCCGGTGTTATCCAAGCCTCTTAGCCTTGTATTTCCCTGCTTGCAGTTTGTAATGGTGGTCTGGCTGGTCCTGACATATCGGTCTGTTGTGGACTCTGCCTAAGATACGTCTTTGGCTCGTATATTGACCCGCGCCACGCGCGAGCCCCGACCAACGATGGCGGTTGAGCTGGGCTCGCGCGACTTTTCTTGGTTTAAAATCCAACCCGCCGAGTAGCAAAGCCGCTCGCGCTGACGTTTGCCCAGTTGAGCAACGCCCAAAAGGCGTCGGCTACTTGGCCAACCCGGATTTAAACCAAGAAAAGTCGCGCCAGTGCTATTCCAAGCACCGTTTGGGCCCCTCCACCAACGTTGCGGAGCAGTAAAAGCTTGTGACAATGCCGCGCGAGCTGCCCGCGCCGGGCCAAAAATGCGATACTTGGTGTTTGGACAACCTCCAAACATAGAGGCGGCGAGAAGCCCGCGCCACCAGCGTGGCCTCGCCACAAAAGAAAGGAAATCCCCATGGCTCTTGATATCCAGAAGACCGTCGACGGCGACAACGTGACCCTGGCCCTCGCCGGCCGCCTTGACACTGCCGCCGCCCCCGAGCTCGAGGCCGTTCTTGACGAGGTCCTGCCCCAGGCCAAGGACCTGGTCTTTGACCTGGCCGGCCTTGAGTTCATCGCCTCCTCGGGCCTGCGCCTGATCCTGCGCGCCCAGAAGACCATGAACAACCAGGGCTCCATGCGCCTCACCAACGTGGCCGACGCCGTGATGGAGATCTTCGACATCACCGGCTTCATGGACTTCCTGGTCATCGAGTAGCAACCCTCGGCGGTCGCGATGCCCAACCTGGCGATCCAAACGCTGCTACCGGCGGTAGCGGCGCTCATCTTCACGTTTATCGGTAGAACCGCTGGCTGGATGCGCCTGCCCAAGTGGGCGCACCAGCTTATTTATGGCCTGGCCTTTGGCCTGGTTGCCGTCATTTCTTCCGAGACGGGCATAACCGTGGTCGACGGCGGCGTCATGAGCCTGCGCGACGCCGGCCCCGTCGTGGCCGGTCTGGCCTTTGGCGGCCCGGCGGGCATCATCGCGGGCCTCATCGCGGGCATCGAGCGCTGGTGCTCGGTGATGTGGGGCGGCGGTTACACCACGCAGTTTGCCTGCTCGATGGCTGCAGTCGTCGCGGGCCTGGGCGCCGCGGCAATGCGCCGCTTTGTCTTTGAGGGCCGCACGCCCATCACCGGCTACGGCATCGCCATCGGTGTGACCACCGAGGTCTTCCACATGCTGCTGATTTTGCTCACCAACGCGTCCAGCGTCTCGGTGGCCTTCCAGTATGTGAGCGTCTGCACCCTGCCCATGGTGGGCTTGACCGGCCTGGCCGTGGGCCTGGCACTTGTGGGCCGCGGCTACATCAATCACGAGGCCCTTCTCGTCCGCCCGCCGCACCTGATCTCCGACCTGGGCTTTAGGCTTTTCGCGGCCGTTTTCTCGGCCTTTGTTGTGGTGACCATCTGCGCCGCGTGGATCGCTGTCGCCGTCACCACCACCCAGGCCAGCACCATCCTGAACATCCACCTGGCCGACTCCGAGTACGCCCGCGACGTCTTTGGCTGGGGCGTCTTTGTGGGCGACGTCCCCGTGTGGCGTATCCAGGAAAACGGCGCCGTGATCGCCTACGACGTCGACACCGGCGAGCTTCTCTCGCCCACGACCTTCTATGGCTACTCCCCGGGCCTCAACGTCTACGACGGCCAGTTCTTCTCGCAAAGCCCGTCCGAGCTTGAGGAATACACCCTCTACAGCATCGCGATCGACGGCACCGATTGCTACGTCATGCGCGGCGGATCTGTGACCGACGGCCGCGTCATGATGGCCTACGTCCCCGAGGCCGAGGCCGACTACGCCGCCGAGTACCTGCTGTATCTCACCATCTACCTGGAGATCCTGGTCAACGACGCCCTGTTCATCATCTTGTTCCAGCTCATGCGCTTTAGGGTGGTCAAGAACCTCGAGTGCGTCGAGGACGGCCTTGAGAAGATCACCGCCGGCGACCTTAACACCCACATCGACGTGCGAACCCACCAGGAGTTCAACAAGCTCTCGAACAACATCAACACCACGGTCGACGCCCTCAAGGGCTACATCGAGGAGGCCGAGCACCGCCGCGACGCCGAGCTGGCGCTGGCCCGCGACATCCAGCGCAACGCGCTGCCCAACGTCTTCCCGCCCTTCCCCGACCGTGCCGATTTCGACCTGTACGCCTCGATGGACGCGGCGCGCGAGGTGGGCGGCGACTTCTACGACTTCTTCCTGCTCAACAACCACACGCTGGTCGTCATGATCGCTGACGTCTCGGGCAAGGGAGTCCCGGCGGCCCTCTTCATGATGCAGACCAAGACCGAGATCCACTCGCTGATGGAAAGCGGCATGGAGGTCGACGAGGCCTTTACCGAGGTCAACCACCGTCTGTGCGAGTCCAACGACTCGGGCATGTTCGTGACCGCCTGGCTGGGCAAGTTCGACTTCGAGGTGGGCCACCTGTCGTATGCCAACGCGGGCCACAACCCTCCGTTACTGAGAAGACCGGGCGGCCAGTGGGCCTACCTCAAGGACGAGCGCCCCAACCTGGTTTTGGCAGGCATGGACGGCATCCGCTACCGTAAGCACGAGCTTACGATCGCGCCCGACACCAAGCTCTATCTCTACACCGACGGCGTGACCGAGGCTTGCAGCCCCTCCGACGAGCTCTACGGCGAGCAGCGCCTTCTCGACCAGCTCAACACTATCGAGGGCCGCGACCCGCGCGCCCTGTGCGAGTCGGTCCTGGCATCGGTGCGCGAGCACGCCGACGGCGCTGAGCAGTCCGACGACATCACGATGCTGGCCGTCGACGTGCGTGCCCTGCGCGGCCGCAACCACATCATGACCGACGCGAGCCTGGACTCCATCGACTTGATGGTCGCTTTTTTCGAGGAGCGCCTGCCCCGCATTGGCGTGGGCACCCGCACGGCCAACCGCGTGCAGGTCATCGTGGACGAGACCTACTCCAACATCTGCCGCTACAGCGGGGCCACCCACGCCGTGGCCACGGTTGTGCGCAAGGGCGCCGATCTTCTCGTCGAATTCGCCGACGACGGCGTGGCCTTCGACCCTACGCAGGAGGCCGAGCCCGATCTCACGCTGTCCGTCGACGAGCGGCCCATCGGCGGCCTGGGCATCCACATGATGCGCCGCATGACCCGCTCGATCGAGTACCAGCGCGTCGACGACACCAACATCTTGTCGTTCATATTTGCGCTTGAGTAATCAAGGCGCCCCGGGCGGGAAAGGCCCCGGGGGCGCTTAGAAGGTTTTGAGGCAAGGCGGCAACGTTTGGCGTAAGGGGCGTCAAATAAACCGCAGATGAGAGGCATAAAATGAACCTTGTGAACCGTCTCATTTTGGAAGAGTACAGAAAGACCGAGAACGACTTCAAGCTCCTTGACCAGATTGTTGGCGAGAAGCTCCAGAGCATGGTCGACCAGTCCAGCATCCGCACCTTCACCATACAGCACCGCATCAAGTCCGAGGAATCGCTTGCCGGCAAGCTGGTGCGCAAGGAGGGCTGGTACACCCAGCTCAGCGACCTGCGCGACATCCTGGGTGCACGCGTGATCTGCTACTTCTCGGACGACGTGGACTGCGTGGGCAAGCTCATCGAGCAGACCTTCGAGGTGGACGAGGAGGCCTCTACCGATAAGCGCGAGCTCATTGCCGCCTCGACCTTTGGTTACTTGAGCCTGCACTACATCTGCCGCCTGCCCGAGGGCGGCGACTACCCGCCCGAGCTGCGCAAATGGCGCTTCGAGATTCAGGTGCGCACCCTGTTGCAGCACGTGTGGAGCGACGTCGACCACGACATTGGCTACAAGGCCGAGTTTGGCATGCCCCGCGACGCGGTGCGCGGCTTTGCCCGCATCAGCGCCCTGTTGGAGCTGGCGGACGACGAGTTCGTGCGCGTGCGCAACCTCATGAGCGACTACACCAACTCGGTGCGCACGAGCATCATCGAGGACACAGCCGAGGACGTGCCGTTGGACGTCGTGTCGCTGCGCGAGTACGTGAGCCTCAACAAGCCCATGCGCGAGCTTCTCGAGCGCATGGCCACCACGGCAAACGCCCAGATCGAGGAGTACAATCCTGCCGCCTACGTCGAGCAGCTGGAGTGGCTGGGCATCACGACCATCGGCGGCCTTTCTCGCCTGCTGGCCCAAAACGCCGAGATGGCCGTGAAGCTCTTGGAGCACGCGCTTGAGGCCACCGACCTGGACATCATTTCGTCCTCGACGGGCCTGCGCTATCTGTGTCACGCCGAGCTGTGTCGTCGCGGCATGGGTGCCGACGCCGTGGCCGAGTTCTTGGCCCTCACGCTGCGCAGCCCCGAGCGCGCCCGCACGCGCGCCAAGCATCTATTGGAAACCTACGCAAGGCTTTGTGAATAAATGGCAGCTAAACCCACCGTTGACAGTCCCATCTATGTTGAGGCAATCGATTTTGCCACCAAAAAACACGCAGGTCAGGTGCGTATGGGCGGCATGCCCTACATCGTGCACCCCGTGGCGGTGGCAGACATCGTCAACCGCTGGGGCTACGGCCGCGACTATGTGATCGCCGCGTTCTTCCACGACCTGTTGGAGGACACCGACGCCACAGAAGAAGAGATCGAGGCCATCGGTGGGCCGGCGGTTTTGGAGGCCGTGAAGCTCCTTTCTAAGCAAAAGGGCTACGTGATGGCCGACTACATCGCCGGTATCAAGCAAAACGACGTCGCGCGTGTGGTCAAGGCGGCCGACCGCTTGCACAACCTGCGCTGCGCCGTGCTGGCGCCCGAGGACTTCAAGCGCCGCTACGTGCTTGAGACCCTGGACTGGTACCTGGACTTCTCGCCAGAGATCATGCCTGCGCTTCGCGACCTTACCAAGACGATGGAGCACAAGATCTCGGACCTGTCGCTGGATTACGCCAAGGTCGAGGACTGGGTCGCGGTGGGGAAGTAGGCACCGCGACCTGGGCTTCTCGCCCAATGCGCCGAGAAGCAGCCAATCTGGCTGTTTCGCTTAACTAAAAAGTTCGACCTGTCACCCAAGAGCCGACGTGCGGCCCGGCGCGCGCGGCTAAACTCAAAACTGTTGTGTGAGACCCGCCCGCGGGCGGTTTGGCGATAGGAGAAATCATGGCGGTTGACGCAAAGCAGTACGCGCTGGACAAGCACAAGGAGTGGAACGGCAAGATCGAGGTGATCAGCCGCGCCCCCATCACCACCCCCGAGGAGCTGGCCGTGGCCTACACGCCCGGCGTCGCCGAGCCCTGCCTTAAGATTCACGAGAACGTGGACGACTCCTACACCTACACGCGTCGCGGCAACCTGGTGGCCGTCGTGACCGACGGCTCGGCCGTTCTGGGCCTGGGTGACATTGGCCCCGAGGCCGGCATGCCCGTCATGGAGGGCAAGTGCGCCCTGTTCAAGGCCTTTGGCGACGTCGATGCCTTCCCGCTGTGCGTGCGTTCCCACGACGTGGACGAGATTGTGCGCACCGTCGAGCTTTTGGCCGGCTCTTTTGGCGGCATCAACCTCGAGGACATCAGCGCCCCGCGCTGCTTTGAGATCGAGCGCCGCCTGAAGGAGGTCTGCGACATCCCCGTCTTCCACGACGACCAGCACGGCACTGCCGTCGTGACCTGCGCCGCGTTGATCAACGCCTGCCGCCTGACCAGCCGAGAGCTGGCCGACATCAAGGTGGTCTTCTCGGGCGCTGGTGCCGCCGGCATCTCCATCGCGCGCCTGATGAAGCGCATGGGCGTGAAGGACATCATCATCTGCGACCGCAAGGGCGCCATCT